>DATGSR010000108.1:0-10701 GCA_035302405.1 Beutenbergiaceae bacterium
GGGGCAGATGGGCCAGCAGGGCTATGGACAGGCACCTCAGGCGGGCGCGCCTGGGCAGATGGGCCAGGTGAACGCTCAAGGTCAGTACGGTCAGCCGGTCCAACAAGGCCAAGCACCTCAGTCCGCGCCGTATGGTCACACCGGTCAGGCGGGGCAGGCGCCGCAGCAGGGCCAGCACGGAGCGTCCGGGCAGGAGACGCAGCCTGGTCAGTGGCCGGCGCGCTGAACACACGCCTCCGATAAGCTCACGTCGACGCTGAACGCACGCTGGCGCTAGCGATTCGCGTGCGCCGCAACCGCCCACGTGGGCCGTAACCGTCCAATTGGATGGTTCGGGAGGCGCGCAGTGGGCAGGTCGCGCCGTAACCGCCCAATTGGGTCGTTCGGTTCGGGCGACGCGGAGCAGGCAGAACGCGCTAACCGTCCAATTGGATGGTTCGGGCGGCGCGCAGCAGGCAGAACGCGCTATATCCGCCCAATTGGTTGGGACGAGTCGGCTGGTGGACCAGGTTGACCGGGCGCCCAGCCGGCGCACGTTGTTCGCAGGCGGATCGTGCGCGCTAACCCGCCGGCGGCACCGGAACCGGGTCGCCGTCGAAACCGATCCGCACGAACGGTGCCTCACACGGGCGGCCCAGGCACAGATCGACCGTGCGGGCCACCGGGTCGAACACGGCGGTGGAGATCGTCTCCGACCGGGCGCTGGCGCCGTGCTTGCACAGTGACCCCGGCGCTGGTTCACCCTGACCGGGCTCGGCATCGGCCGGCCAGAAGTGCGTGGCCGCCAAGGCCCGCACCGCGGCCAGGTCCGGAGCCGCGGCCAGGTCCGGACCCGCGCCCCACTGGCGCAACTGGGTGGTGACGGTCTCCCGCCGGGCCCGGGAGTCGGCGCCAGGGGTGCCCTGCTCAGGCTCCAGCAGCGAGGAAACCAGGCCCGGGTCCACGTAGTGGTTGGTCGCCACCACCGCGCCCCGCGGAAAATCACCGCCCGGACCGCCAACGCCCAGGCCGCCCGGACCGCCAACGCCCGAACCACCAACCCTCAGGCCGCCCGAACCGCTAACGCCGAGGCCGTTTCCACCCCCCGGACCGTCCCCGTCCCCCGAGTCATCACGATCGCCGAGCACGTCGTGGATCACCGCACTGCCGCTGAAGGCGCACTCCACTACGGCGGTGTGCCCCTCGGCGTCGACCATCGTCAGGTTCCCCAGCCCCATCTGCGGCACGGTGCGCAGGTACTCCACGGCTTCGGCGGTGGTGGTGCACTCCTCCAGGATGTGCATCATCGAGGAGAACCGGGGCACGCCGGGGCCGATGTCGCGGGAGGCCACGTGGGTGTCGGCGATCGCCAAGCCGGCGGCGTTGATGCCCGAGGAGTGCACGGCCGGGGCGCCGGCGGTGGACAGCGCCAACCACGGGTGCCCCTGCTTGGGCCGCACACGCAGGATGGTCTGCATCGGCAGGAAACGTGACTCGTTGTCCCGGTTCTTCATCAGCACCGGCCGGGAGCCCGGGGCCGCCATCGTGGTGCACCCGTCGGTAACGCCCAGGGAGCGGTCCAGGCTGCGCATGTAGGTCCCCAGCGACGCGGCCAGCAACGCCCGCGCCGGGATCTGGTACACCTCGGCCATCGCCCCCACCTGCTCCACGGTGCCCGGCGTCAGGTCCTGCCAGGCGCGGATGACGTCGTCGAGCCGCCGTTCCACGGTGGGATCATCCAGCGGGTAGGTGGCCAGTGTGGAGTCCACCCACTCCTGGACTCGCGGGCGCAGGTGTTCGGTGGCGCGGGCGTGGGCGGTGCCGATGTCGGTGTTGCTGCCACTGGCGTCGATGACGGTGGCCTCCGGATAGCCGGTGCTCATGGGGTGACCTCCTCACGTCGCAGGCTCTCATCGCGCGGGTCGAGCGCGTCGCGCAGCCCGTCTCCCACGATATTCACCGCGAGCACGACGGCGAAGATCGCCAGCCCCGGGGTGGTCGCCAGCCACCAGGCGCGGGTGAGGTAGGCCCGCCCGTCGGCGAGCATGGCGCCCCAACTGGGTTCGGCGCCGGCCACCCCGAGCCCGAGGAAGGACAGAGAGGCTTCGGTGACGATCACCACGCCGATCTCCAGCGTTGCCACCACCAGGATCGGGGCCATGCAGTTGGGCAGGATGTGCTTGAACATGATCGAGATCGGGTTGGTGCCCAGCCCGCGGGCGGAGAGCACGAACTCCCGTTCTCGTAGCGAAAGAGTCTCCCCGCGCACCAGCCGGGCGTACAGTACCCAGCCGGTGATCACCAGGGCGATGATGATGTTGTTCAGGCCCCGTCCCAGCACCGCCACGATCGCGATGGCCAGCAGCAGGAAGGGGAAGGCGAGCCAGGCGTCCACCACCCGCATGAACAGGCTGTCCACCCAGCCGCCGACGTAGCCGCTGACCAGGCCGATGATGATGCCGATCACCGCCGAGAGCAGCACTGCGGCGAACCCGACGATCAGGGAGATGCGCGAGCCGTAGATCAGCCGGGACAGCACGTCCCGGCCCAGGGCGTCGGTGCCCAGCGGGTAGCCCTCGGACAGCGGTGGCTGCAACCGTTCGGTCAGGCTCTGCAGATGGGGGTCCTTGGGGGCGATCCACGGGGCGAACACCCCGACCACCACGAACACCACCAGTAACACCAGGCCGGTCATCACCAGCGGTGAACTGCCGAAGAACCGGTAGAGCTTTCTGGGCCAGGTCACCGGGAGGCACCTCCTGACAGTTTGATGCGCGGATCCAGCCAGGCCTGGATGATGTCGGTGAGGAAGTTGACGGCCACGAACAGCAGCGCCATCACCAGCACCGCACCCTGCACGATCGGGAAGTCCCGGTTCTGGATCGCATCGACCACCAACCGGCCCAGCCCGGGCCAGCCGAACACCACCTCGACGACGATCGCCCCGCCGAGCAGGGACCCGATCCGCACGCCCATCACGATCACCGCTGCCGGTAGGGCGTTGCGGATCATGTGTCGGATCACCCTGGGCCGGTGCAGCCCGCGGGCGCGCAGGGCGTCGATGTAGTCCTGGCGCTTGACCTCCAACAGCCCGGAGCGCAGCACCCGGGACAGGGTCGCGGTGATCGCCGCGCCCAGCGTGAGGGCCGGCAGGGCGATGTGTTTGAGTCCGGACCACAGCGCGGTCCAGTTGCCCTGCAGCGGGGCGTCGATGAGCAGGAACCCGGTGATCTGCCGCAGCCCGCCGGCCTCCAGGCCCAGGCGGCCGCTGGCGGGGAACCAGCTCACGGTGATCGACAGCAGCAGGATCAGCATGATGCCCAGCCAGAAACTGGGCATGGAGATCCCGAACAGGGCCACCACGCTGCCGCCCCGGTCCCAGATGCTGCCCTGGCGCAGCGCGGAGATGATCGCCACCGGCACGCCGATGATGATCGCCACCACCAGGGCGGCCAGGGTCAGTTCCACGGTGGCGGGGATGGTGGAGCCGATGATTTCGGTGACGGGTGTGCCCCGCCGGATCGAGGTGCCCAGGTCACCCTGGAGCGCGCCGGCAACGTAACTGAAGTACTGCTGCACGATCGGCTGGTCCAGGCCCAACTGCTGACGGTAGGCCTCGCGTTGTTCCACGCTGACGTTCTCCCCGGCGAACATCACGTCCACGGCGTCCCCGGGGGTGATGTGGATCAGGGAGAAGACAATGATCGATACGCCGATGAGCACCAGAACGGTCTGGCCGAGGCGGCGAACGATGACCGGAAGCATCTCAATCCCTCCCGGCCCCGCGCGGGATCACCGCGCGGGGCCGCGTGCTGGGCTGGGTCAGTTGAGCGTCACGTCGGCCACGTTGAAGCGGCCGATCGGGGAGGGCTCCCACCCCTGGACCTGCGCGGAGACCCCGTAGATCTCCTCGGGGTTGAGCAACGGCACCCACGGGGCCTCGTCCATGACGATCTCGGTCGCCTGGGCGTAGAGGTCCTCACGCTCGCCCTGGTCCAGGGTGCTGCGGGCGGCCACGATCAACTCATCGAGTTCATCGTTGGTGTACCCGGTGTAGACCGCGCCCTCACGGGAGGGGCTCCAGAAGTGCCGGGCCATGATCACGTCCGCATCACCTTCGGCCACGCCCCAGGAGGACAGGTAGGCGGTGCTGCTGCCCGATTCGATCGCGTCGGTGAAGGCTTGCTCCTCCAGCACGTTCACGGTGGCCTCCAGCCCCGCGGCCTGCAACTGACCAGCCACCGCCTCGGCGAGGGTGCGGTCGGCTTCGATCACGTCGATCTCGATGGATTCATCCACGCCCTCGAACACCGCGCTGGCGGCGTCGACGTCGAACTCGTACTCCTCGATGCCGTCGGTGTAGCCGACCATCTCGGGGAAGGCGGGCTGGTTCAGCGGCCGGGCGTTGCCCTCATACAGCGCGTCCACCAGGGCGTTCTTGTCCACCGCCTGGTTGGCTGCGACGCGTGCCTCGTGGTCATCGAAGGGTGCTTCGGTGACGTTCAGCGCCAGGAAGTAGATCCGCGTGCCGCTCACGCCCACCGGTTCGGTGTCACCGGTGAGTTCACCGGTCAGATCGGTGGGGATCTCCGCGGCGATGTGCGCCTCCCCGGATTGCAGGGCGGCCATCCGGGAGGACACCTCCGGGATGGGGCGGAACACCAACCCGTCCACCGACGGCGGGCCGTCCCAGTAGTCGGCGTAGGCGTCCAGCATCACGCTCTCGTTGGGTACCCACTGGTCGAAGGTGAACGGTCCGGTGCCCACCGGGGCTTCGGCGAACTCCTCATCGCCCACCTCCTGGACGTAGTCGGCGGGCACGATCTCGTTCACCGCCAGCCCGGACAGCAGTGTGGGCGCCGGATTCTCGGTGGTGATCAGCACGGTGTGGTCATCGACCACCTCCACGTCCTCGATCATCTCCAGCATCGAGGCGCGGGGTGAGGCCTGCTCTGGGTCCAGGATCCGGTCGATGCTGAACTTCACGTCGTCGGCGGTGAACGCGTCCCCGTTGTGGAAGGTGACGTCCTCACGCAGGGTGAACCGCCAGGTGAGGTCGTCCTCCTGGTCCCATTCGGTGGCCAGCTCGGGCACCGGGTTCAGTTCGGTGTCCATGTTCACCAGCGACTCGAAGACCTGGTGGACCACGTTCTGGGTGGTGCGGTTGCGGTGCATGTGCGGGTCCATGGTCAGCACGTCGGCGCTCTGGGCGATAACCAGTTGGCCGGCCTCCGCCTCCGTGCCGCCCTCACCGGCTTCTTCGACGTCGCCGGTTTGTTCTGCGTCGCCGAAGGTTTCTCCGTCGCCGCCGCCGCAGGCCGCCAGGCCGAGCGCGAGGGCGGAGACGATCGCGAGGCCCGCGATTGTCGGTGTTCGGGTGGGTTTCATTGGTGCTACCTCCGTTGGTAGGTGGTGCCCGAGCGCCGCGGGTCGGGTATGGGAATGGCGCTGAGCAGGGTCTTGGTGTACTCGTGTTGCGGGTTGGCGTACAACTCCCGTGGCACGCCCTCTTCCACGATCTGACCGCCCCGCATCACCGCGACCTGGTCGCAGAACCGCTCCACGATGGCCAGATCATGAGCAATGAACAGGTAGGTCAGATGCAGGTCTTGTTGCAGATGGGTCAACAGCGTGAGGATCTGCGCCTGGATCGATACGTCCAGGGCGGAGACCGGCTCATCAAGGATCAACACCTCCGGTTCCACGGCTAGGGCGCGGGCGATGCCGATGCGTTGGCGTTGCCCGCCGGAAAACTCATGGGGGAATCGCTCGGCGGCCACGGCCGGCAGGCCGCACATCTCGAGCAGTTCGACGACGCGGTCACGGCGCTGGGCCCGGGTCATCCGGCTGTGGATCTTCAGGCCCTCAGCCACCAGGGTGCCGACCTTCCACCGCGGGTTCAGGGAGGCGAACGGATCCTGGAACACCATCTGCACCTGACGGCGGATGGGAGCCAAGGCGCGTCCGCGCAAGGTGAGCAGTTCCTGGCCGTGCAGCCGCACGCTGCCGCTGTCGGCCTCCAGCAGGCGGGCCACGATCCGGGCGGTGGTGGATTTACCGGAGCCGGACTCCCCCACCAGGCCCAGGGTGCTGCCGGCCTCCACGGAGAAGGACACGTGGTCCACCGCGGTGGTGACCTCTCCGGTGCCCATCAGTTGGCGGCCCGAGCCGAAGGTCTTGACCAGGTCCTCCACCTGCAGCAGCGCGGTCATATCTCCCCCTGTCCCACTCGCACGCACCGGTGGCGGTGCTCGGCGGTGCCGTACTCCGCGGGAAGCTCCTGGGTGCAGACCGGGGCGGCGTGCTTGCAGCGTGGGGCGAAGGGGCAGCGGTCCAGCGCCCCTTGGATCTGCACCGGGCTGCCGGGGATCGCCTCGAACGGGGTGGTCTCCCCCAACTTCGGCACCGAACGCAGCAGCGCCTCGGTGTAGGGGTGCTGCGGGGTCTCGAACAGGCTGTACACGTCGGCGGACTCCACCAGCAGGCCGCCGTAGAAAGTGGCCACCCGGTCGCAGTGCTGGGCCACCACGCCCATGTCGTGGGTCACCAGGATCACCGACGCCCCGCGCCGCTCGCTGACCTCGGCCAACAGGTCCAGCACCTGCTTCTGCACGGTCACGTCCAGGGCGGTGGTCGGTTCGTCGGCGATGATCAGGTCCGGTTCGGCGATCAGCGCGGTCGCGATGATCACGCGTTGGCGCTGCCCGCCGGAGAGTTGGTGGGGGTAGTCGTCCAGCCGTTTGCTCGGGCTGGGGATCCCGACCTCGGCCAGCAGGTCCGCGGCCTTGGTGCGCGCCTCCTTGGTGGAGATCTCCGTGTGGGCCTGCAGCGCCTCCACCAACTGGTCACCGATCGTGTACACCGGGTCCAGCGCGGCCAGGGCGTCCTGGAACACCAGGCCGATCTGCTTGCCGCGGATCCGCCGCAGCACCTCGGCCGGGGCGCCGATGAGTTCCTGGCCGCGGAAAGTGGCACTGCCACTGACCTGGGCGTTCTCGGGAAGTAGCCCCAGGATGGCCTTGGCGGTGACGCTCTTGCCCGACCCGGACTCGCCCACCACGCCCAGGAACTCCTTGGGCCAGGCGTCGAAGGAGAGTTGGGTGACAGCCGAGACGGGCCCGAACCGCACGTTGAGGTCGCGCACCCGTAGCAGCGGCTCAGACGCCTCGTCGCGTCTTGTGGACTTCATGAACCTCCCCAACCGCTCTCATTGCGTGGTCTATCTTCCGGTATGTGGATATAACCGGTATTGTGGCGAAGGTAGCACCGGCTTTGCTTCGTGACAAGGAGTTCCCGATGATCGCGGCATCGAACCAGCACAGCGGCTGGTTCTGCGCACCTGTTGATCGGGCCCGCCAAGAACCCGGTCCGTGCGGCACGGTTGCTCTATGCTTTTGCGCCTACTGCCAGCCGGGATTGCGATGATGACCTTCCGGCAGATGGGGTGACCGAATGCGCGTTTCACGTACTGCTCCCGAGCCGCTGTACCACCAGGTCGTGGGTGTGATCCGGCGGCGGATCACCGACGGCGAGTGGGAACCCGGCCAGCGCGTGCCCTCCGAGCGCGCCCTGTCGGAGATCCTCGGCGTCAGCAGGATCACCGTGCGGCACGCGGTGCGACTGGCCTGCGAGGAGGGACTGCTGGAGCAACGTCCCGGAGTGGGCACGTTCGTGGCCGGCCCCGGGCGCAGCGCCCTGCGCCAGGATCTGTCCGATATCCGCAGCTTCGGCAGCACGCTGGCCGGCCACGGCCACGTGGCCTCCACCGAGATCCTGACCAGTGAGACGCGGATGAACGACCTGGCGATGGCCGCCGCGCTGCGCATGGACCCCAGTGAGCCGCTCTACAACCTGCGGCTGCTGGGGCGCGGGGACTCCACCCCGGTGGTGCTGTACGACAGTTACTTCGCCCTTTCCCACGGGGAGCAAGTCGCCGCCTCCGCACGCACTCTGGAGCAGGCCGGCCGGCCGTTCTCCACCCTGGACCTGTACCGGGAGGGCACGGTCTCGCGTCGTCCCACCGCGCTCAGCCAGACCATCGAGGCCCAGGCGGCCGGGGACGAGTTGGCCGAATTGTTCGTGCTACAACCCGGGGCGCCCTTGCTCGCCGTCGAGTCGGTGATGTCCGACGACGAAGGGCCGCTGGAGTTCCGCCGCGCCTACTACCGCGCCGATAGGTACCGCTTCATCGTCAACCGGCCCCTGGACCGCATCCTGTCGGGTTGAGCGTTCGAGATGGGCGAGCGAGGCCGATCGAAGATGACCGAGCGAGCTGAGCGTTCAAGGCGACGTGGCCAGCTGCCCGTCAGAGGTGAGCGAGCGAGGCTATTCACCTCCGAGCGCGTGTGGCGCTGCCTCTGCGCAGGGGCCCCAGCGGATGGGCGCGCCCCGGGCCGCTGAGACCCGTTGACTTGCCATTGCCGCGTTGGTATATCTGGATATAACCGGTATTGTCCACGAACCGTTCGCCTAGGCGGAGCAGCCCCGGCGACCACAGTCAGGAGTCTTCCGTTGAAGGACCAACTTCGTATCGTCAGCCCTAACGGGCATCTGGGTTTTGCCCCCACGAAGGTGGAGAGTTTCCGAATCGCGGCCGCCACTAAACCTGACTACTACTGCGCCGACTCCGGCAGTGACGACATCGGCGCCACCGCCCTAGGTGCCGACCGGTCGGTGAGCATGGAGCGCTGGCAGCGCCACGACCTGGAGTTGATGCTGCTCGCCTCGCGCGAGCAAGGGGTCCCGATGATCATCGGCTCTGCCGGAGACTGCGGCTCCAACAGCCGGGTGGACATGTACGTGCAGATGATCAAGGACCTTGCCGCCGAGCACGACCTTCCGCCGTTCAAACTCGCCTACTTCTACTCCGAGGTACCCACCTCCTACTTGAGCGGGCTGCTCGACGAGGGCATCACGATCGAGGGACTCGACGGGCGCGAACCGGCAACGCGGGAAACCGTCGAGGCCACCACGAGGGCCGTGGCCGTAGCCGGTGTGCACCCCTTCATCAAGGCCCTGGAAGCCGGCGCCGACGTCATCATCGGCGGCCGCTCCAGCGACGCGGCGATCTTCGCCGCACCCGCAATTTTCGAGGGCTTCCCCGAGGACCACGCCTACTACCTGGGCAAGGTGCTGGAGTGCGCTTCCTTCTGCGCCGAACCGTACGGCGCCAAGGAGTCGGTGATCGGCACCATCACCCATGACGATGTGAAGGTCACCGCGATGGCCCCCTGGCAACGGTGCACCGTGGCCAGCGTTGCCGGCCACGCGATGTATGAGCGGTCCAACCCCTACTTCGAGTACTTCGCCGGCGGGATGTTGGATATGACCAACTGCAAGTACGAGCAGTACGACGAGAAGACCACCCGGGTCACCGGGCAGAAGTACGTGCCGGTCGAGGGCGACGTCACGGTGAAGATCGAAGGCTCCGGGCGGGTCGGGGAGAAGTACCTTGGCATCGCCGGGATCCGTGACCCCTACACGATCGCCAACATCGACAAGGTGGTGGAACTGGCTCGCGGCCAGGTGGCCGAAGAGTTCAGCGACATGGACTATCACTTGGAGTTCATCGTCTACGGCAAGAACGGCGTGATGGGTGATCTGGAACCCGTGCAGGAGGTCAACACCCACGAGTTGGGCGTCGTCGTCGAGGGCATCGCCGATACCGCCGAGGAAGCCGAAGCCTTGACGCTGTTCGCCACCCGTCAGATCTTCTACGCCCGCCTGCCCGAGGTGAAGGGCACCGCAGGGACGGCGGCGTTCGTCACCGATGAGGTGCTGCCGGCCACCACCGCCTACCGGTGGACGATGAACCACATCGTCCCGGTATCCGACCCCATGTCGCTGTTCGATCTGCACATGGTCGACATCAACGCAGGCAACCTCGCCGACGTGGCCAACTGAAGCCACCCGGATCAGATCAGGAGCAGACCATGACCACAGCGATGACCATTTTGGGCGAGTTGGCCAAGACCGTGCGCAGCAAGAACGCCGGAACGGACCGCATCACCTTCGACGTGATCTTCAGCGACCTGGCCACCTACGAGCACGTGCGCGACAGCGGGGCGTTGACCCGCGAGACGGTGCGCAACCTCTTCGGCATCGAGGACAGCCGCATCACCGACTTCGTGCACTACGACCCCGCCTTCGCGATCAAGTTCACCATCCAGCGGGAAACGCCCAGCAGCAGCCCTGGTGACCGTGACGTGTTCGGCTCCCAGCAGTACCCGCCGCTGCTCGGGATCCCCGTTCCCGCGATGCCGGCGGCGGCCGGGGAGCGGGTCTGATCATCGGGTTCGGCTGCCGGACCATCACATTCGACTGATTACGGCGGGACTCAAGTTCCACAGACGACGGCGGGCCCGGGTTTTGTGCCCGGGCCCTCCGCTGTTCCATGCATGCGGTGTGACGCATGCGGCGTGCTGTGTCAGTTTCCTGCGCGATGCTCCTGGATTGAGTCGATCAGCTGGGGCACGACGGTGAACAGGTCACCGACCACGCCGTAGTCGGCGATTTCGAAGATCGGGGATTCGGCGTCCTTGTCGATGGCCACGATGGTCTTGGAGGTTTGCATCCCCGAGCGGTGTTGGATCGCCCCGGAGATCCCCAGGGCCACATACAGTCGCGGGGAGACCGTGACGCCGGTTTGTCCGACTTGGGTCTCCGGTGGGGCATACCCGGCATCCACCGCCGCCCGCGACGCCCCTACCGCCGCGCCGAGTG
>DATGSR010000109.1:0-3210 GCA_035302405.1 Beutenbergiaceae bacterium
GCGGTGGGCCAGGCCAGGTTGATGTCCGCGCCGAGTTGTTTGGAGCCCATCACGATGTACGCCCCGCCGTAAGCCTTGCGGGTGATCACGGTGATCAGCGGCACGGTGGCCTCGGCGTAGGCGTAGATCAACTTCGCCCCGCGGCGGATGATGCCGTTCCATTCCTGATCGGTGCCCGGCAAGAACCCCGGCACGTCCACGAACGTGAGCACCGGGATATTGAACGCATCGCAGGTGCGCACGAACCGGGCGGCCTTCTCCGCGGCGTCGATGTCCAGCGTGCCGGCCATCGCCTCGGGCTGGTTGGCCACGATGCCCACCGGGTGGCCCTCCACGTGCCCGAACCCGACGATCACGTTGCGCGCGAACAGCGGCTGGATCTCCAGGAACTCCCCCTCATCGAGCACCGCCTCGATCACCTGGTGCATGTCATAGGGCTGGTTGTCCGAATCGGGGATGAGCGCGTTCAACTCCGCGTCTGCGTCGGTGACTTCCAGTTCCGGTTCGACCGGGAAGGTCTCGGGGTCGGACAGGTTGTTCGCCGGCAGGTAATGCAGCAGGGCTTTGACGAAGTCGAAGGCGTCGTCCTCATCGGCGGCCAGGTAGTGGGCCACACCGGAGCGTTCGTTGTGGGTCTGGGCGCCGCCCAGTTCCTCGAATCCCACATCCTCCCCGGTCACCGCACGGATCACATCCGGGCCGGTGATGAACATGTTCGAGGTCTGATCGGCCATCACGATGAAGTCGGTCAGGGCGGGGGAGTACACCGCCCCGCCCGCGCTGGGTCCCAGGATGAGGGAGATCTGCGGAATCACCCCGGAGGCGGCCACGTTGCGGCGGAAGATCTCGGCGAACTGGGTCAGGGCCGCCACCCCTTCCTGAATGCGGGCCCCGCCCCCGTCGGAGATTCCGATCAGGGGCACCCCGGTGCGCAGCGCCAGGTCCATCACCTTGGTGATCTTCTCCCCGTGCACCTCGCCCAGGGACCCGCCGAACACGGTGAAGTCCTGGGCGTAGACGCACACCTGGCGCTCGTCGATGGTGCCGTACCCCACCACCACCCCATCGCCGGGGATGCGGCGCTTGTCCAGCCCGAAGTTGTACGAGCGGTGCGTGGCCAGGGCGTCCAGTTCCACGAAACTGCCCTCATCCAGCAGCGCTTCGATCCGCTCCCGGGCGGTCTTCTTGCCGCGCTTGCCCTGCTTCTCCACCGCCGCCTCGGCCAGCGCCTGCGGCCCGTCGGCGTTGCGCCGGCGCAGTTCGGCGATCTTGCCGGCGGTGGTGGTGATGTCGATGTCCTCGGAAGTGGTCACAGAGGGCAAGCGTACTTGTCCGCACCCGCCAAAACCCATGCGGACACGGTGATGGCGCCCACCCGTTCGTTGTGGGGACCCTACAAAACCCTCAGCAAGTGCGCCCTACACCGGGTGGCACCGGTGGCCGCCGTCACACGCGGTTCAGGTGCGGGTGCAGGTGTCAGCGGTGCGGCCGACCTGCCCGTGGGACAGTGAGGCCATGCCTGCCTTCCGCGTGGTCCAGCGCACCGGTTCCACCAACACCGACCTGATCGCCGCGGCCTCTGCCGACCCGGGCCAGTGGCCCCACCTATCGGTGCTGCTGGCCCGCGAGCAAACCGCCGGTAAGGGCCGGGCCGGGCGTACCTGGACCAGCACCACGATCCGCTCGCTGACCTTCTCGGTGTTGTTGCGCCCCAGCGCACCCCGGCAACGGTGGGGCTGGTTGCCGCTGGTTGCGGGCCTCGCCGTCGTGCGCACCCTGCGCGCCCGCGCCGATCAACCGGACCGGATCGCCCTGAAGTGGCCCAACGACGTGATCGACCACAACGGCGGACCGCCGCTGGCCGGGTGGGGCACCTGGCGCAAACTCGGAGGAATCCTCACCGAGGTGGTCCCTGCTGGTGACGCCGCGGTGGCGGGGATTGGGCTGAACGTGGAGGGGCCGGAACTGCCCGTGGAGTGGGCGGGCACATTAGCGGCGGCCGGCGTCGGGGAGATCCAGCACGACGACGACATGGACGCCTTGGCGCAGGCGATCACCACCGAGTTGGGCCGGCTCATCACCGCGTTCGACGACGGTGGTGAACTGCGCGGACACATCGCCCAGGTCTGCGCCACCCTCGGCCAGCAGGTGCACGCGGATCAACCCGGAGGCTCGGCGATCCAGGGCATCGCGGTGGAGTTGGCCGACGACGGCGGGCTCGTGGTGCGCAGCGGCGGCACCGAGCACACCATCCGAGCAGGTGACGTGCGCCGTCTACGTGCCGGGGACTGAACGGGCTGCTGTGGCACGGACCCGGACCGGTTCACCGGCGAGGGGCGACGAGTCCCTACGCGGGGGTAACCTCGCAGATGTGAATCGCCAGCCGCCACAAGCATTCACCGGGGCAACCCCTGCCCGGTGGAGCGCCGACTCGGCGGATTCCACGACCGCCAAACGCATTGAGACGATGCTCGGGCCACCGCGCTACACCCTGGAGGAAGTGGCCGAGGAGTGCGGCTTGGAGTTGGCGATCGTGCGTCGTTACTGGCGCTCGCTGGGGTTCCCGGATCCGCCCGAGCACGTCAAACACTTCACCGAGGCCGACGTGCGCGCGTTGCGGCGACTGGCCTCCGTGGTGGCCGAGGACAAGATCTCCTTCTCCACCGCCCAGAACCTGGTGCGCGCCCAGGGGCACAGCATGGACCGGCTGGTGCTCTGGCAGGTCGAGGCGCTGGTGGAGGACGCGATGAAGCGCTTCGAACTGGATGACACTTCCGCCCGGTTGCTGGTGCTCGACCGCTTGGGGGAGTTGGCCCCGTTCCTGTCCGAACAGGCCGAGTACGTCTGGCGCCGGCAACTGGCGGCGCTGATGGCCCGCACCGACCGGGAGGTGGCCCAGTCCGGGCAGGCCTCGCCCACCGGGCAGCAACTACCGCTGGAACGGGCGATCGGGTTCATCGACATCGTCTCCTACACCACCCGGGCAGCCTCCCTGACCGCCAGCCAGTTGGCCTCGCTGGTGGGGGAGTTCGAGTCCACCGCACGGGACGTGATCGCCCGGTACGGGGCCCGCGTGGTCAAAACCGTGGGCGATGCGGTGTTGTGGGTGGCCGATGACCTGGCCAGCGGGGCGTGGGTGGGCACCGGGTTGCTGGTGGCGATGGCCGAACGCGATCTGCCGATTCGCGGGTCGCTGGTGTGGGGACGGGT
>DATGSR010000110.1:0-2753 GCA_035302405.1 Beutenbergiaceae bacterium
GCGGCCCGACCGTCCGCGCCCTCCAGGGCGGCCTCCGGGGGCGGGGTGTCGGTCACTTCGACCTGTTGGCTGGGCTGCTCTGGCGATTCTTCGGGGATGAAGCGGTGCCACCACCGGCGGCGGGCAGGCAGCCACAGGTCACGCAGGTGCCAGGCGCGCACGCCCGAGGCGCCCATCGAGGCCAGCGCGAGCAGGCCGCCGACGCCGATGATGTCCAGCCAGAAGATGCCCGCCGAGAACCCGGCCGCGTAGATGAGGCCCTCGAGCACCACCCGGAGTTTCTTCTTCACCGCCCCGATCACGAGCACCAGGTAAGCCAGTAGGGGCAGGAAGACGACGACCAGGCCGACCTTGACGACGTTGCCCAGCGTCCACCGCGACATGACTCAGCCTCCCCGGGGCCCTCGGGACTGAGAGCCTGGGATGGAGGCGCCGGTCTGCTGGTTGCCCGGCTGCCGGCCGCCGGTCTGCTGGTTGCCCGTCTGCCGGTCGCCGGCCTGCTGGCTACCGATCTGCTGGCCGCTGGCCTGCTGGTTGCTCGCGGCGTCGGCGGTGTGGCTGCGCTCGAGTTGCAGCCGCGCCCGGGTCACCTGTCCTTCCAGTGCCGTCACCGTCTGCTTCATCGATCGGGCCGCCTCGGCCTTGTAGTTATCGATCTCATCCAGCGCCTGGAACACGTTGTCGAACGCCTGCTGCAACTTCGCCGGGTCCACCGTCGCCTGGGAAGCCTGCTGCTGGATATCGGCACCCTGGGAACGCAGCAGTTCCGAGGTGGACACGATCATGTCCGCCGTGGTGGAGTTCAGCGCGTCGATCTGGGCGAGCACGATCTTCTGCTGGGCGAGCGCCTGGGAGACGATCACCGCCACCCGCAGCGCCGCCAGGGTAGTGTCCAGCGCACGATCCACACCCTTGATGAGTTCGGTGTTGTTCTTCCTCACCACATCCAGCGCCAGGTAGCCCTGGGCGGAGACGGCCAGCTGGGTCATCAGGTCCTGGTGGCGTTGGCGCACGTAGAACAGCGCGTCGGCCTCCAGGGTGGTGGCGTCGTCGACCTTCCCCTCGTTGCGCATGGCCGTGATGCGCTCCTCCAGGCCGTCGCCCAAGTGGCGTGCCAGGACGGCGTAGTTCGCCAGGTGTCCGAGTGCTTGCCACAGGGCGTCGCGTTCGGTCTGGATGGCGGCGTTATCCATCCGTAGTTCGTCCTGGCCCCCCTTGAGGGCCTTGGTAATGGCGTCGAGTTGGTCCTGGGCGGATTCGTACTTCTGGAAGTACCGCTGGATGCTGCTGCCGCGGGGCAGGAACTTCAGGAACCGCCGGCTGCCGGTCAGGTCGTGTCGGTTGGGGTCCAGTTCGGTGACGATCTGGCGCAACTCGGCCAACGTGGTTCCGGTCTTGGAGGCCGGGTCCTCCCCGGTGGCCGCCAGGGCTGCGGCGGGTCGTTGGAGCATCCGGTTGGAGGAGTCGGCGGCCTGGTTCATCGTGTCCTGGCCCAGGCGGGTTAGTTGCGCCAACTTGGTCTGGAACTCCGGGCTGTGCAGCGGCGCGGCGAGCAGATCGTCGAGGAAGGCTTTCGCCGTCTCCGCGTGTTTACGTTGGGCATCGGCGTCCACCAGGATCATCCCGCCGAGTCGCTCCGGCTCGTGGACCTCGACCTCCTCCGCCGGTGCGGGAGGCTCGAGGTGCAGCGGGTTATCGGCGGCAGCGTCTTGGTTCGCGCCGTGGTCGAGGGGGTTCGACATACCGTGCACTCCTCATGGTCGGGGCTGCTTCCTATTCTCGCAGGCTCTGGGTCACCCGGCCCGCGAATAGTCGCTGCGCGTGATCACCGCGCGAGGAGCCTGATCGCCCACCTGGCCTATGTCGGGATCTCCTCCCCGTTCCGGCTGGGCGCGGCCACCGGCAACGAGCCCGAATAGGCGCCACCCGCCCCGGCCGACCGAGAGCGAGCCCGGTCACAAACCGGGGTTTGCCGCACTATTCCGCCGATCCGGATGTGACGAAAGTACCCTAAGGGGGTATACTGGGATCTTCCGGCGCACCGGCGACACCCCCGGGGACGGGGTTCCACGCCGTAGATGCGCGTTCTCCTGCGTTCGCGAATTCGGGCGCGAAGTGCTGGACATTGCTCCGTGGTTGGAGCCTGCCGTGGCGACCCCGGCGGCGCTCACCGCGGATGCGGCGAAGTAGAAAGGCGGTTGCTCATGAATTCACGTACCCCCGCATTGGCCGGCGTGGATCCGACAGTGGTGGTGGAGGACCACGGTTCACCGACCATGCTGGAGGCCAAGTACACCGTCGACGACCTGGGGAACGAACTGTTGCTCTACGGCGACGCCCCGCCCGCGCAACGACGCCGCGATCGCCGTTCGGTCTTACGCAGCCGTTTGGCCTCGGCCCTACCCGCACCGCTGCGCCGGCGCCTGGCCCGCCGGCTGAGTTCGGCCAACCGGATCAGCAGGCACCCTCGGCCGTCCGTGACCGGCCCGGCCACCCCGGAGGCGACGACAAGTACGGCACCCGACGCCAAATCGCTTGCCACCGCGGACTCGAAGGAGTTCGCCCACCCGGCACGCCAGGCGGAGTACGACCATGCCGCCGAGGAGGAGATCCGCCGCGCCCAGGTGATGCACGTGCTACGCGCGCACGGGGTTCCCGCCACGGTGCTGCCGGCCGGCCTGGAGAAGCCGGCGACCGTCGTCGTGCGCCACACCGACCTACGTGCTGCCGCCGCCGTCCTGGCAGCAGATCTG
>DATGSR010000111.1:0-74573 GCA_035302405.1 Beutenbergiaceae bacterium
TCGCCCCAATCCCCGACAACCGCCCCTCAAGAGCACTCAACTCCCCCATCAACTGCGACTTCGACTCCGCCACAATCGCAGCACCCCGCGCAAGAGCACCATCCGCCGCTGAAACTTCCTGTCCCACAGCCACACCTCCAAGCACTCAGGCCCCAGGCCTCGAGGGCCCAGAACACCAACAGAACACCACCCACACTAAACACCCACCCCACCCCCAACCATGGGCAGAGGTACCCATCACCTCTGCGGCCGGGCCAAGCGCCCGCCACGCGGCCTCGCTCGGACCGACCCGGACGCGGTCGACGGGTTCGGCGTCGACGATCCGCCCACAGCGCCGCTCCCCGCCCCAGGAGTGTGGAGGGCTCCCGGCGAATAGCGTCTTAAGGTGTTCAGAATCGCACCATCCTGCCGAGAAGTCTCCCCCGGGATGGGGCATAATGGGAGGACAACTGAACATGCCAGTGAACCGCGGCGGGAGAGTCCCGCAATAGCGGGCGCCGAAGGAGCAACCCCCGGGAATCTCTCAGGCACCCAGACCGCCGTGGCGAGGCTCCTCTGGAAAGAACCCGTCTCGGTTCACCGATGGTGCAAGCGGGCGAGGCCCGCGAAAGCTCTCAGGTCTGATGACAGAGCGGGAATGTTCGATTTCCCCTGCGCTCATGCGCCTGTCCAGAGGAGTTGTGTGGCACCGTTCAGCGAGGCTCCATCACATGTCCCTGCGCCCGTCCGCAAAAGGCGCGCCCACCCGGCGGCCCGTGCAACGCACGCACCACACCGGCCGCGTGTTCCGCACGAGTCCGGCACCCGGCCGCTGCCCGAAGCGGTCGAACCGACAACAACCCGTCCGGTTCCATCCGAAGCGACCCACACCCCGGCCCGGTCTGCATCCGCGCAATCCGGTTCGGTGCGTCAGAACAGGCCGCTGGGCGTGGTCGCGATCCTCATCTCCGCGACGGCGATGGGAACGGCGGGCGTCTTCGGCCGGGTGGCCAGCCCACCGGATGCGGTGATCGGTGAGGCCCTCACGATGGGCCGGATGCTGGTCGGCGCCCTGGGTATGGTCGTCATCCTCGCCGTCAGCCGCCGGCTGCACCTGCTGCGCCACATCAGGATGTCCTGGTCGGTGGTGCTCGGCGGAGTCAGCCTCGGGTTATCCCTCGCTCTGCTGCTGTGGTCGGTGGTCCTCACCAGTCTTGGTGTAGCCGTTGCGCTGCACTATCTGGGCCCGGTGCTGGCCACCGTCGCCGCGCGCGTGTTCCTCAAAGAATCCCCCTCTCGCGTCGAAGTCATCTCACTGTCCGCCGCGTTCCTTGGCATGCTGCTGACCGCTGGACTCTTCGGTGGGGCCGAGACCCTCAGTTCCGGTGACGGGTTGCTCGGCGCCGGGCTGGGTCTGTTGTCCGGGGTGTTCTACGGCGCTGCGCTGCTGTGCTACCGGCTACGGGCGGATATGCCGGCGGATGTGCGTAGTTTCTGGACGTTCCTCTTCGGCACCATCGCCACCGGTGCCATGGTGCTCGTGACGCGACCGGACCTCTCCGGTATGACCTCCACCCACTGGACCTGGGCGGCGGTGTTCTTCGCCGTCTGCGGCTTGGTGGCCCTGGGACTGCTGGTCCTGGCCGGGATGCACCTGCGCACCGCCGAACTGTCGAGCCTGTCCTACTGGGAGGTCGTGGTGGCGATGCTGCTGGGTGCCTGGCTGTACGCCGAAACCATCTCCGTTCCCGCCGGGGTCGGAGCGGTAGTGATCGTGCTTGCGGCGGCGTTGCCGCTGGTGCTGAACAGGCCCGCGAAGAAGGAACGGGCGACGGCGTAATAGCCGGCCGTAGGTGGTTCCGCGTCCGATCGCGCAGCTCACCGGCACCGTACCGGGGCAGTTCTTCCGGGCCGACCCGGGGTGTCCTCGCCGGCACCGCGCCGGGCAGCCTCGGGTTGGAGTATCAGGCCGGAACCTCGCCGAGACAGCCCCGGCTTGGGTGGTCAGACCGGCACCGCGACTAGGCTCAGCGCCCTGACGGCAACCTGGTCCGCGCCCGCCAGCAGCGGAGAAGGCACCCCGGGGGTGGCGCCGATGGCCGAACCGGGTTGGACGACCTCTGCGGGGATCCCCAGCACTAGCACCGCGCGGTCGACCTGCCCGCGGGCGTCGATGAGGGCGAAGTCGTCGGCGGTCACGTCCAACGTCGGCGTTTCCACGGACTCTGCAGGGTGCCCGCGGGTGGGCACCCGGTGCAGTCGTGCCCGGCCGCTGGTGAGGAGGCTGCGTAGCAGCGGGTCGTTGGTGCCCGGCACTTGACCACGGGACATCCTGGTTTCCACCAGCGCCTGGGCGACCACCCCTTCGGGGCGCACCTTGCTGCGGCCGCGGAACCCGTCGTCGTCGGCCTCGATGTGCAGTCCCTCGCCGAGTAGTTCGACCACCCCGGCGCGCACGAGTGCGAGTAGTTGGGCGGTGCGGCGGGGCGGCGGTCCGGAGGCGAGGGTGAGCCCGAGCGGAACGAACCAGCCCTCGAACTGGCGCACACGGGTCATCCCGTCCAGCGCGCCGGCGGCTACGTGCGCTCCCAGAAGCGAGCGCAGGGCGGCCATCGCCCGGTTCACCGCGTTGCGTGGAGAGGTCAGGGGGTTTGCGATGCTGGCCTGCTCCTGGGCCAACCAGGTGCGCACCCACGCCTCCCATTCCTGCGCGGATCCCACCGACGCGGGACGATCCAGGCGTTCCACATCCAGTTCATAGGCTGGATGGGTGACGAACTCTGCGACGACGGCGGTGGGGTCGGGCGCTACCTGCTCGGGGCCAGGCCCGGGGCGCAGCGCGGCGAGGATCTGATCCTCGTCCGCACCCTCGACGACAGCGCCGGGATGATGGCGCGTCAGCGTGAGGAGGTGGGCTGCGGCGAACTCCGCAGCGAGCAGCGGCCACACCTGGGCGCGAAGGTCCTGCACCCCGTCTGCGCACACGTCCGCGAGAGCTTGCGCGGTGGCGATTCGGGGTTGCCACGACGGTGGCATGCCATCGGGGTAGGCCCCTTTCCCCCGGTACGGCAGGCCGCGGCGCGAACCGACCAGCAGGCGCGGTTCTGCACCCGAGGGTTCATAGCGAAGTTCCGCACCCGCAGCCGGTCCCCCGGCACCGCCGTCCAGGGCAGAAAAGCCGGCGGCATCCACCGGCTCACCGGTATCTGCGAGGGTGAACCGTCCGCCCCGGCCCGCGGTGAGGATGCCGATCACATCGAAGAAGTTCGCGCCCATGCCAGCCACCAGAACGCCCTGCCCGTCTCCGGGCACCTGGGTCCAATCCCGTTCCGAGGGCATGCCCGGAGGCAGGTACAGCCATCGGTTGCGCCTTGCGTGATCGCGACGCCGGCGGGTCGCAGCAGTAGGCGCGGACTGGACCATGCCTTGGGCCAGCACCACCAGCGGTGCGTCGACCTGCTCGACCGCAGCGGGACGGGTGTGCTGTTGATGCCCGGCGGGGCCGTCGGTTGCCACCCACCGCCCCCCGGCGATCCGTACCGTGCGCATTTCCGGGCCGGGATGATCGGAGGCCTCTACAGGGCGAGCGGGCCGCTCGCCGGAGCCCTTGGGGGCCATCGAACGAGTGGCGCCTCCGCTGATGTCCTCCACGGTACCGCGGATATGCCGCACCTCGATCCCGCCCCGGTGGGCGGCCTCGGCGAGTTGGTCGCGGTAGTAGACCCCCTGCAACCGGCGCGAGGGGTAGGACTCCGGGCGCAAAGAGGCGCATTCGGCCGGCACCCAGTCCGGATGGGGCGGGCCCAGACCGAGGTACCGGCCCCTCTGCATCGCGGCGGCGTCCATCACCGAACGCGCCCAACCCACCAGATCCGGCCCCGGTATGACTGGTCCGTCCTGCTCGGTGCTCTCATCGGCGTGCGCGGTGGTGTGTGCACTGTAGGTGTTGTTCAACAGCAGCGGGTGCTGGTCGGTACGCCACGTCGCCCCCGCCCCGACCTGGATCGCGTCGATCACGGCCACACACATCCTGGGCGCCCCCACTGGTGCCGGAGCACCGAAGGGTGCCGCGGGGCGCAACCGAGCGGCCAACCGCGCGATCGTGGCCACCGCTCGAGGCCCCCCGCCGACGATCACCAGGTCCACCTCGGGCGGGTGGTCATGCCGGGCTGTCTCGGCGCGGCCCGCCCCGTTCGGCAAGCGCCCGACCTTTGACTGACTCACGTGCTCGACATTAACCACGGCGGTTTCCTGGTCTCCAACGTCCTTCCACGGGTCTCAGCATGCGGGCCCGGCCACGCCCCTCTGCTCCGGTTGCGTCCCACTGGGCCAGTTCCGTCCCTCTGCGCCGGTTGCGTCCCTTTGCGCCGGTTGCGGACATGACTGTGGTTGCTGCCCGACTTGGCTGACCCGGCTGCGGCGCTGACTGAGGTGTGCGCATCAGCGCATGCGGACATGACTGAGGCCGCCAACCTCGTGGGTTGACGGCCTCAGTCCGGGTGTGTGCGGGCCCTTAGTCGTCGGTGCCGTTACGCTTTCCGGCGTCGGGCTCACCAGCGCCCACGGCCGCGGCCACCGGCTCACCGGCTTCCAACTCGGCCGCGGGACGTTCACGGTCCACGCCGCTGAACACGAACTCGGCAAGTAGGCCTTCTCCGGTCGCGTCGACGAAGACCTTCTGCCCGGCGGTCAGTTCGCCGTACAGGATCTTCTCCGACAACGGGTCCTCGATCTCCCGCTGCACCGCACGGCGCAACGGCCGGGCACCAAGCACCGGGTCGTAGCCACGTTCGGCGAGCAGTTCCTTGGCAGCCTGGGACAACTCGATGGTCATGTCCCGATCCGCCAAGCGCTCGTCCACCCGCGCGATCATGTGATCCACGATTTGGTAGATCTCCTCGCGGGATAGCTGCGGGAAGACGATCACGTCATCCACACGGTTGAGGAACTCCGGGCGGAAGTGCTGCTTGAGTTCGTCGTTGACCTTGACCTTCATCCGGTCGTAGTTCGTGGACAGGTCACCGCCGGCTTGGAACCCGGTGAGCAGACCCTTGGCGATATCCCGGGTCCCCAGGTTCGTGGTCATGATGATCACGGTGTTCTTGAAGTCCACCATGCGGCCCTGGGAGTCGGTCAGGCGACCGTCCTCCAGGATTTGCAGCAACGAGTTGAAGATGTCCGCGTGGGCCTTCTCCACCTCATCGAACAGCACCACCGAGAACGGCTTGCGCCGCACCTTCTCGGTCAGTTGGCCGCCTTCCTCGTACCCGACGTATCCGGGCGGGGAACCGAACAACCGGGACACGGTGTGCTTCTCGGCGAACTCACTCATGTCCAACTGGATGAGGTCGTCCTCGTCGCCGAACAAGAACTCCGCGAGCGCCTTGGCCAGTTCGGTCTTGCCCACCCCGGTGGGGCCGGCGAAGATGAACGACCCGCCGGGGCGCTTGGGGTCCTTCAACCCGGCGCGGGTACGGCGGATGGCCTGGGACAACGCCTTGACGGCAGCGTCCTGGCCGACGATCCGCTTGTGCAGTTCGTCTTCCATACGCAGCAGGCGGGAGGACTCTTCCTCGGTCATCTGGAACACCGGGATGCCGGTGGACATCGCGAGCACCTCGGCCACGAGTTCCTCATCGACTTCGGCCACGGTGTCCAGGTCTCCGGACTTCCAGGCCTTCTCCTTCTCCGCGCGGGTGGCGGCGAGGCTCTTCTCCTCATCGCGCAGCCGGGCGGCGCGTTCGAAGTCCTGGTCATCGATCGCCGACTCCTTGGCACGCCGTGCCTCGGCGATCTGCTCGTCCAGTTCCTTCAGTTCCGGCGGGGCAGTCATCCGGCGGATCCGCAACCGGGCGCCGGCCTCATCGATCAGGTCGATCGCCTTGTCCGGCAGGAACCGGTCGTTGACGTACCGGTCGGCCAACTGCACGGCCGCGACCAGTGCACCGTCGGTGATGGTCACCCGGTGGTGTGCTTCGTACCGGTCGCGCAGTCCCTTGAGGATCTCGATGGCGTGCGGGATGTCCGGCTCGTCCACCTGGATCGGCTGGAACCGGCGCTCCAACGCCGCATCCTTCTCGATGTGCTTGCGGTACTCCTCCAGGGTGGTGGCACCGATGGTCTGCAACTCACCGCGGGCCAGCATCGGCTTGAGGATGGAGGCGGCGTCGATCGCGCCCTCCGCGGCACCGGCACCCACCAGGGTGTGGATCTCATCGATGAACAGGATGATGTCACCGCGGGTGCGGATCTCCTTGAGGACCTTCTTCAGCCGTTCCTCGAAGTCACCGCGGTAACGGGACCCGGCCACCAGGGCGCCCAGGTCCAGGGTGTAGAGCTGCTTGTCCTTCAGGGTCTCGGGCACATCGCCGTTCACGATGTCCTGCGCCAACCCCTCGACCACAGCGGTCTTACCCACACCGGGTTCACCGATCAGCACCGGGTTGTTCTTGGTGCGCCGGGACAGCACCTGCATGACGCGCTCGATCTGCTGCCCGCGTCCGATGACGGGGTCCAACTTGGTGTCCCGGGCGGCCTGGGTCAGGTTCCGGCCGAACTGGTCCAGCACGGCCGAGCCCGAGGGGGTGCCCTCGCTGGGCCCGCCGGCGGAGACCGCTTCCTTGCCCTGGTAACCGGACAGCAACTGGATCACCTGCTGGCGCACCCGGTTCAGGTCGGCGCCGAGCTTGGTCAGCACCTGGGCGGCCACACCCTCACCCTCGCGGATGAGCCCGAGCAGGATGTGCTCGGTACCGATGTAGTTGTGCCCCAACTGCAGGGCTTCCCGCAGCGACAACTCCAGCACCTTCTTGGCGCGCGGAGTGAAGGGGATGTGCCCCGAGGGGGCCTGCTGGCCCTCACCGATGATTTCCTGCACCTGCTGGCGGACGGCTTCCAAGGAGATGTTCAGTGACTCCAGCGCCTTGGCCGCCACGCCCTCACCCTCATGGATGAGGCCAAGCAGGATGTGCTCGGTACCGATGTAGTTGTGGTTGAGCATCCGCGCTTCTTCCTGGGCAAGGACGACGACGCGGCGCGCTCTGTCAGTGAATCTTTCGAACATCTCACGCTCCCATTGGCCGGGACCAGGCGTACCCGGTCGTGGCAGTTACATTGATGCTAACGGCGCGGGACCGCCAATCCTGCCCGTGTTCGCCAGGGGCGTGAAGCGCCGGGAAAATCCCACGGACCGGCCCGCCCCTAATTCGGTCCCGGTGCTGCGCCGGCCGGGGTCCGCCGGGAATCCCCGCAGGGACTCTCAACTCTCCACGATGAGGGTGACCGGGCCGTCGTTGACCAGTTCCACGGCCATCTGTGCCCCGAACACCCCGGTCTGGGCGGGTACCCCGCGAGCCCGCAGTTCATCGATGACGGCTTGCACCAGCGGTTCGGCGACCTCACCGGGAGCGGCCTGGACCCATGTGGGCCGGCGGCCCTTGCGAGCCTCGCCGTACAAGGTGAACTGACTGATCACCAGCACGCCGGCGCCCGGGGTCTCTGCCACAGATCTCTCCTCGTGCAGCAGGCGCAGATCGGCGATCTTGCGAGCGATAAACGCCGCATCGGCAGCGGTGTCGGTGTGGGTGACGCCTACCAGGGCTACCAGGCCGGTGCCGATCTGGCCGACGACCTCGTCCTCCACCCGGACGGCAGCCCGGGTGACCCGCTGCAGGACGGCGCGCACCGGCTCAGCGTCCCGGTCCGGCGGACGGCGGCCCCTCCGGCCCCGCGGCCGGCGCGGGTTCTGCTCCGAACGCGGGCACCACCTGCCCCACGGGGCGGCCATGACCCAGCACCGGTACGTGGGCCCACTGCCGCGTCTGGTCGGGCTCTACCCCCAGCACCCCCAGCGCGGCGGCAAGCGCGACCGCTCGGGGGCGGGAGGCGCCGTCGGCGACCTTGAGGGCAACCGCCCGTCCATCCGGTAGGGCGGCGGCGTACACCCCCTCGGCACCGTCCTTGGCGACCAAGCCGGGAACTTGCTGCATCGCGGCCGTCACGTCCCGCCCAGTGCCACCTACCAGGTCCGGGTGAGCGCGCATGGCCCGGGCGATGCGCCCCTCCGGGGTGGCGTCGGCCGCCGTCATCAGCGCCGCGAATGCCCGCGCCAGCCCGGTGGTGGTGGTGGACAGCAGCGGCGCCCCGCACCCGTCGACGCCGATGTGTCGTACCGGTTCGCCGCTCATCTCGCTCACCGTGGCCGTGATCGCTTGTTGCAGCGGGTGGTCGGCGTGCAGGTAGGTGTCGGTGGGCCAGCCGTTATGCACGCAGGCCGCCAGCATCACCGCGTGCTTACCGGAACAGTTCTGGGTCAGCGCGGTGGGTTCATGGCCGGCGTCGCGCCGCGCCTGGGCGGCCTCGGCGGACAACGGCGGATCGGGGGTGTTGGCCAGGTCGTTCTCGCTCAGGCCGGCACCGGCCAGGATGGAGCGCACCGTTTCCAAGTGGCGCTCCTCCCCGGAGTGGGAGGCGCAGCCGACGGCGATCTGTTCGCTGGTCAGGTCGAGCCCGGTGCGGAGCGCGGCCAAAGCCTGGATCGGTTTGACGGACGAGCGTGGGTACATCACCTGGTCCGGGGCGCCGATCTGCAGCACCGGGTCGCCCTCGGCGCTCAGGGCCACCAGGTGGCCGGTGTGCACCGATTCGGTCAGGTCGCCGCGTACCACCCATGCCAACGGCCGGCCCGGGTCGATCGGGTCGACCTGCCGCGGGTCGGAGGCGGTTTGGTCGGTCACCACGGCGACCCACCGCCGCGGTTGTCGCGGTAATGGCGCACGGCCGGGCGCACGTCGGCCAAGTAGATACCCGCGGCGATAGCGGCGAGCAGAGCGAACAGGATCAGTCCGCCGGATCCGGTCGGGATGGCCAAGAAGCTCAGCAGTACCGCCAGGACAAGGATGCCTACCCAGAATCCCTTGGTGCGCTTGTCCGCGTAGGTGAACGCCGCGGCCGGTCGGCGGATCGCGTCGATCAGCGCGAATGCCGCCATCCCCAGCACGATCACGGTCAGCCCGAGGAACAGGTAGTTCTGGATCGTTCCGACTATTGACACCCTCTGAGCCTAGTTCAGTTCCGCCGGTGCTCTCCCTGCAATTCCCATCGGGGCCTGCTCGCCAGGGCTGGCAACCCGACTGAAGGGGCAGGGAGGAACCGCTGTTGTCTGAGGGCGGGGTAGGACCGCGGCAACCCAGGGAAGGACGGTGGCTGCCTCAGCGGCAGGGTAGGGGCGTCGTTGTCTCAGGGGCGGGGCAGCACCGTGAGGCCCATGTCGCTCACCACACCGGCCAACCGGGCATCGGTCACTGCCACCACCGGCCGGGCGGGAGCGAGCAGTTCCACCGACGCCACCTGCACGCCGTCACCGGCGCGTAAGCCGTGTTCTTCCGCAAGGTCCCCGGCGCGAGTGGTCAATTGCGGGGTGACCTCCACTTTGCGCAACGCCGGCCACAAAGTGTGCCAGTGCCCGATCGCCCGGTTGGTGACCTCCCGGTTGATTCGCCCGGCCCGCTCCCCCGCCCGAAGCACCGCGCGCACCTCGGCGTCGGCAAGCCGGGAGGCGAACACACCGTCCGCACGGTCCCACAGGGCACGCATCAACGTGGAGGAGCTCTCGGGGTGGACCAACGCCAGCAGGGCGCCGGAGTCGAAGTAGACCAGGCTCATCGGCGGAACCGGCGCACCAGACCCGAAACCGACGATCCTCTGCCTTCTACCGCCGGGGCGGTCGGCCGTTCCGCCTCAGGTGGCGTCACCAGGCCATCACGTTCCAGGGAGGCGATCAGGTCCGCGCCTTCCACTCCGGTGACTCGGGCCACCGGAACTCCGCGCTCGGTGATGATCAACTCCTCCCCCTCCCCCACGCGCTCGATCCAGTGCTTGAGCTGGGCTCGAAATGTACTGACGGGCACGTCCATGCTGTACACCTTAGCGATCGCTCACCGCTCGAGCGACCCGGGTTCGGCCAGAGCGGCCCGCGCCTCCTCGCCGCTGTGCCCGGTGATCTGCAGCAGATCCACCATGAGAGAACGCAGCAGTGCGATCTCGGTCTGCATCTGCCAACTGCTGAACGCTTGTGGATCCAGTCGGGCGGCGATCCGTAGGAATGGGCGCCGGGCCCGAATCGGGTCCTCGTTGCTGCCCAATATCCCCGCGAGGGTGCGCGTGGCGTCAGCGACTTCGCGCAAGGTGCCCGCGAGGGCCATTCCCTCCTGGGACGTGAAAGCGACGGAGGCCGCGTGCCTGGTCAGCACCCGGGTGTTCCGCATCGCCCGATCGCAGAGCATCCCGGCCCGGTCCAGCCGCGTCATCTCCTCGTCATGACGCAGCCAGGAGGGGGTGAACCGGGTGGCGGCCTGGGCGTCGCGCACCATCTCCTGCCACTCGTCGATCACCGCTTGGGACCCGCGGGCCTGCACCAGCGCGTCACCGACGGTGGAGTTGTCCCGCTCATCGAGTCCCTTGGCCACCGCCTCCAGCGTCTGTGCCACTTCCAGCAGTGACGCCCGCGCCAAGGAGCGCACCTGTTTGCGTACGTCCACCGGCAGCAGCGCCGCGACGAGCAGCGCCACCGAGCCGCCGACGAGCGCGTCGAGCCACCGGTCCAGCCCCCCGGCATCCCCCAGCATGTACCAGGGCAGGGCGACCACGACCACCGATTGCACACCGGCCTGGATGGCCAGTACCTGACCGGCATCGAGCAGCCGGGCGGCGAGCACGGCAAGGACCAACACCACCCCGATCTGCACCGGGCCGGAGCCGAACAGGGAGGAGAACACCTCCCCGAACGCCACGCCGATGGCCACCCCGAAGGCCAGTTCGGCCACTTTGCGGGGGCGCCGGTCGTGGCTGAATCCCAGACTCACCCACGCCGCGATCGCGGCGAACATGGGGAACCGGTGATTCAAGCCGTGCAGCGCGATCGCGTAGGCGATGGCGGCGGCACCGGCTCCGGTCAGGATCGCCCAAAGGTCACTTCGGGTGCGGCGCAGGCCGCGGCGGACCCTGGAGCGGGCCGCCACCCGCAACTCCCGGATCGTGGGCCGTTCCACTGACGGCACGCGCGGGGTGGCGGGCCGCTCGGGCCGGGAGCTGCCCCTGCGCCGGCGCATGAGGACTCAGGGACGGCGGCGCACGGCCGGGTTGGGCCGTGGTCGTTGCTGGGGCGGGGGGCGCCCGGTGCCGAAGCCTTCGGGGTTGACGATGATCTCCTGGGATGCCGCCAACCCGTCAACGCTCAGCACCGCCTCGGGGTCCACGGAGCGTTTCACCACGGCCAGCGCCACCGGGCCGAGTTCGTGGTGGCGCACCACGGAGGTCACACGACCCACGTCCTTATCACCGTGCCGCACCGCGGTACCCAGTTCCGGGGTGATGTGCTCCGAGCCGTCCAGGTGCAGCATCGTCAACCTGCGCGGCGGGCGGCCCATGGTGAAGACCCGTGCGATCGTCTCCTGGCCGCGGTAGCACCCCTTCTGCAGGTGGACCGCGGTGCGCAGCCAGTCCAACTCGTGCGGGATCGCACGCTCATCCACCTCGCGGCCGTGCCGGGGACGCCAGGCAGCCACGCGCATCGCTTCCCAAGACCAACTACCCGCCAGCCGGGCACCGTCTGCCTCCGCGGCGGCCACATGGTCGGCGAGCCGGTCCCGTTCCACCACCCATAGCGCCCCTTGCCACTGCGCGCCGGGGTGTTCGTGGTCGGCCGGCCCGTAGCGGGTGGATCCGGCGGCGGTGACCGGCCACGGGTCGCGCCACTGCAGAACCGCGCCGGGCACGTCCGGGCCGGTGGCGCTGGCGCCGAGCACGGCCAGGTCCGGGCGGGCGGTGACCTCCACCCGCATCGCGAACTTCATCGACTCCAGGTACTCCACCAGTGCCGGGGTGGTGGCGGCTTCGGTGATCAGCCACGTCCGTTCCCCATCGTCGATGGTGGCGGCGGCGATCTGGATGCGTCCGTTGGGGTCCAGCACCAGCAACTCGGTGCTGGTGCCGGCCTCCAGGTCGGATAGGTGCTGGCTGGTGATGTTGTGCAGCCAGGTGAGTCGGTCGCTGTCGCTGATCGTCACCACACCCAGGTGGGACAGGTCCACCAGCGCTTGTCCGCGTTCCAGGGCGCGCTGTTCGTGAGCCGGTTCCCCGTAGTGAGCGGCCACACCGTCGTCGGGCCCGCCGGCGGCCACCGCCCCGGGGCGGCTGAGCAACACACTGGCAGTCATCGCAACCTCCTCATTCCTGACGCTGCAACCGACCCGATGAGTAGGACTGCAGCTCGTGGCCGAATGCGGCCAGATCGGTGGCCCAGAACAACTCGCCGCTGACCAGGCCGTACATGCGTGAGGCGGCACCGATTTCCGCGCCGCTGGCGGTGCGCGCCACCAGGTCGGTGGTCAACTCGATCCGCGGGCCTTGCACCCGCCCCAGATACACGCTCACGTGGCCGGTGGGTTCGGCCAGCAGCACTTCCAAGTCGCTGACCGGCGCGGATTTTCGCCCGCCCGCCTCGGCGTCGGTCCCCGCGGGCGAGGTGCCGTTGGGTTGAGCCGACGCTACGCCGTCGTGCTGGTGTGCGCCATGGCCATCCAGGGAGGCGGCGCCATCCTGGGAGGTGGGGCCATCCATGGAGGCGGTGCCATCCTGGGAGGCGGTGCTGTCGCGGGGGCCGGCGCCGCTGGGTGCGCCGTGGCCGGTGTCTGTGCCTGCATCCCGGGCGGGCTGCTGGGCGGAAGGTGAACCGCCGGCCGGGGTCACCCGCCAGAAGCCGGATTCGGTGCTCCACACCTGCCCGGCCTGGAGGGCGTCCACGTCGATGGTGCCCTCCAGTGACTCCAGCGGGCTTTCCAGCAGGTAGGTGGTGGCGGCATAGGTCAGGTAGGGGCCGCCGTCATGGCCGAAGACGGCATCCATTAGCACGGCGCGCTGGGGGATGCCGGGGTAGGCGATGAACCCCGGTCCGCGCCACCGGCCGACCAGCCACGACAACGGGTAGACCTCCGGTGCGAGGCCGTCTGGGATCTGAAAAGCCACACCTCGATGCTATCCGCTAATTACAGCAACAGCAGGATGCGTCCGAGCACGTAGACCGGCACTCCGCACACCAGTACCGGCAGCACCGCAGCGGCCAGCGCAGGCCAAACACGCACCGAGGCGGGGAACTGCCCGAGCAGGTGGTGCACTGCCGCGCTGAGCACTCCGGCTGCCAAACCCACCAGCCCCCCGGTGACCGGCCCGACGGCGACAATCACCATGCCGGTGCCCAGGCCCGCCGCCGCGGACAACACGATGGTAGCCGCCCACCCCCAGGAGGCGGGTAGCGGAAAGGCGGTGACGATCGCGGCGGTGGCCAACGTCACCGCTCCGACCAGCAGCAGACCGATCGAGGTGGGACCGGTGCCCACTGCCAACCACCCGACCCCGCTGATCACCACCGCCGCTCCGGTCACCGCACCGGCGACGGATTCCACCAACCGCGGGCGCCCGTCCCGCCGCAGTAGTTGCAGCACGAAGGAAGCAACGACCACCAATCCGAACCACAGGGCCGCATACGCCAAATCTCGGGTGGCCACCTGCAGCGCCACGCCGACCGCGACGGTCAGCAGGAGCAGCACCGTGGTGCCCCGGCGCGCGGGTAAGCCCAGGAGCCCTGGCCACCCCAACGCGAAGATCGCGCCCATCCCGGCCACGGTGATGACCAACAGCGGACGCTCGCCGAACGCCGTGACGCCCACTCCGGTCGCAGCGGTCGCGGTGACCACGGCCCGGAAGGATTCTCTCATCACAACAGGTCATCCCCTCAGGCGGTACGGCATCAGCCGCTCGGCGGCGCGGGCGGCTCGGTGCGTATCGTTGGTTCGGCGTCTCCGGACGTTCCTGGTCGACGTCAGTTCAGCGGTCCGGACGTGGCGGAGCATGCCTGCCCCTGGGGGCGGACGGCCGCCTGTCCGGACGGGCGGCCCTCGGTGCACATGCTCCGGAGGAACGGTACCGAACAAACGGCCCCGCCTGGCCGGAACTCGGTGGGCGCGGCCACTCGCTGAGTCCCTGAGTTGCGTTCGCCCGGGGTCGGGTCCCTACACTGGCAGGGACGCCGGGCCGTGCTAGCCCCGGGCTCCAACATTTGCCGCTACGAGCGGCCTTCGCGCCGACAGGCGCTGGGCGGCCCGGTGTCACCTACGATCCTGCGATGGGCGCCGTCTTCGATCGGCGTCCGGCTCACCGACGGGTCACCGCCCGGCCACTTTCCGTTGGCCGTGGTCACCGCAACTGTTTGCGCTGGCTTACGCTTCTGCTCGTAGCCCCGCGATGAACGGACGATGAGTTGCGCCTGAACCTGACCAACCGGAAGGTCTACTTCGACCTACTCACCGAACTGGGCGAGCACCTGATTACCGGTGCGGACCTTCTTGCTCAACTGGTGGGCGTGCTGCCGGCCGAACGCACCGCCCTGGCCGAGCAGATGCGTGATGTGGAGCATTTGGCAGACGAATCCACCCACGAGATCATCCGGCACCTGAACAAGGCCGGGGCCGCACCGTTCCACCGGGACGACCTGTACAACCTGACGTCCGCCATGGATGACTGCATGGACTCCATGGAGGAGGCCACTGATGCCATCGTGCTCTACCGCATCGCGGACCTGCCCGACGGCGTCACGCAGCAGGTGGCGACGTTGCAGCGGGCGGCGGAACTGACAGCGGCGGCGATGCCCCGGCTGCGGACCCTGAACGGCCTGGAGTCCTACTGGATCGAAGTGAACCGGCTGGAGAACCAGGCCGACCGGATCTACCGGTCGCTGAACGGCCAGTTGTTCTCCGATCCGGAGTACCTCGCCAACCCTGCCGGCGTCGTGGAATTGATCAAGGTTCGCACGGTGGTGGACTGCCTGGAGGCCGCCGCCGACCACTTCGAGCGGGTGGCCAACGTGGTGGAGAGCATCTACCTGAAGGCGTCCTAACGGCCGCCGCCCGGGCCGGCGTGCTCACATGGTGCAGCGTCCCAGCCGAAGCGCAGTCACATGGTGCAGCGTCCCAGCCGAAGCGCAGTCACATGGTGCTGCGTCCCAGCCGAAGCGCTGTCACATGGTGCTGCGTCCCAGCCGGAGCGCAGTTACGCGGTGCTGTGTCTCAGCCGAACCGGCCGGAGATGTAGTCCTCAGTGGCCTGCACCGACGGGGAGGAGAACATCGTGGCAGTGTCGTCCATCTCGATCAGGCGCCCGGGCTTACCGGTGCCGGCGATGTTGAAGAAGCCGGTGCGGTCCGAAACCCGTGCCGCCTGCTGCATGTTGTGGGTGACGATGACGATCGTGTAGTCCTGCTTCAACTGGTGGATCAGTTCCTCGATCGCCAACGTGGAGATCGGGTCCAGCGCGGAACAGGGCTCATCCATCAGCAGCACGTCCGGGCGCACCGCGATCGCCCGAGCAATGCACAACCGCTGCTGCTGCCCGCCGGATAACGACGAGCCCGGCTGGTCCAAACGGTCCTTGACCTCGCTCCACAGGTTCGCGCCGGTCAGGGATGATTCCACCAGGTCATCGGCGTCGGCCTTCTTCATCCGACGGTTGTTGAGTTTCACCCCCGCCAGCACGTTGTCGTAGATCGACATCGTCGGGAAGGGGTTCGGGCGTTGGAAGACCATGCCCACCTGCCGGCGCACCACCACCGGGTCCACGCCAGGCCCGTACAGGTCCTGGCCGTCCATCACGGCCTTGCCGGTGACGTAAGCGCCCGGGATCACCTCATGCATCCGGTTCAGGGTGCGCAAGAAGGTGGACTTGCCGCACCCCGACGGACCGATGAGCGCGGTGACCGACCGGGACTCGATGGCCATGGTGATGTCCTCCACGGCCTTGAAATCGCCGTAGAAGACGTTCAGATCACTGATATCGATACGTTTGGACATGATTCATACCTCGATTGGTAACAACAATTGTGCGCCCGGACGGCGGCTCAACGCAGCCCCCGGGGGGAGAAGTAGCGACTCACCAGCCGGGCGATGAGGTTCAGCGCCATCACGATGACGATCAACGTCAGTGCTGCGGCCCAGGCGCGGTCCACGCTGGCGCCGCCCTGGGAGTACTGGCGATAGACGTACACCGGCAAAGTAGCGATCCGCCCGTCGAACGCGTCGTAGTTGACATTGTTCGCCAGGCCCACCGTGATCAGCAGCGGAGCGGTCTCACCGGTGACGCGGGCGATCGCGATCATCACGCCGGTGGTGATCCCCGCGATCGAGGTACGCAGCACCACTTTGAGGATGGTGAGCCACTTGGGCACGCCCAGGGCGTAGGAGGCCTCACGCAACTCGTTGGGCACCAGGCGCAACATCTCCTCCACCGACCGCACCACCACCGGGGTCATCAACACCGCCAGGGCCACCCCGCCGACCAGCGCTGAGCGGTAGGCGGGCCCGAAGATCAACAGGAACAGCGAGTAGGCGAACAGACCTGCCACGATCGAGGGGATCCCGGTCATGACATCCACCAGTACGGTGATGGCCCGTTTGATGCGGCCGCCGCCGTACTCCACCAGGTAGATCGCGGTGAAGATGCCCAGCGGGATGGACACCAGTGCGGCGATCCCGACGACGTACAGGGTGCCGATGACGGCGTGGTAGGCACCCCCGCCCGGGTCCTGCCCGAAGACGCCCACCATGTCGGTGGTGAAGAAGTCCAGCGACAGCGCGCCGATGCCGTTGACCACCACGGTGATCACGAGGGATACCAGCGGCACCATCGCGATGAGGAACGCGGCGGTCACCAGTGTGGTGGCCAGCCGATCCTTGGCGTAACGGTGGCCTTCCACTGCGCGGGAGACGGCGGTGATGGCGACGACGTACAGCAGGGCTCCGATGAGCAGCACGCCGGCGATCGTGGGGCCCTGGCCGAGCGCGAGGATGCCGGCGGCAAGGGCCATTGAGGCGGCCAGGATCGCCCACGGGGCCCAAGCGGGCAGCCGGCGGATCCGGTTCTCGGCCGAGGTGGCAACGGTGGTCATATCAGTTCGCTCCGGAGAACTCGGCGCGGCGGGCGATGACCCAGCGCGCTAGGAGGTTCACCCCGAAGGTGAGGATGAACAGCATCAACCCGGAAGCGATCAGCACATCCACACCGAGCCCGGAGGCCTCCGGGAACTGGCTGGCGATATTGGCGGCGATCGACTGGTGCTGGCCGGGTTGGAGCAGGTTGAAGTTGATCAGGAACCCCGGTGAGATGACCATCAGCACGGCCATCGTCTCCCCCAACGCCCGGCCGAGCCCGAGCATCGCCGCGGAGATGATCCCGGAACGCCCGAACGGCAGCACGGCCTGCCGGATCATTTCCCAGCGGGTGGCACCGAGCGCCAGAGACGCCTCCTCGTGCAGGCGTGGGGTCTGCAAGAAGACCTCTCGGATGGTGGCGGTGATGATCGGCAGGATCATCGCGGCCAGCACCAGCCCGGCGGTGAGGATGTTGCGCGCCGGGGCCTGGTAGTCGGCGAACAGGGGGATGAAGCCGAGGTTCTCGCTGAGCCAGGTGAACAGCGGATGCAGTACCGGTTGCAGGAATTGGATGCCCCACAACCCGAAGATGATCGAGGGGACCGCTGCCAGCAGGTCCACCATGTAGCCCAGACCCTGGGCGAGCCTGCGCGGGGCGTAGTGGGAGATGAACAGGGCGATGCCGATGCTCACCGGTACGGCGACGATCAGGGCGATGATCGAGGACAGCACGGTGCCGAACAGCAGCGGGAGGATGTAGCCAGCCAGGCTGCGCCCGCGCATGATGTTGACCGTGTCCAGTTCCTCCTGGCTGGCCATCAGCGCCGGCCAGGCGCGCCAGAGCAGGAACGCGGCGACCGCGGCCAGGATCACCAGAATCACGATGCCCGCGCCGGTTGAAATACCGGCGAAGATCCGGTTACCAAGACGCCCGGTGCCGTGCCTGGTCGGGGCGTCCGAACCCCGCCGTACCGGCGTGGTGAGAGTCACTGGTAGGCCTCCAAGAGGTGTGCGCGAGTGTTGAGAGCGCGCGTAAGCGGGTTGGCGACGCGGTGCGCCGCCAACCCGCCGACGTTGTCAGAAGAGATCAGAGACCGCCGATCTGCTCGGGTGTAGGTCAGGCAACGGAGATCTGATCGAGAATCTCATTGACCTGCTCGCGGATCTCATCGGAGATCGGGGCCGATCCTGCCACGTCCGGGCGGGAGGCGCGTTCCTGCCCCTCCTCGCTGGCCACGTACTCGAAGAACGCGGCAACGTTCGCGGCGTCCTGCTCGTCGTCGTACACCGAGCACAGGCTGGAGTACGCGATCTGGACGATCGGGTAGGTGCCTGCTTCCTCGGTGTCCCGGGCCAGGTCCACCGTGAGGCGCCACTCGTTAGCGGTTTCCGCCGGCGGTGAGGCCGAGACGATCGCCGCGGCTGCCTCCGGGGAGAAGGGCACGTAGTCATCGCCGACGCCCACGGCCGCGGTGCCGAGGTCACCGACACGAGAGGCGTCGGCGTAGCCGATGGCGCCTTCGGCGCCGTTCACCACGTCGATCAGACCCTGGGTCTGAGCACCGGACTGGGTACCGTCGATCGGCCAGGTGCCATCGGCCTCATGCGGCCAGGTGTCGCTGGCCTTCTCCAGGTAGTCGGTGAAGTTCTCGGTGGTACCGGAGTCATCGGAGCGGTTGACCGGGATGATCTCCAGGTCCGGCAGTTCCACATCCGGGTTCGCCTCGGCGATCTCCGGGTCGTTCCAGTTGGTGATGTCCCCGTTGAAGATCGCGCCGATGGTGTCCGCATCGAGGTTGATGTGCTCGGCGTCCACGCTCGGCAAGTTATAGACCACCGCGATCGGGGCGATATACAGCGGCAGTTCGACGACCTCACCGCCGAAGCAGCGCTCCGCGCCGGCGTCGATCTCCTCCTGGCTGAACATGGCATCGGAACCCGCGAAGAGCACCGCACCGTTGAGGAACTGCTCGCGCCCGGTGCCCGATCCGACGGCGTCATAGTTGACGTTCACACCGGTGGTCTCGGTGAAGCCCGCCTGCCAGGCGACCATCGCGTTCTCTTGCGAACTTGCGCCCGCGCCAGCGATGTTGCCGGACAGTTCTATCTCTCCGGTGCCGTTATCCGCGCCGTTTCCGTTGTCCGAGCCGTTGTCGCCGCCACAGGCCGCTAGTACCAGAGCCATGGCGCCGATGGCGGCTATTCCCGCCATCCGGCGGCTAATTCCAGCCTTCACACTTATCCCGTTCTGATCGATTTCCGCACGGTTCTCCGCGCAGCCAAGGACGACGTTAGGTGCGCTGAATGACCGAAGAAGTGAGCGGGGATGAACATCAGGTGAACTCCGGTGCTTTTGGCATGTGATGCTCCACACCACAGATCACGGCCGGGTAACGTCACCTGCTTCGGAGTGCGCTAGCGGACGAGACGGATGCAGCCACTCAGCCAGCCGGGGGCTCGACGGAGTCGGGGTCACACACCCGCCGGCTCGGCGCCGCCGGCCGCACCTGAACGAGGCAGCGGCAAGTCCGCAGGTTTTCCCTTGGGCGCCGGGGGGCGGTGCATCTCCATCGAGACCACCCGTGCACGCCGCCGGAACGGCCGCGCGAGATGGAGCACCAGCAGCTCTCCGGTTCGCAGGTATGGATCATCCTCCGGAAGTACCTTGAGCACCCGGTGCGGGCTCTTTCGTTCCACGGCGTCCAGGATCACCGGGAGCACCGGGCGGTGGCTACACAGCACCGTAGGCACATCCCGCTGCTCCAGGATCTCCCCCACCAGTGCCCGCGCCGCGGCCGGGTCGGACTTGGCAGCGTGCTCGGTCACCTGTGGTGCTAAGACCATGTCGATGCCCGAGGCCTGTGCGTAGGGGGCAAGGGTGTCGTGGCAACGTGCCCACGGGCTGGTGATGATCTCTTCGGCGCCGTAGGCGGCCAGCAGGGGCACCAGTGCGCGAGCCTGGGCGTGCCCGGGTTTGGTCAGGGGGCGGGTCGCCTCGCCGTCGGGCCACGCCGAGCGTTTCTTCGCCCGCCCGTGGCGAGCGATCAGCACGCTCCAGGTGTCCAAGAAGCCGTCGTCGTGCAGGTCGATGAGGGCGCCCAGCGGGTCTCGGTCATGCTTATAGGTGAGTTTCTTCAGCGCTTTCCTCGCGTCCACCCACCGCACCTCGTCCACTTCGCCCGGGTTGGGGCTGGTGGGCCTGCGGGCGGCCACGGCGCCGCGGCTCTCATCGATCGGTCGGGCCGCCCAGTACCGGCAGACCTTGGTCTTGGATGAGTTCACCCGATACTTCACGGTCGGCAGCGGTAACCCGAGTTCCACCTGAATACCGGTCTCCTCGGCGACTTCGCGGACCGCGCATGCGGGCATGGACTCGCCGGGGTCGACCTTCCCCTTCGGCCAGGACCAGTCGTCGTACCGGGGGCGGTGGATGAGCAAGACCTGCAAGCTCCGCTTATGCGTTCGCCACACCAGGGCTCCGGCGGCGTATACGCGGTCGCGCTTCTTCTTGCCCACGGCGTCAGTGGTCCGCGGCGACGTGCCGGCGGCGGATCGAGACCAGATGGTGTTGCAGGTCCAATAGTCGTTTCCCGTCCTCATCGAGGTGGACCCGGCGCCAACGCGGCTCCCCGTCCGGGTCCGATTCCAACCACCAGGACGATGTGCCCTCGTCCACGGCAAGGTCCAACAGGGAGATCAGCGTGCTGATCTGCCCGTCGTCGACCACTCGCACCAGGACCTCTACTCGACGGTCCAGATTGCGGTGCATCAGGTCGGCGCTGCCGATGTACACCTCCGGGTCGCCGTCGTTGGCGAATGCGTAGACGCGGGAGTGCTCCAGGAACCTGCCCATGATGGACCGCACCCGGATTCCCTCACTCATCCCCGGCACCCCGGCCTTGAGTCCGCTGATGCCGCGGACCACCAGGTCCACCTGCACGCCGGCCTGCGAGGCCCGGTACAGCGCGTCGATGGACTGTTCGTCGACGATGGCGTTCGTCTTGAACTTGATCCACGCCTCCTTACCGGCGCGTTTGTTCGCGATCTCCCGCTCGATGCGCTCGATCAGGCCTGTGCGGATCGAGCGGGGGGCCACCAGGAGGCGATGGAATCTGGACTTGGGGGCGTAGCCGGAGAGTTGGTTGAACAGCCGGGTCAAGTCCTGGCCCACGTCGCTGGAGCAGGTGAGCAGCCCCAGGTCTTCGTATTGCCGGGCGGTCTTCGGGTTGTAGTTGCCGGTACCCACGTGGCAGTACCGGCGCAGTTCGCCGGCTTCCTGACGTACCACGAGGATCAGTTTGCAGTGCGTCTTCAGGCCGACCTGCCCGTACACCACGTGCACACCGGCTTGTTCGAGTTTGCGCGCCCAGGAGATGTTGGCCTGTTCATCGAACCGCGCCTTGATCTCCACGATCGCCAGCACCTGTTTACCCGCCTCGGCGGCGTCGATGAGGGAATCCACGATCGGGGAGTCCCCGGATGTTCGGTACAGGGTCTGCTTGATCGCCAGCACATCCGGATCAGCGGCCGCCTGGGCGAGGAATTGCTGCACCGAGGTGGAGAACGAGTCGTAGGGATGGTGCAGCAAAATATCGCGTTGGCGAATCGCGGCGAAGAAGTCGGTGGGATTGGCAGACTCCACCTCGGCCAGCCCACGGGCGGTGGTGGCCACGTGCTTGGGGAACTTCAACTCCGGTCGGTCCAGGTCCGCCACCAGGTTCAACCCGGTCAGGTCCAGCGGCGCCGGCAGGTCGTAGACGTCGGCTTCGGCGATCCCCAGTTCCCGGATGAGCATGTCCCGCAACCGCGGGGTGGTCCCGGCGGCCAGTTCCAGTCGCACCGGCGGGCCGAACCTGCGGCGCAGCAGTTCCTTCTCCAGCGCCTTGAGGAGGTTCTCCGCGTCGTCCTCCTCCACCTCCAGGTCTTCGTTGCGGGTGACCCGGAAGGCATGGTGCTCGACCACCTCCATGCCGGGGAACAGGTAATACAGGAAGGAGGCGATCACGTCCTCGATCGGCACCAGGGAGGTGCCCCCGTTCTCATCGGGCGCGTCCTGCGGGCGGTGCGGGCGGCCGCGGGCGTCGACGGCGATGAACCGCGGCAACAGCGGCGGCACCTTGACCCGGGCGAAGTGCTCCTTACCCGTGGCAGGGTTGCGCACGATCACCGCCAGGTTCAACGACAACCCGGAGATATAGGGGAAGGGGTGCGCCGGGTCCACGGCCAGGGGAGTAAGCACCGGGAAGATCATCTTCCGGAAGTACTTGTGCAGCCGTTCTTGCTCCGCTTCGTGCAGGTCATCGAACCGCACCGACGTGATCCCTTCCTCGGCCAGCGCCGGGGAGATGACGTCAGCAAAGAGTGCGGCGTGCCGGGCGGTGAGTTCGCGGGCGCGCATCGAGATGCGTTCCAGCACCTGCCGGGGCAGCAACCCCGAGGCGGCGGTGACCGCCATACCGGTGGCTATGCGTCGTTTCAGGCCGGCCACCCGCACCATGAAGAACTCATCGAGGTTGGAGGCGAAGATCGCCAGGAACCGCACCCGCTCCAGTAGCGGCATGCCTGGGTCCTCGGCCATATCCAGGACGCGCTCGTTGAACTGCAGCCAACTCAGTTCCCGGTCGGCGAACCGGTCCGGGGGCAGGTGAAACTGCGTGGCCTCGGCCCGTGGCTCCTCACTTGCCGCGCGCCCGTCGGAGCCCGGATGGCCGTTCGGGTGGCGATCCGCGCTCGATGCGGCGCCGCGCTCTGCTACGGCTGCGCCGCTCGCGCGTTCTCTTCGCGCCGACTCACTCATGCCCCTATGGTGGCACCTTCCTCACGATCAGGGGAGGTCGGGGCGGTGTACTGCACGTGAACGACGTCGCGCTCGAAGCCTGCGCGGCGATAAGTCGCGATCGCCGCGGTGTTATCCGCCTCGACGTACAACTCCAACCGGGCCAGATCCCGCTTCGCGAAGTCCCGCATCGCCACCGCGGTGAGCAGTCCGCCGATGCCGCGGCCCTGTGCTGAGGGGTCCACCCCGAGCACGTAGATCTCGCCGGTTCCTGCCGCAGCGCCGGTGGCGGCTCCCGCCGCAGCACCGTCGTCGGCTCCCACCGGGCCCTCGCGGTCGGCCCCGGCCGCGCCGGTGATCTTCACCCACATGTAGCCCAGGAGCGCGCCGGTGGCGGCGTCCTCGGCGAGCCAGAACGTCTCCGGGTCGAACCAGTCCTGTTCCTGGCGGGCCCGCAGGTCAGCGATTTCCAACCGGCCTTGCTCAGGATGTTCGGCGAAGGCGCGGGCGTTGACGGTGAGCCAGGCCTCCTCATCGGCGCCGACCTCGAAGGTCCGCACCCGCAGATCTCCTGGTACCGCCACTTCCGGAACGTCCTCCCGGGTGGGGGGACGGCGGGCCATTACCCACATTTCCCGGACGATCTCCAAGCCCTGCGCTGCGGCGATCGCTTGCGCGCCGGGCAGGTTCCCGTGCGCCCACAACCGCACCCGCGGGTGGTCCGCCAGCACCGCGCGCACCAAGGAGGTGCCCAGGCCCCGACGGCGGTGACCCGGGTGGACGGCGACTTCGGCTGAGCCGTCGCTGGCCTGGGCGAATCCGGCTAACCCGCCGCCGCCGGCGCTAATCAGGAACCGTGGCCGGCCCGGCCTGCCGAGGGTGAGCAGGGTGTTCTCATCGAAGGCGGCCAACCCATCGTGATCCTGGACCACCTGAGCAAGTTCCTTCACCGCCTCGACCTGGCCGGCGGTCAATTCGGTGGTGCGCCGTGGTTCGGCGGTGTGCGTCGGCGCCATCAGTGCAGCCGATCCGCTCGGTACAGGGAGGCGGCATGCTCGAGTTCCTTGGCGGTGTCCAGCAGCGAGCCTGCCCGGCGGGTGAGGAGTTGGGCGAAGTCCGCGTCCTCTTCCTCCTTCCAGTCGGCGTCCATCGCCGACCCGGTGGCAAGCACGCGGAGGAACGAACCGGCTCGCTCCAGGGCAACCGCGAGGTCCCCGCGGTAGACCCCGGAGAGCACCGCATCGAGCATCTGGCGGATCTCCTGCGGTCCGATCGGGTCGGCAACTCCGGCTACGACACCGGCCACCTCGGCGCGGTGGGCCCCGAGTCGGTAACGTTCGGCGATCGTGTCCGGGTCTCGCCTGGCCCACTCCCGCAGCACATACAGTCGCCAGAGCGCACCGGGCAAGGTGTCCGGTGGACTGTGGGACCAGATCTCGGCCACCGCCTCCAAACCCTCAGTGTCCACGAACTCGATCAGGCGCTGTTGGAGTTGCTCGTCCTCAGCGCTTTGCCGTCCACGGGAGACCATCGCCTGCGCGGTGGTGTGAGCGATCTCGGCACGCTCGGCCGGATCCTCCTCACCCACGATCATCTCGGCCTGCTCCGGACTGAGCATCGCCGGGCGGCGGAACCGGGGCTGGTTCACGGCTGTCCTCCCTGAGGTCACGGCGGTTGGTTGCGCGTTTCACGATACGCTGCGGCGCGCCAGGAACGCAGCCGGGGCCCGGCCACCGGGCCAGTGGCGCGGGTTCACGTCGGCTCGAGCTTCCCACGCAGTTGGGGGTAGCCATAGCCGACGTTAGCCGCGGCCACAGCGACGCGAGGCTGCGGGAGTGGCCGGCGAGGAGGATTCGTGGTTCGCGGCCACTGCCGAGGGCGATATCCTGGAGTGTCGGAGGCGGCTTCGCTGCCTCCGCGGGCCTCTAGCTCAACGGTAGAGCAACGGACTTTTAATCCGTGGGTTCCGGGTTCGAATCCCGGGGGGCCTACCAAATCCCTTTCTAGGGAGTAGCCGGGGGGAGTCTCACCCCCCGGCCCTCGCAGAACCGTGCGTGAATCTCTCGATTCACACGGCTCCCATCATCCGGTCTCAGGGGCGGACGCCGAACTGCCAATGGGCGAACAAGGCCGGATAGAGGTGAGCGCTCTCACCGAACCGGTCCCAGGCCCGTGCTCGGCGCCGCCGTAGTCGTTTGAATTTTCACCACTACTACGAGACGGTCTGCCCCCGTGCCCCGCAACGGTACTCGGCCCCTTGCGGTGTGCGCCGCTTGGGGATCTCCCTGTCGTCCCCAGCCAATCCGGCCGGGGACAGTATCGGGGCGAGAGGTTCTCACGTTCCGTACAAGAGCCCAGACCAGGCTCGCGCCGCCTACATGCCGGACGCCATCCGGGCAGTGGGCAGGCTCCCCCCAGACTCGTCCCGGGACCCAGGTCTCGTCCCGGTTTTGACGCCAATGGAATTTCTTACGACACATCATCAGCGGTTCGCTCTCGCTCGCCTTCCTGACCCACACCTGACGCGATCACAGCCGCGCCTTTTCTGCAGCGCTCACCACGAACGGCACTTAACCGACGCAGCCTGCGGTGGTTTGGAGCCTCCCCCTGCAGGGCGACCCCGGAGGACCTACCTCCATCTCTTGCACAGCACCACAATCAGAAAGCCCTACGACATCGGACTCCTTCCTGTGTTCGTGACACACGACCTGCACAAACGCCGTATCTGCCGTCGCAGCACGCACCGACCGATACCGACCGGCACGGGGAATTAACCGCCAATTAAGTGCCAACGTCGCCAGTATGCCGCGTTTAGTTGCCGCCGACGGTGCCGCCGCCTCAACCGGTAACGAGTGCGAGCCAGACACCTGCTCCGATCCCAGCCGCCACGGAGCCTGCTGCGGTGCCCAAGGCAGCAATCATTGGAGCCGTTGCGAGTTTCGTTGGAGTCTGTCCACGCCGCGCGTGGGGGCGGGCCGCGCCTCGCGCCGCGGGGGCGAGCCACCGCAGGTAGTAGAAGAGGCTGGCCACGGAATTGGCTGCGGCGAGTACCATCAACCAGGCGAAACCCCCGTCCGCCGCGGCGGTGAAGGAAGCGAGTTTGCCGACGAAGACAGCGGTCGGTGGGGTACCGACGAGGCCCAGCAGCAGGACGACCAGGCTGGCCACGAGCCAGGGGCGGGCGCGTGCTCCCTCTGCCCAGGCTTTCAGCGTTTGCGCCTGTGGCAGGGCAGCAGCGGCGGCAAAAGCACCGACATTCGTCACAGCGTACCCGGCTAGGTAGGTCGCTAGGGCGGGTACCGCTAGGTCCGAGCGTGCCGCCACCGCGACAATCATGAACATGTACCCCACCTGGCTGACCGAGGAGTAGCCGAGCAGGCGCAACACCTCCGACTGCTGGAAAGCGGCGAGGTTGCCGAGGGTCATACTCAGCGCCGACACGACGGCGACGACGAGTGCCACGTTGAGGCCCGTCCCGGCAAAGGGCTCGGCCAGAAGGCGGTATGCGGCAGCGACGGCCCCCAACTTCGGAACAGTGGTGATGAACGCAGCCATGGCCGGGGCGGCACCGGCGCTGACGTCTGGCACCCAGAAATGCACTGGGACCGCGCCAGCTTTGAACGCCACGCCGGCGAGGACACAGAGTATGCCGACCGCGACGAGCGGGAGGGCCGCGTCAGGAAGGCGCTCGGCTAGCACGTCATAGCCGGAGCCGCCGGCGGCCAGGATCAGGGCGGCGACGCCGACGAGCATCAGGACGCCGACGAACGCGCCCATGAGGTAGTACTTCAATGTTGCCTCGACGCCTCGTGCATCCTTTCGGTATCCTGCCAGGGTGTAGAGCGGCACGCTGGCTAGGAGGTAGGCGGGCACGAGCATGAGCAGGTCCTGAGCGGCGGCAAGGGCGATCGCCCCCGTTGCTGCGAGCAGCATGAGGACGTATGCCTCGGTCTCCCGGGGGTGTCCCGCCAGCGACGACGTAGCGAGGAGAGCGACGATGGCAGTGGCCACTGAGGCGGTAACTCGCACGGTGCCAGTCACCTCGTCGATCATCCAGGTGTCCCCGTAGACCGCTTGGTTGGGACCGACGAGGGGCGAGATAGCGGCTGTCGCTGCAGCCAGTGCAGCAACGACTGACACGACCCGCGCCCGTCCCTGCTTCTTCTGCGGCGACCACAGCCCCACCAGTAGTGCCGTGACCGCACCGAGCACCAGCAGTATCTCGGGCAGCAGATCCAGCGGACTGCCGACCATTTCCTCCATGCCAGTCACCGCGAGACCAGTTGGACGATCGCGGATGCGGCTGGCTCGATGACGTCAAGCAGCGGCCGAGGAAACAGGCCGATGAGCACCGACAGGGCTAGCAGTGGCACGATGGCGACGATCTCGCGAGCGGACAGGTCCTGGAAGTGGCCGCCCCCAGCCCGGGTTCCGGTCAGTTGCCCCGAACCACCGTTGGTAGGGGAAGTCGGCTCCTGCACGCCCGTGCCGGCCCCCGCACCCGGGTCGCGCACGCGTTCGGCGTGGGTGGCGGCGTGCGCCTGTGTCGCGGGGGTGCTATCCGGTGGACTTCCGGTGGCGGCGAACTCCTCACCGGCTTCAGGCCCGTAGCCCGCTGCTGCGGTGAGCACCGTCGGGCCGGTGAGCAGCCGTTGGATGGCGACCAGGAACAGCGCGGCGGTGATGAGGATTCCGGGGGCAGCCAGGATCGCCGCGACGGGGGCGGCCTGCAGCGCACCGGCGATGATCTGGAATTCGGCGATGAAGGAGGAGAAGCCGGGTAGTCCGAGGGAGCCGAAGGCAGCCACGCCCAGCGCGGCCGCGAACAGGGGCGCTGGTCGAGCCAGCCCGCCCCACCGGGCGAACCCGTAGGTGCCGCCACGTGCCCACAGTACGCCCGAGAGGAGGAAAAGCGCGGCGGTGAGAAGCCCGTGGCTGACCATTTGCACGGTCGCGCCCACAGTGGCGACCACGCGGACGTCGGCGTCCGCCGTGCCGACGAGGCCGGCTGCACCCAGGCCCAGCAGCACATAGCCCATGTGGTTGATCGACGTGTAGGCAATCATCCGTTTGAAGTCCGTCTGCGCCAACGCGACCAGCGCGCCCCACAGGACGCTGATTACCCCCACTACGACGGCCACCATGGCCCACTGCTGCCACGCCGAGGGCAGCATCGGCATGGCGATCCGCACGAACCCGTAGGTGCCGAGTTTCAGCAGCACCCCTGCGAGGATTGCCGATCCCGCCGCAGGAGCGTCGGTGTGCGCGTCGGGTAACCATGTGTGGAACGGGAAGAGCGGAGTCTTGACCGCCAGACCGATCCCGATGGCCAGGAGCACCAGTCCGCCCATTAGCGGTGAGTCCTCCAGCGGGGGATTGGCCGCGAGCCGGACCATGTCGAAGGTACGTTCCTCTCCGCCGAGGAACAGTCCGATGAATCCCAGCAGCAGGGCCAACGACCCCAGGAAGGTGTACAGGAAGAACTTCAACGCGCTGCGCCGATTGTTGCCGTGGCCCCACCCGGCGATGATGAAGTACATGCCGACGATGGATAGATCGAAGAACACGAAGAACAGGATGAGGTCCTGGGCGGCAAAGGTGCCAAGGCTCGCTGTCTGCAGGAATAAGAAGAGGGCGGCGTAGCGGCGGGGCCGTTTCTGTTCCCGCAGCGACCAGATCGCCGCGGCGAGGAAGAGCACTGTGGTCAGAGCAATCAATGGCATGGAGATGCCATCGACCCCGACGTGATAGGAAGCGTCTACCGTTGGGATCCAGCGCACCTTGGCCTCGTACTGCAGCCCCTCGACGAACCCGCCGCCACTGGCGTCGGAATCGAACCCTGCCCACATCCAGGCAACGAGCGCGAGGTCGACGGTGGTGACCAGAACCCATATGCGTCCGACCCACCGGTCGGGCAGCCGCCGCAGCCCCAGGAGTGCCCCGGCCGCCAGGACGGGCAGCAGGACGATGGTGGTCAGCAGCATGGGTTACCTCACTAAGAGCAGGACGGCAAGGAGTGCGCCCAGCCCCACAAGGGCTTGGGCGTAGTACTGGTGCAGCAGCCCGGTCTGCGGCCTGCGCATGACGCCACCCAGACGCCGCAGCGAGTTGGCGAAGCGGTGAACCCCGGCGTCGATGACACCCCCGTCGATATCTCGGATGCCTCGCGCCGCGCGCTGGGTTCGTGCGGCCACCGCGTCAACGGCACGGTCGATGCCGGCTTCGTCGGCGTGGCGTAGTGTGTTTGAGAGGCCTCGACCCGCCGTGGCAGCGCCCTCCACGCCGCGGTCGATGACGACTTCGTCGACCCTGGCGAGGGCGCGCGCCAAGGCGAGCCACGGGCGTGGCGTCAGCAGGGCTGGCAACCCAGCCCATCGGGCCAACACCCCGCGGCTGAGTGGTCCGAGTAGCGTGGGCCGAACCAGGACGATGATGAGAACCACGATGGCAATGGCGCCGGGCAGGGCAAGTTCGGTGAACCCCGGCACCGGCTGTCCCGGATTCGCCAGAAGACCGGTGAAGCGTGCGGCCACCGGGGGCAGCCCGAGCACACCCAATCCGACGGCTACCAGCGCCAGTGTCCACGCGACGGCGCTTGTAGTGGTGGGAACACGGAGCGTACCTATTCCGTGCTCGCCTCTAGTGCGTGTCCTGTCCAGCACGTCGCCGATGGGCGTTGTGGCGGCACCGGACAACTCCGGCTGAGGGCCTGGCCCGAGCACGACGGCGAGCAACCGTGCGGCGTACACGGCCGACAGTGCCGCGCCCACCAGGGCGACGATACGCAGCGCACCGCCGGAGCCAGCCATCGCCCAGTCCTTGGTGATCCATAACGAGAGCGGCGGCACCCCTCCCAGCGTGAGCGCAGCGACCGTCGCAGCGGCGCCCACGCCGCGGTACCGTCGCGCGGCACCGCGCAGGCCGTCCAGATGCTGCGTACCCAGCGCGGTGAGCCACGCGCCGGCGACGACGAACAGGGTCGCTTTGACGGCGGCGTGGGCCACCAATTGGCCGGTGCCACCAGCGACCGACCCCACCCCGGCGGCGAGAACGACAAGACCGATCTGGGCGCCCGTGCTCGCGGCGAGCAGTTGCTTGAGGTCGACCTGGGCCGCGGCGACCAGTCCGAGCACCAAGGCGGTCAGTGCCCCGGCCCAGGCTGCGGTTGTCGCGACCCAGGGGGTTGCCTCAAGCAGCGGTGCCATGCGCAGGAGTATGTAGCCCCCCGCGGCGACCATCGTCGCTGAGTGGAGCAGGGCGCTGACCGCGCTAGGCCCTTCCATGGCGGCAGAGAGCCAAGCCGAGAACGGCAGTTGGGCGGACTTGCCGAGGGCCGCCAGCAGGATGCTGAACGCGGCCACGTCGCGCCAACCGCCGTCCGCCGTCGCGAGGGCGGCGAGTTCCAGGGACCCGGTGCCCGCAAGCGCCGCGCCTGCGGCCACGTACAGACCCAGGTCCCCGGCCCGGGTGGTCAGGAAGGCCGTGGTGCCGGCCGAGGTCTTCCCTGGCCTTTGCCAGTAGTAGCCGATGAGCAAGTACGATGTCGCACCCATGATCTCCCAGGCCACGAGCAGTGTGGGCAGCGTCGTCGCCGTCACGGTCGCGAGCATCGCCGCGGTGAAAAGGAGGAGGTAACCGAAGAAGCGTGCCCGGGCGTCGGCCCGGGGCAAGTCCGCCGTGCCGAAGATGACGACGGCCGAAGCGACGGCCGCGACGGTGATGATCAGTACCGCCGACAACCCGTCGACCGCTAGTTCGAGGTTGCCACCGTCGACGATGCCGATGAACGGTGCCGACACCGTGCCGCGCCCGGCAGCGGCGACCACCGCCAGGACCAGGGTGAGCAACGTCGTCGCCACCGCGAGTGGGCCGGCCGAGCGGTCGCCCCGGCGTCCGGCCAGCAGCAAAGCGACACCGACAGCGCCGGGCAGCACGATCAGAAGGGTAAGCACGAGAGAGTGTGACATCGGGCTCACCCCTTCAAATCGGTGGCCGAGTCGACCATGTCGACCTTCCGGGCACGGTAGATCGCCAGGGTGGCCGCAAAGCCCATCACCATCTCCACTGCCATGACGACCAGGGCGAGGACGATGAGAATCTGCGGGTCGGGGGCCTCAGGTGTCAGGAAGTACCAGGCCGACACGGCGCCGACGAGGACCCCGTTGACGATGAGTTCGATACCCATCATGACCATGACGATGGACTGCTGGGACAACGCCCCGTACACCCCGACCCCGACCAACGCGGCGGCTACCGTGAGCAGCAGTTGGAGCAGCACCACATCGCTCATCGGCCCAGCCCTCCACGGACCGGGTCATCGGGGCGTCGCCGGCCGAGGTCGGGGCCGAACCTGTCGTAGCGTCCCCGACCAGTGGCAAGGATGGTGCCGGCAAGGATCGTGGTGAAGAGCACCACGCCAACGAGGATCATCACGAGCATGTACTCGCCCATCAACGCCAGCCCCAGTTGCGCGGTCGTGTCACTTCGTGCCCCGCTGGGCGCCACGGGCCAGTCCACGAGCCAGATGCCCGTGGTAAGCACTGCGAAGACCGCAAATCCGGCAGCGGCCGAGCCATACTTGTTGTGCACCATGCTCATCGGCATTAACCCGGCCGGGTTCATCATGAACATGATCATGAAGACGGCCATCACGGCCATTTCCATCGTCATCATCAGGGCCGTGACGAGCGCCAGGTATGGCAGGTCGAGGATCAGCATGATCCCGGCCACGCTGAGAAACGAGCCCAGGAGCGAGAATGTTGCCCGGGCCATAGAGTCCACGACGAACACGAGGACACCGAGTACAACCGCGCCTGCGCCGAGCGCGAGCGCCACTACCGCAGCCGTGACCGTCATCGGCCACTCACCGCCCTTCTCGCTTTTCGGTTGTCACCGGTAGACACCCGCCAGGGTCAGCAGGGCCACCACGAGCGCCTGCAGGAGGGTGGCCGGCACCAGCACCATCCATCCGACCTCCACAAAGCGATCCGGGCGCAGGACCGGCAGCCGGCGCCCGGCGACGACGAGAACCACCATCAGGACCGCTGTCTTCAGCACGTACCAGGCAGTGTCCGGCAGAACAGGACCAGCACCGCCCCCCAGGAAGAGCGCCGTAGCCATCGCGGCGGTAGCACCGAGGAACACGGCCCTCCCGCCATCGAGGAGCAGGCGGTCCGGCCCGGATAACTCCGAGCGCAACCCTCCCGCGATGTCGGTTCCCACCGGAGCCGCGAACGGGCCCCAGAAGGCGAAGGCCGCGCCACTGGCCAAGAATGCAACGAATGCCAGGGGCATCGTCACCACGAACCACAAGTCCGCTTGGGCCGCGACGATGTCGGTCGCGCGCAAGGACCCCCCCGCGATCCCGGTTGTGATGAGCGTGAACATCAGTGGCAACTCATAGCCCAGCCCCTGGGCGAGGAATCGGTACCCGCCAACCAGGGAGTGCACCGCGTTCGGCCCCCAACCGACCAGCCACGCGGCCGCCCACAACAGCGCCTCGGCGGCATTGAACCACACCAGGTCCGCGCTCGTGGAGACCAGGCTGGCGCCCGTGATCGGGATGACCGCAACGGAAAGCAGTGCGAGGACGAACACGGTGGCGGCGCCCAGACGCCACAGCAGCGCGTCGGGCGCCAAGGTGGTACGCCGCTGCTCCATGAGGGAACGCACTGTGATACGTACCGGCTCGACCGCTGCGCTGAGCCGACCGCTGGCGAGCACGACGCTGTCTGTGGCGGCGAAGACCAAGCCCAGCAGGAGGGCCACCAGAAGGGCGAAGCCGACGGCGGGAACCAGGCCGAGTGCTTCTGCGGTGGTGCGTGCACTATCAGCCATGGGCGGCCGTCCCTGGACGAGGAGCCGTGACCTGCTCTACCCCGACGCTCGCGACGGCGAGACGAGCCGAGGCCAGTTCCAGGCCCTCGAGTGCTTGCGAGAGTCGTACCAGTGAGATCGTGGGCAGGGATGCGGGGTCCCCGCGCCCGGTGGCCAACGTGCACCAGTGCCGGATCCGAGCCATGACATCCTCGGTGCCGGCCGGCTGTGTCTGTGTTTCTTGCGGGGGCAATGACGCGATACCACGCACCGACCAGGACAGGAGGTGTGACCGGGCCACCCGACGAGCGAGAGTCTCAGCGGCCCGGCGGGCGCGTACGACGGTTTGCTGCGAGGGCGAGAGGAGCCCGTCCCGGGCCGCCCGTCCCTGCCTAGCGGCTGTGGACCAGCCCGCCACGAGAAGGAATCGGGCCAGATGGTCGAGGGCGGCCGCCTGGCCCGGCAGGGGTGCCGCAACGGTGTGTCCCTGGTGGCCGCTGTCGGCCCACTCGACGTTCACATCGGTGAGGACGTCGCCCTGCAGCGAGCCGCGCACCATCAGTCCCGTCGGCCAGCCCGGTAGCCAGGGCCCGAGGCGTACCGCGAGCCGGTCCAGTTCGAGCCCATCCCGGTCCGGAGATATCTGGGCCATGGGCAGGCCGGCGATCATTCCGTCGCCATGCATGTGGTCCATGTCGTGGCCGGCGTGCTCACCGGTGTCGTGGCCGGCGTGCTCATCCATGTTGTGGTCCGCGTGATCACCAGCGGCTGGGCCGGACGAGTCTTCGCCCCCGTTCATCTCCTGATCGTCATGGCTACCCAAGTCGTGACCGTGGTCCGGCGAATCATGGCTCTCGGCGCTGCCTAAGCTGTTCAGCAGTTGTTCTGGGTCTGCTGGCTCGTCCTCGGACCGGGAGGTTGGCGAGTGCAGCGCCTTCAGTGCTGCGTCGAGTTGCTCCGGTACTGGCGCGGCTGTGATGGACGTGCGGTGGCGCGGCCGCGGCAGTTGCGACCAGAGGATGTCGGTGGCGGCACCCAATTCGGGACCGAGGTACCCGAGCGTGATGAGAAGGTCCGCCCCTGCCGGAGACTGCGCCATGAGCCATCCACGACGATCGATTTCCCGCTCAACTGTCCAGCGGAGGCTGTCGGTCTGCGGCCCATCCACCAGCAGGACCCGGGGCTTACCGAACGCCCAACGCGCAAGCGAAGATCTCATGTCCACCGAAGCGCCCCCTCACGCCACACGTAAACCACGCCGAGCAGGAGCAGGAGCAGGAAGAGGAACATCTCGACCACGGCGCCAACCCCGACCTGTGCCACCACGACCGCCCACGGATACATGAAGATCATCTCCATGTCGAAGGCCAAGAACAACAGCGTGATGGCATACCACCGCGCGTGGTAGCGCGATAGGGCATGCTGCTCCGGCAGCGAGCCGGATTCGAACGGTAGGACGTGTGCGGCGTGCCGGGCAAAGGACCATGCCCTGGCCAGCCCATAGATCCCGCCAACCAGCATCAATGCGGCCATCAACAACGATGCCGCTGCGGCCACGAGGCGACACCTCCTGTCCTTCGAATCGCGGCGAAGTTTTCCTTAGCGGCTTCTCCGTGAGAAGCGCAGTGATCTCGAAACTGGCCGTTGCCATCGGTCGTGTTGGAGTGTCAGTTCACCACCGCTGCTGGGGATTGGCACCTTAACCACGGGCTCACCCGACGCGAATGAAGATGGGGTTGCTCATCCAAATCTCGCTCTCGTGCAACGGGGTACCGGGGCTACGGGCCGCGATGTGCTGGCCGTTACCGGTGTAGATTCCGGAGTGGCCAGGGCCCCATACAAGGTCACCCGGACGGGCTTCGGCTGCCGAGACGATCGTCCCGACGTTGCGCTGGGCGGCTGAGGTACGGGGTAAGGATATGCCGACCTGGGCGTACACGTACTGGGTGAACCCAGAGCAGTCGAACCCGGCCGGAGTGGCGCCACCGTAAACGTACGGGGTGCCCACGTACCGCCGGGCGATGTCGACGATGGCCGAGCCAGAAGCCGAAGCGGTCGACGCAGTCTCGGTGGACTCGGACTCCTGCGCCGCGGGCTGGGACTCGGTTTGCTGCGGAGCGGGTTCGGTGCGCTGCCCGGTCCGAGAGGCCGGGGCCTGCTGCGCAGCAGGCCGCTCAGTCACAGTCGGCGTCGGCGGAGGCGGTGGCGGCGGTGGCGCCTCGGAGGAGACCTCGGCGGCGGTGAATGCCCACTCGACGTCCGCGTCGACCGAGACGGTCGGGGAGGTGGTGATGCTGTCGGCATCAAGCGTCACGTTGGCCAGCGAGCCGAGGCCGGAACTCGCCGCGGGTACCTCCGGGACCGCAGCAACGCTGGAGGCACTCAGAGTCAGAGCTAGCCCGGATGAGGCGACTGCGGCGAATGCCCGCTTGCCCGAGGAGCCGGTGACTGCGTTGCCGAAAACGGTCAAGGGTGTGGAGGGCCGGCAGGCAGCGCGGTGCCGGCCGGTTGTGCGTTCAGTCAATGCGCTTCTCCGGTCGCCTGCGAGGTCAGCTGTCGGGTTCGGGTGGGAGACATGGACCCGGTCTGCCTGGCGAACCAGGCGGGACTTCACCCCTAGGTGTTTTCGCACCGATGGTTGGGTCCCCCGCCCCTGTCAATTCCATTTTCTTGGGAACCGTCGGCGGTGACAGGATTCGGCGTCCGCTGACCGGTACTCATCGATGGTTCGACGAGCAGCACTGACGCTACACACACCACCCGGCCAGATCACAGTCCGGTAACACTCCAACATGAAACCTTCATCAAACCTTTATCGCCGGCATCTGCTCCACCCACCGCGCCTCCCGTAGGGTCTCAAGTCAGCACCGTCACAGTTGCCGGGGAAGTAGCCACCTATGACGGAAGGAAGACCATTGAGAACCAGATCCCGCAGGTTGGGGTCGGTGTGTTCAACCATCGCGCGCCCGGCTGCGCCGCCGCAGCCATCGACCACGCACACCGCGTGGTCATCGCGCTCTCAGTCGATCCCGTCCGTGAACTTCTTGCCACGGCGTGTTTGGTGCAGAGAGTGAGCCGACACCTCCCCGCAATCCTCGGGACGCTCGCTGCCCTAGCACTGCTGGCCGGATGTACCACCGCTGGCGGGGCCGAGACTGCGGGTGGTGATTCAAGCGATGTACCTGGGGCCGGATACGTCTCCGGTGACGGCAGCGTGGAAACCTGGGCGCCGGACGAACGCGGGCAGGCGGTGAACCTGGCCGGGGTGTCCTATGAGGAGGAAAACTTCGACCTGGCCGATCTGCACGGCCAGGTGGTGGTGGTCAACTTCTGGTATGCCAACTGCCCGCCGTGCCGCAAGGAAGCCCCAGACCTGGCCTCGCTGTCGGAGCAGTACGAGCCCGACGGCGTGCAGTTCCTCGGCGTGAACCACACCGACGCCCCGGGCACCGCCCAGGCCTTCGAACGCCGCTTCGGGATTCCCTACCCCTCGCTGCATGACCAGGAGTCCGCCGGCGTGGCCGCGATGCAGGGCGTGGTCCCGCTGCGCGCGATGCCCACCACCGTGGTGCTGGACACCCAGGGGCGGGTGGCCGCGCGCATCCTCGGCCTGGCCGAGCGCAGCATCCTGTCCACATTGATCGACGAGACCCTCGCCGAGTAATGGGCTGGTTGGAGCAACTGGGCGCCGACTTTGCCCAGACGATCTACAGCGGACCGATGCTGGCGGCGTTACCGATCGCTCTGCTTGCGGGCTTCATCTCCTTCGCTTCCCCGTGTGTGCTGCCGCTGGTGCCTGGGTACGTCGGCTATATCTCCGGTATGAGTGGGGCCGACATCCTCGGCACGGCTGAGAATGTCCGTCGGTCACGAGTGCGGCTGGTAGCGGGCGTGAGCCTGTTCATCCTGGGCTTCACCGCCGTTTTCGTGCTCCTGACGATGGCGCTCAGTACCGCCGGGTTGTTCCTGGTGCGCTGGCAAGACCTCATCACCCGGCTGCTCGGGGTGCTGGTGGTGGTCCTCGGCGTGGCCTTCATCGGCCGGATCCCGTTCCTGCAACGCCAGCGCCGCCTGCAGATCAACCCCAAAACCGGCGTGCTGGGCGCACCGGTGCTCGGGGTGGTATTCGGCCTGGGTTGGACTCCGTGTATGGGCCCAACTCTGGCCGCGGTGCTGGCCCTGGCGCACCAGGCCGCCGACCCGGGCCGGGCACTGGTTCTAGTGATCGCCTATTGCCTAGGGCTGGGAGTGCCGTTCGTCATGGTAGCCATGGGGTTGAAGTCCTCCGAGCGGATGATGGGCTTCCTACGCCGCCACCGGGTAGTGATCATGCGCATCGGCGGGGTGATGTTGGTGCTCATTGGTCTGGCCCTGGTCACCGGCCTATGGGGGGCCCTGACCCAGTGGATGCAGGGTTACATCGCCGGTTTCGAGACCATTATCTGATGGCCGGTTACACACCCCATGGCCTGCGCGGCACAACGGAGACCGGTGCGGAAAGCATGAGCGGTACCGAGAGCAGCAACGGACGGAAGAATCCGGCGCGGCCACCCGCAAAGTGTGCCGCTGCCGGCAACGGGCGCGCGCCGTCGTCGGTGTCGGGCCGTACCAAGGGGCTTGGTGTACGTGGCTGGCTGCGCTGGATCTGGCGGCAACTGACCAGCATGCGGGTGGCACTGCTGCTGTTGCTGCTGCTGGCGGTGGTGGCCATGCCCGGGGCCTTCTTCCCCCAGCGGAGGGTGAACCCGATCCTGGTTAACCAGTATTTCGAGGACAACCCCGCCCTGGCGCCGTGGCTGGACCGGGCCTACATGTTCGACGTGTTCTCCTCGCCCTGGTTCTCCGCGGTCTACCTGTTGCTGTTCGTCTCTCTGATCGGGTGCATCGTGCCGCGCACCAAGGTCCACCTGGAGGCGCTGCGGTCCGAACCCACGAAGGTACCAGCGCGTTTCACCCGCTTCCCGGTGCGCTCCGAGCGCGTGGTTCATGCAACTCCTGGGCAGGTGAGCGTTCGACTGCACGCGGCCTTCGGGCGGCGCTACCGCACCAAACTGGGCACTGAGGCACCGAAGGGCCATGGTGGAGCGGGACAGGCGAAAGCGTCAACTACACCCGACGCCACGGCGACCAGCAACGAATCGGCCATACGCACCATCTCCGCCGAGCGCGGCTATGGCAAGGAAACCGGCAACCTCGTCTTCCATCTGGCGCTGGTCGGCCTGCTGGTGGTCACCGCTTGGGGCCAGTTGGTGCACTACCGGGGGCAGGCGATGATCACCGAGGGCTCCACGTTCGTCAACTCCGCTCTGGACTATGACTTCTTCGAGGCCGGTGCGCTGTTCGGCGCCGACGGGGTGGCCCCCTACCGCATCCGCCTGGATGAGTTCGTCCCGGACTTCACGGTCGATGCCCAGGCGCGCGACTTCACCGCATTCGTCACGTTGTTCGAGACCGACGGCACCACCAGTGAGCAGACCATCCGCGTCAACCACCCGCTGACTGTGGGCGGATCGCGGGTGTACCTGATGGGTAACGGGTTTGCCCCGGACCTGACCATCACCGACGCCAGCGGTGAGGTCGCCCACGACGGCCCGGTGCCCTTCATCCCGGCCGATGACGATCCCGGATACGCCTCCACCGGCGTGGTGATGGTTCCCGATGCCAACGACGGCGACCCGCAGGTGGCGTTCAACGGGTCCTTCCTGCCCACCGCCCTGCGCGATGACGACGGCGCGTACCTGGGCTCGGCCCACCCCCTGCCGTTGGATCCGGTGCTGGTGCTGCAGATGTACACCGGCGACCTGGGGCTGGACGAGGGCGTCCCGCGCAGCCTGCTGACACTGGACACCACCGACCTGGACCAGGTCACCGCCACCGGCGACGACGGCGCGCAAGCACCGGTGCAGTTGGAACTGGCACCCGGGGAGAGCGTGGAACTGCCCAACGGGCACGGCACCCTGACCTTCAACGACCTGCCCCGGTTCGTGGCCCTGGACCTGCGTTATGACCCGTCGCCGATCTGGCAGGGCATCTTCGCCACGCTGGCCTTCGGTGGGCTGATCGCAGCACTGTTCTTACCGCGCCGCCGTATCTGGGTGCGTCTGGTGCCCCGGGCGGACGGGGCCACAGTGGTGCACGCCGCCGCGCTGGCCCGTCACGACGATCCCGGCCTGCGGGCTGAACTGGACCGCATCCTGACTGCCCTACCCCCGGATGGAGCAAGGAAGAAGCAATGATCGCAGAACTCGGCACCCTGAGCACCCTGGTCATCTACGGCGCCATCGCCAGTTACGTGGTGGCCATGATCGCCTTCGCTGTGGACCTGTCCGGGTTCGGTAAGGACGCCCCGGCCGACCGGCGCCGTCGCGCTGCGGGCATCGCGATGAGCACCGCCTGGCTCGGGATTGCCCTCCACGTGGGCGCGGTGGTGCTGCGGGGAATCGCCGCCGGGCGGGTGCCGTGGGCGAACATGTATGAGTTCACGCTGATGGCGATCATGTTCACCGTGGCGGTCTTCCTGGTGGTGAACCGGCGCAAGGACATCCGCTACCTGGGCCTGCCGGTGATGTTCCTGGCTGTGATCACGCTGCTGGTCGCGATCACGCTGCTGTACGTGGCCGCCGATGGGGTACAGCCAGCACTGCAATCCTACTGGTTGGTAATTCACGTGTCGGTGGCCACGGTCGCCACCGGGCTGTTCAGCGTGGGAGCGCTGGCCAGTGTGCTGCAACTCATCCGCCACGGCGATGAGCGGCGGCGCGCCCGGGCTGGTGCTGAGTCCGGCGGTGGCGCCGACCCTGGAGGCGACCCCGGTGGGGGCCCACCTACTGGCGACGGGCGCGGCGTCACCGTAGGCAACTCGCGCAGGACTGTGGCGGCCCGGGAGCAGGTGGCTGCTGGCGATGGCCGCACCGTTGTAGCCGTCGGTGCCGACGGCGGCCCGGTGGCGCTGGACCTGGGTGGGGAGGAACCCGAGGTGGAACCGGCCCGGCCGACGTTCTTCTCCCGGATGCTAGACGCCTTCCCGGCCTCGGAATCCTTGGAGCGTTTTGCCTACCGGCTCAACGCGGTGGGCTTGGTCGGCTGGACCTTCGTGCTGGTCACCGGTGCGATCTGGGCCGAGTACGCCTGGGGCCGGGCCTGGGGCTGGGACCCCAAGGAAGTCGTCTCGCTGGTGGTGTGGATCATCTACGCCGCCTATGGTCACGTACGCTTGACCACCGGCTGGAACAAACGGACCGTCGCCTACTTCTCCCTGGCCGGCTTCACCGCACTGATGTTCAACTACTACGGCGTGAACATCTTCATCAACTCCCTGCACTCCTACGCCGGCGTCGGTTAGTCCGAATCGGGCGGGTTGAAACAGGTGGGCCCGGGGCCCAACTACAGCGTCGAATCCAGCGCTCTGGCCTTCAGGCGGCTATGTTCCGCACGGGTCTCGCCCGCAGCGTTCTCGCAGCCAACCGATCGTCTCGTACCGGGCGGGCACACCGAGGAGCACCGTAATCGCCGTATCGGCTCCGCCACTCATGTCACCTTGAAGTGAGCGCCCCCGCACCCTACCTGCGTCGGTAGCCGCTTCTGAAAGGCACGCGGACTCGGTGCGTGCTGCTCATGATGAAACGATGTCCATGTCGGCACCGACGCCCGCGGTGCTGGGCTACGTCCTGTCTCACGCCTACGGCGTCGCGTCGACCACCCGGACCTTGTCGCAGTGGCCGTGATCGGTGATGGCGAGGCCCTGCTGGAAAGCTGGATGCGTAGCTACCTCCCCGAGGACTTATTCGGTCCCGATGGTCGGATCAGGAGATGCTCTCGGAGCATCAGGTGCGGGGCTGGCTGGAGGGTTACCTACTCACTGGTCGGCACGGGCTGCTCAACAGTTACGAGGCGTTCATCCGCACCATCGACTCGATGTTCAACCAACACGCCAAGTGGCTCGACTCCAGCCGGGAGATCCCCTGGCGGGTGCCGGTGCCCTCGCTGAACTACCTGCTGTCCTCCCACGTGTGGCGCCAGGACCACAACCGGTTCTCCCTCCAGTGCCCTGGCTTCCTCGGCGTGGTGATGAACAAGACCGCCGGCGTCACCCGCATCTACTTGCCCCGGGACGCCAACACCCTGCTGTCGACGTTCGACCACGTGCTGCGCACCCGCAACTACGTCAGCGTCGTGGTCGCGGGCAAGTCGCGGGCAAACAGCCTGGGCCGCAGTCGCTGACGATGGATGAGGCCGTGTTGCCCTGCACCCGCGGGACCGGGATCTGGGACTGGGCCGGCTCGGAGGATCCTGGCAGCAAGCCCGACGTCGTGCTCGGCTGCGCGGGCGATGTCCCGACGATGGAGGCGATCGCCGCGGCCAGGCTGCTGGGCGCGCGGCTGCCGGAACTACGGGTGCGGGTGGTCAACGTCGTCGACCTCATGCGCCTGCAGGACGAGCGGGAGCACCCCCCACGGACTGAGTCACCCCAACTTCGACGCCCTGTTCTCCGTCGACCGGCCGGTGATCTTCGCGTTCCACGGCTACCCGTCACTGGTGCACCAGTTGACCTACCGGCGCACCAACCATCACAACATCCACGTGCGCGGCTTCAAGGAGAGGGGCACCACCACGCCCTTCGACATGCTTATGCTCACAACGACCTGGACCGCTACCGACTGGTGATCGACGTCATCGACCGGGTGCCGGGCCTGGCGGAGCGGGAGTCCGCGCTGCGCCAAGAAATGCTCGACACCCGCGTGCGCGCCCGCCAGTACACCCGCGAGCACGGCCAGGACCTACCGGAGGTGCGGCAGTGGGTCGTCCCAGACGGCGACAACACCCAGCGTGCGGACACACCCGACCCGACACCGGCGGGGACAACGAGTAAGGGCCCACCCGGTCCGGGGCCGCCCCCTCTTGGCGACCATTCGGTGCGCGGACGGTGGTCGTGGTGCTGTCGGTGCGACCGGTGACCTGGCCCCGCGCATGGTCATTCCCGCCCTGGTCGAACTGCGTGAGCGTGTGGCAGGGTTCGGCGTTTCGCGGGTGGGCTCCCCGACGAAGGTGGCCGAGAAGCAGGAGCGACGCTACACACGCCGCCGGCCTAGATCGCAGTCCGATAATGACACGGGGTGAAACGTTCATCAACCCTTCATCACTGGCGCTGATCCAGCGGGTGCACACCCATAGCGCCTCCCCTAACGTCGTACTCCCGCGCCGTCAAGAGTCGGGGAATCCCACCGAAGACAGAGGAGAGAGAACAGTGAGAACCACAGAGATGATCAACACCTACCCTGCCGAGATCAGCCTCGACCGGGACCTACTTGCCCGGGTCGTGGACACCCTCGTGGCCTGTTCCCAAGCCTGTACCGCCTGCGCCGACGCGTGCCTGAGCGAGGACACGGTCGGCGAATTGCGCAAGTGCATCCGCACCAACCTGGACTGCGCCGACATCTGCAACACAACCGCTCGCGTGCTGTCGCGCCACACCGGCTATGACGCCAACCTCACCCGCGTCCAACTCCAGGCCTGCGTCCAGGCCTGCCGGTCCTGCGGCGACGAGTGCGAGCGGCACGCTGGCCACCACGAGCACTGCCGCGTTTGCGCCGAGGCCTGCCGGGCGTGCGAGAAGGCGTGCAACGAACTGCTCGCCGCCATCGGCTGACCCCACCCTGGCCCGCTACCCAGGCGCGCATGAGTTCGTCGCAGTCGCACCCGTGCGTGATGTGCAGCACCTCGGCCACGCGGACGCAGACCCCCGCGCCGTCCATGTCGAAGTGCGCCGCCTCCTGCGGCGGTGGCGGGTCGGGCTCGGCGGGTGCCTCCTGAGCGGTAGTCGACATGCGCGCGCCCGCGCTCACCTCAGGCAGGACCGCCGGCCGTGTGGGTGTGATGGGGCGCCGCAGGGCGAGCCACATCGCTACCAGGACCACACCAAGGCCTGCGGCGGTCCGCCACACCTCGACGGCCGCTCACCAAGGCGCCGGCGTCCAGGGCGAGGTCCAATAGACGCCGCCGCGACGGGTGCCCCCAGCCGGTGCTCCCAGCGATGGGTACCAATACCTCGCTCGGGATGCACCCACCGCCGTGCGCCGCCAACTCTGCTTCAGTGGCACGGAGGACGATGGGCTTACAGTCCCTGGAGGATCTCCTCCATCTCAGCGATCTCGTCCTGTTGATCAGCCTTGATCTCCTTACCGAGTTCGAGCATCGTACGGTTTTGCCCGTTGTAGATTTCTTCCTCAGCCATGGTGAGCGCACCCTGGTGATGGGCGATCATCAACTGCAAGAACCGCCGGTCAAAATCGATGCCGGAGAGCCCTTCGAGTTCGATCATGGCTTCCTCCTGGCTCATCCCGTCCATGTCCATGCCGTCGTGACCATCCATTTCCTCCATAGGACTTGACTCCTTGCCTAGATCTTCCAGCCAGGACGTCATCTGCTCGATCTCTGGGCCTTGGGCTGCGGAGATGCGCTCAGCCAGGGCTCGGACTTCCTCCGACGCGGCCTTCTCTACCCCCAGGTCGGCCATCTCGATGGCACCCTCGTGGTGGACGATCATCGTCTGGGCAAACACCGTGTCTACGTCATTGTGGATGTCGTCGGGGATCTGGTCGACCTCCTCCTCACTGGAAGGCTCGGTCGTCGCCGTCCCGGTCGTTTCCGGGGCCTCAGTACCGGCCCCTGCCGGGTCGGCCTGGTCTTGCGCAGTACCGCAGCCGGCCAAGGTCAAGGCGAGAGCAAGCGCGCCGGCGGCAACGATGGGACGGGGTGTGATCTGCACTGGAGTCTTCTTCTCAAGAGGTTGATAAGGCAATTCGCTCCGAGTCAACCAAGAACGTTGGAGCCGCATCCAGCCGCCCAGACGATATTTCATCACCTCTTCATAGAATCCGGCGAGATCTTCATGGCGCCCACAAGTGATGACCAGGAGCGCCGATACCAGCGGGGCGGGAAACGATGCGTTGTCCGTCCACTTGACCTCGCTACCGGGTGATCTCTAGCCGTGGTTGGTCAACCCATTGGAGAAAGCGGCTTCAGCGATTCTTTGTCATTCGTCTACCCGGAGCACGAGCGACATGGCCGAGAGTGGGCCTTGAAGGAGAGGAGCCGATATGGCACCGACCATCTGGTTGACGCTTACCGCAGTCATACTGCTCTATGTCGCCCTCGGCATCTGGGCGGTGGCGACGATCTTCCCCAGCCGTGCGAACAGTCATGGAGCGGCCCCGATGCACGCCAACCACCGCTCCCGCCTGCTCGCTATCGCGGCCCTGGCCATCCTGGTCTTACTCGCTGCCGGCCGCTCGCTCGGTGAGGCACTCCCAGTGGCCGTGCTGCTCGTCTGCCCGCTGATGGTGATCGGCATGATGTTCATCGGACACGACAATCACGCTCACCAACGCCAGGGCGCCGATGTGCCGACTCCCGTCGGGCATCCCTTGGCAGACCGCTCATCCGGCGTCAGGATCGGATCCCACCATGGGTAGCGTCACGGTGAACGTGGCGCCCCGGCCCGGCCCCTCGCTGCTGGCGGTGACGTTCCCGCCGTGGGCCCGAACGATCGCGCCGACGACTGCGAGCCCGATTCCGGAGCCGCCATGGGCGCGATCCCTGGCCGTGTCGACCCGGTAGAAGCGATCGAACAGGTGGGGCAGATGCTCGGCGGCGATTCCCTCGCCGTTGTCGGCCACCCGGAGCACCACTGTTGACCCTCGGCGGTCTGCGGTCAGGTCCACCTGCCCGCCGGCAGGGGTGTGCAGCAAGGCGTTGTCCAACAGGTTGGTCAGCACCTGCGCGAGCCGGTCCGGGTCGGCGTCCACCCAGGATTGGGCCGCTGCGTCCGAGACAGCCTGCTTCAGCCGAACGCCGCGCTCCAGGTAACGAGACTGTGCTGCGGCGTACCCGGCTGCGAGCAGATCGCCAGCGGTGATCTCTCGGCGGTTCATCGTCAGCCCGCCCTCCTCGGCCGTAGTCACCAGCGCGATGTCCTGCCCGAGCCGGGACAAGCGGGCGACCTGGTCACGCAGTAGCGTGATCGTCTCCTCGTTCGCGCTGTGCACTCCATCGACAATCGCCTCAAGGTAACCATCGAAAGTGGCAAGCGGGGTGCGCATCTCGTGGGCGAGGTCGCCCAGCATCCGGGTGCGGGTCGCCTCGACCTCCCCCAGATCTGCAGTCATGGCGTTGAACGCCTCGGCTAACTCGTCGAACTCCCGCCCCAGCCCCACCCGGGGTACCCGAGCCGAATGATCGCCACCGGCCACTCGGCGGACGGCGTTGGTGGCTGTCACCAAAGAACTATTGACTCGCTTAGTCACGAACAAACTCACGATGACCGAGGCAACCAACGCCGCCAGCAACGCCCCGGCCAAGGACAGTGCCGAGGCGGACTGGAAGGCCTCCCTGGCGTGTTGAACCACCGCCGGGTCGCTTGCCTGGCCCTGGATCATGTGGTCATGGAAGATCGCCGGCCCGACGGCGGCCACCACCACCCAGGCGGTCGCCCAGCCCACGAACACCACCACCGCCGTGGCCGCGAGCAGCCGTCCAGCCAGACCCGACAGCCGGGTCATTCACCGCTTCCCATCCGGTACCCCACCCCGCGCACGGTCCTCACGAAGACCGGGTTGGCGGGGTCGTCGCCGAGTTTACGCCGCACATGTCCGATGTGTACGTCGACCAGGCGTTCATCGCCCACCCAGCCCTCACCCCAGACCACCTCGATGAGCTGGCGCCGGGCGAATACCATCCGCGGTCGAACCGCCAACGCAGCCAGGACGTCGAACTCCGTGCGCGTGAGTTCCACCGGCTCTGCGCCCAGGTGGACTTCGCGGCCGACGATGTCCACCGTCAGGGCACCGAAATGTCTCACCTGCCCCTCCGCGTCAAGGCTCGCACGCGGGCGGCGCAACATGGCCCGTACTCGGGCGACGAGTTCCCGCGGGCTGAACGGCTTGGTGACGTAGTCGTCGGCGCCCACCGACAGGCCGATGAGTTTGTCGACCTCCTCTACCCGCGCGGTGAGCATGACGATGTAGCAGTCAGAGAAGGTACGCACCGTACGGCAAACCTCGACCCCATCGATCCCCGGCAACCCGAGATCGAGGACGATCACGCCCGGATCCAACTCCCGGGCCAGGGCGATTGCCTCCTGACCGCTGCCCGTCGTCTCGACCTCGAACCCGTCTCGTTCGAAGTACCTCGCCACCAACCTCGCGAGCGGTGCCTCGTCGTCCACAACAAGCACACGCGGCAGGCCATCCACGGACATCATGCCTCCATTCTTCGAGATCTCATTTCCCGGCCACGGCCCATCATCGCTCCCATGGTCATCGTGAAGGCAATCTTCCGCTGCCGGGCGACGGGGTCCTCGCACAGGTCCCGGGCCGGTTGGTACTGGCCGTTGACCAGCATCAGGTCCCCTTCCCGGCCCATCATCACCTCCGGCGCCGAGACCGGGGCGACCTGGCCGTCGGCGGACAAGGAGATGTCCGAAACGGTCAGCAGCCGCTCCTTGCTGACCGGCACCTCGTCGCCTTCGACGATCACGGCGCCGTACAGTCCGCCGAATAGTTGGTCGGCAACCGAGCCGTGCCGGTGAGGGTGATACCAGAACGCCCCGGGTGGGTGGTCATCAGGCAGATCGAAGCGATAATCGAACACCTGGCCGGGCTCAATGGACAAGAACGGGTTGTCCCCGTTGGCCTGCGGGGAAACTTCCAGCCCATGGGTGTGCAGATTGGTAGGGGATTCCAGTTCGTTGCGCAGCCGCACCTCGATCCGATCTCCAGGCCGCACGCGCCAGGTCAGGCCCGGCACTGTGCCGTTATAGGTCAGAACCCGGGCCTGCTGCCCGGCGATGGTCGTATCCTGACGAGCGACGAGTAGTTCCACCTGCAACACCCCATCCCTGCTACGCACCGCCTCCGGCTGCAGCAGTGCCTCTGCGCCCGCAGGCACGCTGACCGCGGTCGAGTTGCTGGGCGGACCGAGCCAGGGCAGTCCGGTCCGAAACAGCCCAACCCCACCGACCACCACTCCGAGCTCGCCGAGCATCCCGAACCGGAGCGCTTCACGCCTGCTGATGGGCCTCACCTAAGCCCTCGCGTCGTTGTCCAGGCGCCGGCGCCGCTCGTCGTAGTCGGTGCCATTGATCTCCCCGCGGGCGTATCGCTCATCGAGCACCTTCCGTGCCCGACTGCGACCCGACGGGCGCGGGTCGTGCCGCTGGCCGCGGCCGATCAGCAACCTGACCAGGACCGCGCCCAGCACCACCAGGCCCACAATCAGCAGTGCCAGGAAGAGCCAGCCCCGGACCATGCTCCACGGTCCCATGTGATCCCAGTTCCACTGCATCACGCACCTCTGTCTCTCGCTGACCCTCACGACTCGCAGGCCAGCCAGCACTCGGCGCCTGCTACCGCTAGGGACATCGGACTGCATCGGGACCCGGTATCCGGCGAGTTCATCTGACACCCGAAACAACTGATGAACCTCGCGGTTGAGTCAATCAGTTGGGCTCGCCGCGGTCCGGGTCGGTGCGCCGATCTTCATCGAATCTTTAACGCTCGACGACATTTACGCGGCTGGTCTACTAGAGAATGCATGTATGAAGCGATCCGTGACCCTTGCGGCGGTTGCTGCGCTTGCCTTGGTGCTGGCCAGTTGTTCCTCCGCCACACCCGAGGCAAGCCCGACCACCAGTCCGCCATCCAGCACCGCCGCGCAGATCGACTTCCTGGCCGCACACGACCTCGGTGACATGGACGGGCAGCAGATCATCGACCACCTCGACCAGATGTCTGTGGCCGATCGTCCGACCGATCTGATGGCCTCAGTACGCGCAGACGAACTCGTGCTCGCCGACGGCGAGCAGGAGGTCACGGTTCCCCTTGAGGAGGAAGGCGGGTTCTACTTATCCGTGGCGCCCTACGTCGATCAGACCCACGAGTGCTACTACCACTCTCTGACCACGTGTCGCGGTGAGTTGGCCAATGAGGACGTCAGCGTCCGCATCGTTGATGAAACCGGAGACGCCTTGGTCGATGAGCAAGTGACAACTTTCGACAACGGCTTCGTCGGCTTCTGGCTCCCCCACGACGTCGAGGGCACCATCGAGGTCACCTTCGACGGTCGCACCGGCCAAAGCGCCTTCTCCACTGGCGAAGAGGGAGCAACCTGCCTGACCACCCTCCAACTCGCGGAAGCCTAAGCCACCAGGGACGTGCTGCGGCCCGTCGGCGAGTTGGGACTGTGATTGTGACTGTCGAAACCAGTCGGGTTACCCACGTGACAGGTGGTGAGGTGCCCGCGGGACCCCAGCGCATAGATTGAGCCTGACGTGAGTACCGAACCAGAGCACGAACGGCCGGCGGGGGGCACTTCACCTACTGTCGGATCCGACGTGCCCGGGCGCGTCACGGGCTTGGATGCGGCCAGAGCCCTGGCGATCCTGGGCATGCTCGCAGTCAATATCGGCCCGCGGGACGAGGGCGGTGTCACCGGAAAACTACTGATCCTCCCGCACGGACGCGCCTCGATGCTGTTCGTGCTCCTGGCCGGGATCGGGTTCACGCTCCTCACGCGCCGGGCCCGCGAGGGTGCACCGGTGCCGTGGCAGCAGGTCTTGTGGCGGGCTTTGGTTCTGCTCCTGGTCGGGTTGAGCACTCAACTCCTCGATCATGGCCTCGACGTGATCCTGACGACCTATGCCATGTTGTTCCTGGTTGCGCTGGCCTTCGTCAAGGCGCCATCGTGGCTGCTGCTGGCATCAACCGCCGCCATTGTCATCACCGGTCCGCTGGTGTGGCTGGCTGCCCAGGTCGCCGGTCCCACGTTCGATCGCGACCCCGCTTCATTGCTCGACGCGCCCGGCGAGATCGTGGCCTCCACCCTGCTGACCGGTCCCTACCCGGTGGCCACATGGATGGCGCCGTTCTTGTTCGGGATGTGGCTGGGCCGGCGTAGACTACGCGCTCGACGTGTTCAGATGCGCCTGATCCTCGTCGGTGCCGCCGCGGCCATGACAGCCGAATTCGGAGCGCGCGCCCTGGAGGCGTGGCTGGGCATGCCCGATGGTGCTCCCGGACTGGACTGGCTCACCTCGGCCGCGCCGCATTCCCAGATGCCGTTGTGGCTGATCGCAGCAACCGGTGCGGCGGCGTTCGTGCTCGGATTGACGCTTCTTATCGAGCCTCATCTTGGCCGGCTCGGCTGGCCGCTGGTGGCCACCGGTCAACTGGCACTGACCGTGTACGTGGCGCATCTGTTCATGATCGCCTGGATCGTGCGCCCCGGCCCGGAGACCGCGGCCGGTGGGATGGTTGCCACGGTGGCGCTGGCGCTGGCGCTGGCGGTCGGCTCGGTGGGCTGGCGGCACTTTTTCATCCATGGGCCGCTGGAGGCGCTCTTGCGGGTGCGCTTGCATGCTCGGTCCGGATGAGAATTAGCAAGGATGCCTATGGTCAGTGCGCTCATCGAGGATCCGCCGGCTGGGCCGCGGTCGTGAACGCCGGAAGCAAGATCGCGTCGATGAACCAGGGGGCGTCGTCCGGGTCGAGCCTGCCCGCTCGGACTTCTTCGGCGGCCCCGTTAATCACCACGTGGGTGGTGGTCAGTAGCCAGGTCACAGGCAGGTCCGCCCGGAACGTACCCTCGCGCTGGCCACGCTCCAGCAGGCGTCGCATGCGAGCTTCGGCTTTCTCGTGCATCTGGCGAATACGGGCTGCCGGAAGTTCTCGCTGGGCGGCGGCCAACAGGGCTCGGGAGTGATCCACCAGCATCCAACTGGAGGCGATGAGCCGCTGAAACGCTGCGATGGGATCACCGTCCAACGGCACCTCACGGAGGACTTCCTCGCCGCGTTCGAGGCTCTGGACCAGGGCGGCTTCGATGAGTTCGAGGCGGGTCTTGAAGTGCCCGTACAGCGTCATCCGGCCTACACCTGCCTCGGCGGCAATGTCGGCCACCGAAGCATCGGAGTTCTTGCGGATCGCGGTCACCGTAGCCGCCAGGATCTTGGCTCGGTTGCGCTGAGCGTCGGCCCGCTGATTGGCCGCCTGCTTTCGTCCGGGCTCGGCACTGGCCTTGGTCGTCATACTCCACCTCGTAACTCAAGCGGGAATGTATGAGTTAGCGTAGCCGTTACAACTCAAGCATGCATGTACGAGTTGCAGGCGTGGGGCGACAAACCGCCCGTCGACAGTGCGAGGAAGGGAACTCACGCAATGAAAACGACAACCACGACACGCAAGGGAAGTGACGGATCATGACCCGGGCCGAAGCACAGGCCCCGAGAGCAGGGGCCAAACAGTGGTGGGGTCTGGTCGTGCTGGTCACGCCTTCGACGCTGCTGTTCATGATGCTGACCATCTTGTTCCTGGCCGCGCCGAACATGGCAGCGGACCTGAACCCGACCAGCACGCAACTGCTGTGGATCCTGGATATCTATGGCTTCGTGATGGCCGGGTTCCTCGTCGCCATGGGCATACTGGGCGACCGCATCGGCAAGCGCCTGCTGATGGTGATCGGCGCGGTTCTCTTCGCCGGGGTCTCGATCGCGGCGGCGTTGACGAGCAGTGCGGAGTTGATGATCGCCTGGCGGGCCGTCCTGGGTCTTGCCGCGGCGATGATGGTTCCGGCCACGCTGGGATTGATCTTCGTACTCTTTGCCGATGCCAAGCAGCGCGGGGTGGCGATCGGCGTGTGGGCCGGTGGCATTTCCGCCGGGGTGGCGCTCGGACCGCTGCTCAGTGGGCTGCTGCTGGAGGGGTTTGGCTGGCAGGCCACCTTCCTGGTCGCGGTGCCGATCATGGCCCTGGTGGTCATCGGCGCCCCACCTCTGTTGCCTGAGCACAAGGATCCGTCCGCTCGGCTCGATCTGTTCAGCGCCCTGCTGCTGGTGAGTGGGCTGCTGGCGATCATCTACGGTATCAAGCGCTTCGCCGCCCAGGAGCCTGCCGGGCCCTCGATCGCCTTGCTGGCCGCGGGCGTGCTGGTCGGGCTCGGATTCGTGATCCGACAGTTGCGGGCCGAGAAGCCGCTGTTGGATGTGCGGCTGTTCGCCAACCGCACCGTATCCGGAGCACTGGCGGTATTCCTGCTCTCCGCGGCGGCGCTGGGGGGAGTCTATTCATTGTTCACCCAGTACCTGCAGCACGTCCAGGAACTCTCCCCCTTGCAGGCGGGGCTTGCCATTCTGCCGGCGGCGGCGGTGCTGATCGTGATCGCCACACTTTCACCGGTGTTGGCCCGCAGGTTCCGGCCCGGCAATGTGATCGCCGTCGGACTGCTGACCCAGGTGGTCGGCTACAGCCTGTTCGCCCAACTCGACGCCGGTACCGGCTTGGCGCTGGTGATCGCCAGTTTCGTGATCACCTACCCCGGCGTTGCCCCCTCAATGGCACTGACCACCGACCTGGTCGTGAGTTCCGTGCCGCCACAGAAGGCCGGCGGAGCCTCCGGACTGGCAACCACCGCGAACGACCTGGGCATCTCCCTGGGTGTGGCGGTCATCGGCAGCGTGGGTATCGCCGCCTACCGCAACCGGATCGGGGAGTTGCTGCCCGATGAACTACCTGCGGATGCGGCGGCGGTCGCATCGGACAGCGTTGATGGGGCCATGGCCAGCGCGGCGGGACTGCCCGACTCGCTCGGTGAGCAACTCGTCAACGCGGCACAGGAGGCCTTCACCGGCGGGTTGAACACCGCCGCGATCGTCTCGGCCGCCATCGCCGCTCTGGCAGCGGTCATCGCCGCCACTCGGCTGCGTCATGTCCGCCCAACCGGGCAGGTGCAGCAGGAATCCGAGGCCGCAACGCATTGACCATATACCTATAGGGGGTATAGGTTCTATGAGACGTCTACTAGTGAAGGAGTGATGCAGGATGGCAACCACGACTGAGTACCAGGTGACCGGAATGACCTGCGGGCACTGCGAGGGTGCGGTTCGCACCGAGGTGTCCGAGATCGACGGGGTCACCGGCATCGAGGTCAGCGTCCAGAGCGGACGTCTGACCGTTACCTCGGAGCAGCCCCTTGATGACGCTGCGGTGATTGCGGCGGTCGATGAGGCCGGTTACGCCGCCGTCAGGGCCTGAGATGAAGCCCTCTGCGCGGCTCGGCCTGTACGGGCTGGCCCTCGTTGCCGTGTTCGCCGTGGCTGGATTCACGGCGAACGCGGTCATCGACGAGGACACCGTGCAGGCCTGGATGGACGAAGCACCAGAAGACCACGAAGCAGAACCAGTAGACGAGACGATGAACAGCGGCGGGCACCAGGCTGATGCGGCCTCTCTCGGTCTCGGCTTGGCCCGGGATGGTTACCAACTCGCCGACGTTAGCGCACCGACCGAGACCGGCACCGACGGCGAACTCTCGCTGACGGTGACCGGCACCGACGGCGCCCCGGTGACCGACTTCGAACTCGACCATGAGCAGGAGATGCACCTGATCGCCGTGCGCGCTGATGGGCAGCACTTCCGTCACGTCCATCCCCAGCGGGACGAGGCCGGCACCTGGTCCATCCCTTGGCAATGGGAAGAGGCAGGCACCTACCGGGTCTTCGCCGACTTCGTACCATCTGAGACCGGTGCGGGGATGACGCTCTCGACCACAATGCACGTGGCGGGCGACTATGACCCGGCACCAGCCGTGCAGCCGGTGGCCGAGACCACAGTCGAGGACTTCCATGTCGCCGTCGAAGGTGACCTTGTTGCCGGTCAGGCCTCTGAGTTGACTATGACTATCACCCTGAACGGTGAACCGGTTACCGAGTTGGAGCCCTACTTGGGCGCGTTCGGCCACCTGGTGGCTCTTCGTCAGGGCGACTTGGCCTATCTGCATGTTCACCCCCACGGTGAGGCTCCGCAAGCCGGTGAAACCTCCGGGCCGCAGGTCCTGTTCGAGGCCACCGCACCCACACCGGGCCGGTACCTGCTGTTCTTCGACTTCCAGGTCGACGGGCAGGTCTACACGGCCCCGCTGGTGATTGATACCACCAGCGCAGGCACTGACAACGACGGCGGGCGCGATGAGGACGGGGAAGGTCATGACCACTGAAAGCACCGGCACCGAAGTGAATCTCACTGGCATTGAGTTGAAGATCGGTGGGATGACGTGTGCCTCGTGCGCGAACCGGGTCGAGAAGAAGCTCAACAAGCTCGACGGTGTTGAGGCGAGTGTGAACTACGCCACCGAGAAGGCCAGGGTCACTGCGCCAGAGGGCTATGACCCGCAGTTGCTGATCACCGAGGTGGAGAAGACCGGCTATACCGCCGAGATTCCCACCCCCAAGGGCGCCGAGCCCAGCGACAGTGAGGAAAGCGAGTCCAGTGAGGACGCCGAGATCCGGGTTCTCAAGCAACGCTTAGTCGGCGCAGCCATCCTGTCGGTTCCGGTCATCGCGATGGCGATGATCCCCGCCCTGCAGTTCGACTACTGGGGCTTCGCCTCCCTGGTTCTCGCTGCCCCGGTCGTGGTGTGGGCCGGTTGGCCCTTCCACAAGGCGGCCTGGGCGAACCTCAAGCACGGTGCGGCGACCATGGACACCCTGATCTCGGTGGGCACCACCGCTGCGTTGATCTGGTCGATCGTCGCACTGTTCTTCGGCACCGCCGGGCAACCCGGTGTGGTCCATCCGTTTGAGTTGACGATCTCTCGCTCCGACGGCCTAGGGCATATCTATCTTGAGGTCGCGGCTGGGGTGATCACTTTCATCCTGCTGGGCCGCTACTTCGAGAAGCGTTCCAAACGCAGCGCCGGAGCAGCGCTGCGCGCGCTGCTGGAACTCGGGGCGAAGGAAGTCTCCATCCTGCGCAACGGTCAGGAGCAGCGGGTCTCCATTGACGACCTCGCCGAGGGCGATGAGTTCGTGGTCCGCCCGGGCGAGAAGATCGCCACCGACGGGGTAATCACGGCCGGGAACTCTGCGATCGATGCCTCAATGCTCACCGGCGAATCGGTGCCGGTCGAAGTCGCGGTGGGCGACAATGTCGCCGGAGCCACCGTCAACGCCGGTGGCCGCCTGGTGGTCAAGGCCACCCGCGTCGGTTCGGACACGCAGTTGGCGCAGATGGCCAAACTCGTCGAGGACGCCCAATCCGGCAAAGCCGAGATCCAACGCCTGGCCGATCGCGTCTCCTCGGTGTTTGTACCTGTGGCAATCGCGGTCGCGGTGGCAACTCTGGGTGCCTGGCTGATGGCAGGCTTCCCCGCGAGTGCGGCCTTCACCGCCACCGTGGCGGTGTTGATCATTGCCTGCCCGTGTGCGCTCGGGCTGGCCACCCCCACCGCGTTGTTAGTCGGCACCGGCAGGGGCGCCCAAATGGGTGTCCTCATCAAGGGTCCTGAAATCCTGGAGTCCACTCGCAGGGTCGACACCATCGTGCTCGACAAGACCGGCACGGTCACCACCGGGAAAATGACCCTGACCGATGCGATCATTGCCGAAGGCGTCGACCGCGACGAACTGTTGCGGATCGCCGGTGGCCTGGAGGACTATTCCGAGCACCCGATCGCCCAGGCCATCGCCGCCGGAGCCGCCGCACGGGTCGGCGACCTGCCCACCCCGGAGACCTTCGAGAACATCGAAGGCAAGGGGGTGCAGGGGGTCGTCAACGGTCACGCCGTGCTCGCCGGCCGCGAGTCACTGCTGGCGGACCGGTCGATCCACCTGGACGACACACTCAAAGCAGCCAAGCAGGCCGCCGAGTCTGAGGGCAAAACCGCAATCGCCGTCGGCTGGGACGGTAAGGCACGCGGTGTGCTGGTCGTCTCCGATCAAATCAAGCCCACCAGCGCTGAGGCCATCAGCCAGTTCAAGGAACTCGGACTGACACCGGTACTGCTGACCGGTGACAACCAGACCGTCGCTGAGCAGGTCGCAGCCGAAGTCGGTATCGACCAGATCATCGCCGAGGTGCTGCCGAAGGACAAGGTCGACGTCGTCGTCCGCCTGCAGGCCGAAGGAAAGATCGTGGCCATGGTCGGCGATGGCGTCAACGACGCCCCCGCCCTGGCCCAGGCCGACCTCGGCCTGGCGATGGGCACCGGAACCGACGTGGCGATCGAGGCTGCGGACATCACCCTGGTCCGCGGAGACCTGCGGGCTGCGGCGGATGCGATCCGTCTGGCGCGCAAGACCCTGCGCACGATCAAGCAGAACCTGTTCTGGGCCTTCGGCTACAACACCATCGCGATCCCGATCGCGGCCTTCGGGCTGCTCAACCCGATGTTGGCCGGCGCGGCGATGGCGTTCTCCAGCGTCTCCGTGGTCACCAACAGCCTGCGGCTACGCAGGTTCAAGGCCAAGGCCGACCAGCACACCTCTGCGGGCCCGTCCCAGACCGCACCGGCTCCTCACTATGTCAATGCCTGACCCATCGTCATCGGCACCACTGAAAGGAAGACACAAGATGACTGCACACGACCACCACAACCACGGCCACAACGCTGCTTCGAGCGGCTGCAGCGGGCATGCACCCACGGCAGATGACCTCGCCACCGCCAGCGGCGACGATGTCACCGAGTGCCTGGTGATGCCAGGCACCCCGGTGATCAAGACCCAGGCCGAAGAGGCCGGCCTCTACCGCGACTACGACGGCCAACGGTACTGGTTCTGCTGTGCCGCCTGCGGCCCGCTGTTCGACGCCGACCCAGAGCGCTACGCCCACGCCGCATAACAGCCGAACAGAACGACCCCGTGTGCCCCGGGAGACAACTAGCCCCCGCTCAGAATGACCAGCACGAGGCACGCGAAGGAAGCCCACCACATAAGCCAGAACCACCCAACCCGAGCCAGTTGGCACACGGGCACGAGCAGCACCACGAGCACACCGGCTACGGACGCCGCGAGTACAGTCGCCCTGAGGAGAGCCCCGGCGAACCAGAGCACCTAAAGCAGAAGGGGTACCGATGTCACACGGCCACCACGACAGTCACACGGAGCACAGCGGCCACGCCGAGCACGAGCACAGCGCCCAGCACCACAGCGACCACTCAGCCGACGATCATGATGCCCACGCCCACCACGGCAGTGCCCAGCACGAGACAGGCCACGACGGGCACGGCGAGCATGACCATGGTCACCACGACCACGGCCATCACGGGCACGGCGACCACGGCGACCACGTCGGGCAGTTCCGCCGGCTTTTCTGGATCATGCTCGTCCTGGCGGTTCCCGTGGTGGCGCTCAACCACATGTTCGCCGACCTGCTGGGCTACGGGCTGCCGGATGCCGACTGGGTCTGGTGGGTTTCACCGGTGCTGGGCACGATCGTGTACGTCTGGGGCGGCCAGCCCTTCCTGACCGGCGCCGTCGATGAAATCAAAGCCCGCCAACCCGGCATGATGCTACTGATCGGGCTAGCGATCACCGTGGCGTTCATCGCCTCCTGGGGCGCGACGCTGCGCATCCTGGACCACGAATTGAACTTCTGGTGGGAACTGGCCCTGCTGGTGGTCATCATGCTGCTCGGTCACTGGATCGAGATGCGCTCGGTGGCCCAGACCACCTCAGCACTGGACTCCCTGGCGGCGCTACTGCCCGATGAGGCCGAGAAGATCGACGGCGATGAGATCGTCACTATCGCGCCGGCTGACCTGGTGGTGGGGGACGTGGTGATGGTGCGCCCGGGCGCCGCGGTCCCGGCCGACGGGCGGATCGTGGAGGGCTCGGCCAGCATGGACGAGGCCATGATCACCGGGGAGTCCCAGCCGGTACGCCGCGCGGCTGGCGAGGACGTGGTGGCCGGAACGGTGGCGACCGACTCGGGGTTGCAGGTCGAAGTCACCGCCATCGGATCCGACACGGCCCTGGCGGGCATCCAGAAACTCGTGGCCGATGCCCAGGCCTCCTCTTCCCGCGCCCAGCGGATCGCCGACAAGGCCGCCGCATGGCTGTTCTGGTTCGCCCTGGGTGCCGCCCTGATCACCGCAGTGGTGTGGGCATTCGGGGTGGGGGCGCCGGATGCGGCCGTGGTTCGCACCATCACCGTGCTGGTCATCGCCTGCCCGCATGCTTTGGGGTTGGCGATCCCCCTGGTGGTCTCCATCGCCACCGAGCGCGCCGCTCGCGGTGGCGTGCTGATCAAGGACCGCCTCGCGCTGGAGTCCATGCGCACCGTGGACGCCGTGCTGTTCGACAAGACCGGCACACTGACCAAGGGTGAGCCCACGGTCACCGCCGTCGAACCGGTGGCCGGGCGCACCGAGGACGAGGTCCTGACCCTGGCCGCCGCTGCCGAGTACCCCAGCGAGCACCCACTGGCCACGGCCATCGTCGGCGCCGCGCAGACGCGCGGATTGGACATTCCCAGGCCCACCGGCTTCTCCTCCTCCCCGGCCGTTGGGGTCGAAGCTACCGTCGACGGCACCGAGGTCAAGGTCGGCGGTCCGTACCTGCTGGAGCAGACCAACCTGGATGAATTGGCCGTGGCGAACCAGTGGCGCGACGAAGGCGCCATCATCCTGCACGTGATCGCAGACGGTCAGATCATCGGTGCCCTGCGCTTGGCCGATGAAATCCGCCCGGAGTCCCGCGACGCCGTCGACGCCCTGCACGCCGTAGGTGCCCAGGTGGTGATGATCACCGGGGATGCCCAGGCCGTGGCCGATACCGTCGCCGCCGAACTGGGGATCGACCGGGTCTTCGCCGGCGTACGCCCGGAGGACAAGTCGGCCAAGGTGGCCGAACTGCAAGCCGAGGGTCGCAAGGTCGCCATGGTCGGCGACGGCGTCAACGACGCACCGGCACTGGCGCAGGCGGACGTGGGGATCGCGATCGGCGCCGGCACCGACGTAGCCATCGCCTCAGCGGGGGTCATCCTGGCATCCTCCGACCCCCGATCAGTGCTCTCCGTCATCGACCTGTCCCGGGAGAGCTACCGCAAGATGAAGCAGAACCTGTGGTGGGCAGCGGGGTACAACCTGGCCGCAATACCACTGGCCGCCGGAGTGCTGGCCCCCATCGGGTTCGTCCTGCCGATGAGCGTCGGCGCGATCCTGATGTCCATCTCCACGGTGGTGGTGGCGCTCAACGCCCAGTTGCTGCGCCGCCTGGACCTGGCCCCCGCGGTCAGCACCGCCAAGTTCCTCCAACAGGATTCCACGGAGGCCCGCCGCCCCGCGGAGCAGTCGGCCATCGAGACCCGCGTTTGAGCCAAGGAGCAATTATGAGCGCACCAATTATCGAACCCCAGTCCCACGCCCACCACGGCTACATCAGCGACAAAGCCCGCTATCTCGCACGCCTCAAACGTATCGAGGGCCAGGCTCGCGGCATCCACCGCATGGTCGATGAGGAGGTCTACTGCATCGACGTCCTCACCCAGATCAGTGCATTGACCAGCGCGCTGGAGAACGTGGCCCTGGGGCTACTGGAGGACCACCTGCGCCACTGCGTGGTCGACGCCGCCAAGACTGGCGGAGAAGAAGGCGAAGAGAAGATCCAAGAGGCATCTGCGGCCATTAAGCGCCTGGTTCGCTCATAAGATTGCCGCAGATGCGAACGCCGATCGGTGACCTCAGAGGACTCACTGGACCTGGCGAAGTAGAACTTGCGGTCCGCCGCTGCTGCCGGGCGCTCCAGTGGACGGTCACACTCCGGATAGCCGGGATCCGGAGAAGATGAGAAGACGGTCGCATGATGATCGAGTTTTCAGAATCGACCAAGCGCGCAACGTGTTCCCACCGGTGCGAAATGACCGCCGCAAAGAACCGTATGAGTCTGCACCGCCTGCTGGTGGCACGCCCATGAATACTGGCCTCACGCCGCTGGCTGGGGACTCTGTGAAGTAGCCAAGCAACTGGCGCCCGCTGCGGCCCCGTCCATCACGTCGATCTTCATCGAAACTTTAGTGCTCTACCGGCCGACCTGCGACCAGAATGAGATATACGAAGTGATTCGTGATTCTTGTGGCCGCTCTTGCCTTAGTTCCTCCTTGGGTAGGTCGACATAGTCATCAGGCCCAGGACCGGCAAGCCCTCCCCGGGAGGACCAAGCCCAGCGACGGGAAGAAGATCGCTGCGACGTTCGAAGATGCTCACCCCGGGTTTCGAACTGACCAAGTTCGACCCGGCGCTGGGTGCTGCTAATGTGCGGATTGGAACACGCCAGTTGGCATCTGGAGTTCACCCGAAGGGCACCTCACACAATCGTTCCGTCTCCGACGGTGGAACCACAGTCATGGACCCGGATGACTATCGCTTGGTTTTGACGGCACGAACCTGGGGGTCTGGGCACGGTATGAGATCTCGTGGCACCGAGGCATAGAGAGGACCCGGGAATGGTCGACCTGTCCTACGAGGTATTCCATCGGGACATCGACGCCCTGGTGGGATTCTATGCAGAAGTCCTCAATTTTCACCGACCGCAGCAAGGCCCCGTGTCAGACTATGCCGTGGTCCGCCGGGGCGGCGTCCGGGTCGGCTGTTGTCGTCACGACCACGCGGACCCGACTCCTCTCAGACCCCCGGACGGCCAGTGAGATCGTGTTGCGGGTCGATGATATCCAAGCCGACTACGAGCGCGTTCTTGCCTCCTGCTGGCCTCTGGCCGACCCGCTGCAGGACCGCCGTTGGGGGCTGAGGGACTTCCGGCTCTTCGACCCCAGTGTTTAGCAGATGCTTTCGGTAGCGGGTGTGGGTTGAACTGGTAGCGCGGGCGGGGAGACTGGGAAGCGTTCCCGCGCCCGCGCTGGGTGTTCAGTTCGTGGTGGTGTCGGTGGCAGCGTGTCGGCGCATGTTCGGGCCGGCGAGTTGTAGGCCCGTGTCCACAGCCCGGTGGTTCCTTGCAGGTACTTCGGCCCCTGCTCGGGGTCGGTGACGTATCCATTGCGATGGCTGCCCCGCAGGTGTGTGGCGATCACTTCTGCATCAGCGATCACATCGAGTTGGTCGCCGATGATGCGCACCTCCACGCTCAGGCCGGCGTACTTGTAGGGGATGGAGTATTTGATCGTGTCGATCTGGATATGCCAGTCACGATGCACTTTCGCTTTGCGCCATTGCACCGGCTCCCACCTGTGCTCGGGCAGGTCGATCAACTCTGCCTTCTCGATCTCATGGAACCACTCATCGCGGCTACGGTCTTCACCTCGGAACGGGGTCCTTTGGTTGATCCACTCCACCCGCTCAGCGATCGCCTCGTTCAGGTCATCCAGCGATGCAAAGACGCGGTCAGCGAGGTAGTGAATCACCCAGTTGGTAACGACTTTCACCCCCGCCTCGACATTGCCCTTATCCCTGGGGGCCGCCGATCTGGTGGGGACCGCGGCGGTGCGGTAATACTCCAGGAACTGCCCATAGGAGACGTTGACGTCTCTGGCACGGTCGGTCTTGCTGATCTGGTTCGATGCCGTCGAGGCGTTATCGGGGACCACCAGCAACGGAACACCGTCGATGAACTCAAACGCCCGCCGGTGCCCATCCAGCCACGCGGGGAGTTTCTCATCCAGATAGCCGCGGGCGTATATCAGACCCGAGTAGGGCAGCGATGCCACGAACACCGACACCGCAGTCGTTGCCCTGGTGACCGGGTCGATGATCTGCATTCGCGTGCCCGCCCAGTCCACTTGCATCGTATGGCCCGGCACATGCTGGATCGGAGCCGTCAGATCCTTAAGGCGCACGTGCTCAGCGATGAGTTCGCAGAACCGGTCATACCCGTAATGCCGCACACCATCGGGCCCATCAACCTGCAAGTACTTGGCCCACAACACTTTCAACGGGGGCTTCTTGCGCCCCAGCCTGGCGGCGACAACTTTGTCGATATCGATCGCAACGAACTGCCCGGTGATGCTCTTACGTCCGTCGCCGAACAGCCGCTCGATATCCTCACCAGTGAGCGCATCGACCTGAGAGGCGGTGGTGAAGTGTTGTTCGTCAACGACGCGGCGTGCTCTGGCGATCGCGCGTTGCGAACAACCAACCACCGAAGCGATCTGGCGGTACGAACGCTCCTGAAGCAGCAGTGTCATGATGTGCCGGTAGTCGGCCATAAGGGGATTCCTTTCTTCAGCCACGGCCACACGGCCGCGGGTGAAAGCAATCCTCAGGCAACCCCAACCCAAGCGCTACCAGTTCCACCCACGTGCGCTACCGGATCACCCCACAAGCGCTTCCAAATAGGTCCGCTTAACACCAGCGGGCAATACCTCCGGATCACGAGCACCGCGTCCGAGCAAACTTCGTGAGCCTATTCGCGGGGATAACGTTCAAAGATCCGCGGCCTTCCGCCAGTGCATCTTGCCCCAGTGCGCCCTTCCGCCACGGGCGGACATGATCTGCTCCACTGCCCGGAAGTAGGGCACCGGATTCTCTCCGAGTGCCAGGTGTACGGCGATGTAGGCGGAGCGGCGCTGGTAGGCCGTTGACATCCAAAGATCGTCGGCCGCGGCGAAGCGCACTTCGACCGGGAACGAGATGCGCCACCCTTCGCGGTCAATGACAGCTGCAGTTCAGTGAACGCCTCGATGATCTAATCGGCGGGAGTTGCATATCTGCCGGCGCGATCCGCCCGAATGTGCGGGTCGCGCGGAAGACCCCGTTGGCCATGAACGACTCATCGAACCAACGCCGGGTTGGCCTTCTCGAGTACCGCGTGCAGGGGTTCGATGCGTTCTTGGGCCCTGAGATCGAAGGCCTCGACGCAGCGCAGCGACGTCCAACACGGCAAAAGGAGGGTCCTCCTCGGCGGTGGCGGTGTCTCATCCTTCCCAGGTCGTTCGAGCATTGTCGCCTTCTCGCGGCGTCAATGACGGCGGACATTCACGAAGTGAGCCGGTCGTCCCACTGCGGCGAATGTAGTCCAGGTGCCCGGTAGTGCTGCTGCCGATCCAGGGCTCAGCGCACGTCGATGCCGGCCATCATGCCGGCGTCCTCGTGGTCCAGGATGTGGCAGTGGTAGACGCTGTGCCCGGGGTGGCGGGCGAAGTCGACCAGGACCCGCACCCGGCCCTGGGCCGGGACGTTGACGACGTCGCGCCAGAGCGGTTCGCTGATCGGTTGCCCGTCTGCCTCGATTACTTGCATGGGCCACACGTGCAGGTGGAAAGGATGATCCATGGTGGTGGGATTGGTGATCACCCACTCCTCCACGGTCCCGGTTTCCACGTGCTGGTCGATCCGGTCGGCGTCGAAGCCGCGGCCGTCGAATCCGAGATCCATCATGCCTCGACCTGGGCCCATCATCGCCCCCATGCCCATGGTGAAGGCGATCTCCCGCTGCCCGGCGACGAGGCTCTCCCGCAGGTCCGCCACCGCCGGGGGCTGCGGTACCGGGCCGGGGTCGGGGGCTTGGTCCCCGGTGACAGTGAGTGTGGCCAAGGTGCCCGGTCCGGACAGGCCACCACCGCCCATCATGCCCATCTGGCCCCGGTCGTATCCCAGCGTGGTCCACTCGCTCGTGCCGGTGCGCATCGTCACCAACAGGTCCGCGCGATTGCCCGGTGTCAGGAGCACCTCCTCCACCTGCTTCGAACCGGGCTGGCGGGCGCGGTCGATACCGAGCAGTTCCACCTGTTGTCCGGGCAGGGCCAGGCGCAGGTAGCGTGAGGTACAGGCGTTGATCACCCGCCAACGCTCCCGCTGCCCAGGACGGGCGGACAGTTGCGGCTGGTGCAGGCCGTTGACCAGGAGCAGGTCTCCTTCGCGGCCCATCATCACCTCCTGCGCCGAGACCGGGGCAATCTGCCCGTCGGAGGTCAGGGAGATATCCGAGAGGACAAGTACCCGTTCGCGGCTGGCCGGTACCTCATCACCCTCGACGATCAGGGCACCGTAGAGGCCGCCGAACATTTGGTCGGCCACCGTGCCGTGTCGGTGGGGGTGATACCAGAACACCCCCGAGGGGTGGTCCTGTGGCACCTCGAATCGATAGTCGAAACTCTCACCGGGTTCGATGGACAGGAAGGGGTTGTCCCCATTGTCTTGGGGGGAGACCTCCAAACCATGGGTGTGCAGATTGGTCGGGCTGTCCAATTCGTTCCGTAACCGCACCTCAATGCTCTCGCCCGGGCGCACCCGCCAGGTCTGGCCCGGAATCGTGCCGTTATAGGCCAGCACCTGGGCCCCCTGCCCGGCGATCGGGATCTGCGCCGGGGCAGCGACCAGATCCACCCGCAACACCCCGTCGCGGCTGCGCACCACCTCCGGCTCCAGCAGGGAGTCTCCTTCGAGTCCGGTCGAACCGGTGGGCGGTGCGTTCCAGGGCAAGCCGGTCCGGGACAGGCCCACCCCACCGATCAGAACCCCGAGCCCGCCAAGGGCCCCGAACTGCAAGGCGTCACGTCGGCTGATGGGTTTCACCTCACGTACCTGCGTCGTCGTTCAGGCGCCGGCGCCTCTCCTCGTACTCCACGTGATCGATCTCCCCGCGGGCGTATCTCTCATCGAGCACCTCCCGCGCCCGACCGCGACCGGTCGGGCGCGCGTCGTCGTGCCGTTGGCCGCGACCGCTGAGCAGCCGGACCAGGACCACCACCAGCACAACGAGGCCGACGATGAGGAGCGCGAGGAAGAGCCAACTCCAGACCATGCTCCACGGCCCCATACCGTCCCAGTTCCAATGCATAATCCACCTCCACAGTGTCTTGCCGGACACCCACCGACAGCCGGCCGGGCACATCCTTTCCGCGCCAGCTCGCCATCGGAACATCGGGTTACCCAGGCTACTCCGCCATCCCGCGGTCCTCACGTGGCACGAAACGGTGTCGCTCCGTCCCCCCACGTGGTTGCCTGTGCTGGGTCAAGGCGCCGACGTGCGGTTCTTCGCTGGTCGAGCCGGGATGGTTCGCCCTGCCGGGGCTCGCCAGGTCAGCAACGCTGCGGCCGCGCCGACGACTCCGATCCCGACCAGGACAAGTGCGACGGCCTGGAGGCCGATCGTGGCGCCGAGTGCACCGGCCACCGGGTAGGTGATAAGGAAACAGGCGTGGGAGAGGGCGAACTGCGCTGCGAACACCGAGGGCCGACTCTGCTCGGTGCTGTTGCGCCGCAGCAGCCGCGCCGACGGCGTGAGGATGGTCGACGTCGCCGCCCCGAGCAGCGCCCACAGCACCAGGAGCGCGATCCACTGTGGTGCGCCCTGGTGGGGTACCGACGAGCCCCAGCAGCAGGACGACCAGACTGGCCACGAGCCACGGACGCCCACGCGCGGCCTCTGCCCAGGCGTCCAGCGTCCGTGCCTGCGGCAGGGCCGCAGCCGCGGCGAAGGCCCCGACGTTGGTCACGGCGTACCCGGCCAAGTAGGCCGCTAGCGCGGGCATCGCTAACTCCGAGCGCCCCGCCACCGCGACGACCATGAACATGTACCCGACTTGGCTCACGGAGGAGTAACCGAGCAGGCGGAGCACCTCCGACTGCTGATAGGCGGCCAGGTTTCCAAGCGTCATGCTCAGGGCCGACACGACCGCGACGACGAGCGCCGCGTCGAGACGGGCCCCGGCAAAAGGCTCGGCCAGGAGCCGGTATGCCGCAGCCACGGCTCCCAGCTTCGGCACCGTGGTGATGAACGCGGCCATGGCCGGGCTGGTGCCGGCGCTGACGTCCGGCACCCAGAAGTGCACCGGGACCGCGCCCGCCTTGAAGGCGACTCCAGCAAGGACACCGATCATGCCCACCGCGACGAGCGGATCCGCTGCGCCAGGGAGGCGCTCGGCCAGCACGTCGTACCCAGAGCCGCCCGCGGCCAGGACCAGGGCGGCGACGCCGACGAGCATGAGCACGCCGACGAACGCGCCCATGAGGTAGTACTTCAGGGTCGCCTCGACACCTCGGGCGTCCTTACGGAAACCGGCCAGCGCGTAGAGGGGCACACTGGCCAGGAGGTATGCGGGCACCAGCATGAGCAGGTCCCGAGCGGCGGCCAGGGCGATCGCACCGGCTGCCGCGAGCAGCATGAGGACGTAGGCCTCGGTCTCCCGGGGGTGTCCCGCGAGCGATGAGGCGGCGAGGAGGACGACGATGGCCTCCCACTCGGCATCTAGTTCACCTCCAAGACCGGTTACGGCACCTGCTGGGCCTGGTGGGACCGCAGAGCCGACGACGGCCTCATGCCCGCAAACAACGACCCCAAGACCATCGATGACCTCAACGTCGACGGCGACGCCTTCCGCACCGTCACCACCGACTGGGAGCTCGAGGTGCTGCCAGGCGCGCCGCGCTACTGATCTCGCCAATCCCGCGGCGGCGGCCGCCAAAGCCTCCCGCGTTGCGGGCGGGGCCCTCAGTCGCGAGAGAAGCGAAGGGCGATCCAGAGCCCGCACCTTCGATAGATGTAAGCCGGCGGGCTGCCGAGCGCGTGGAGCGATCTGCGTGGCCGCAGCCGGCCGCAGCATGAGCACCGCTGCAGGGTGTCATCGACCATGTCGCGATGGTGCCACGGCCCCGTCATCCCGGGGTCATAGGTAGCGGCAGACGTCCTCTGGTGAGCACGTCGCCGGGTCTCCGGCGGCGGCGTCCTCGCGCAGGGCGACGATCGTGGCGCGTAGCTGTGCGAGCTCGGCGAGTTGCCGGTCGATCACCTCAAGGCGGGTGTCGAGCAGGTCGGTGACGTGCTGACAGGGTGCCTGCCCCCGGTCGCGGATGTCCAGCACCTGGCCGATCTGGGCCAGGGTCAGCCCGGCGGCCTGCCCGCGGCGGATGAAGTCCAGCCGGTCGAGCACCTTGGGTCCGTAGTCCCGGTAGCCCGCCGGGGTCCGGTCCGCAGCGAGCAGGAGCCCGAGTTCCTCGTAGTACCGCAGGGTCTTGGTTGTCGTGCCTGACGCCTGGGCCACCTCACCGATCCGCATGTCACTCATTCTGCCTTGACCTTCCAGTGCACTGGAAGGTCAATCCTGAGGGTGATGAAGGAGGAATTCATGACGGCGACGGCTAAGGGCAGGTCGTATGACCTGGCGGTGATCGGGTCCGGTGGGGCGGCGTTCGCGGCCGCGATCCGCGCCATCAACCTGGGCAAGCGGGTGGTGATGATCGAGCGTGGCACCGTCGGTGGTACCTGCGTGAACACCGGGTGTGTGCCCTCCAAGGCGCTGCTCGCGGCAGCCGAGGCCCGTCACGTCACGCTCGACGCCGTCCGGTTCCCCGGCCTGGCGCTCCCCGACGTCGGACCGGTGGACATGCCCGCCCTGGTCGCCGGCAAGGATGAGCTCGTCGGATCACTGCGCAGCGAGAAGTACCTCGATCTGGCTACCGCGTACGGATGGGACCTCCTCCCCGGGGAGGCCACGTTCGTCGGCACACCGACCGAGCCGGCACTGCGCGTCACCGGCCCTGACGGCATGGTGGGGACGGTCCGCGCCGCGTACTACCTCATCGCCACCGGCTCCACGCCCTGGGTGCCGCCGGTCCGCGGCCTCCGGGAGGCCGGTTACCTGACCTCGACCACCGCGATGGAGCTGGACCACGTCCCGGAGTCGCTGCTGGTCATCGGCGGCGGCTACGTCGCCATGGAGCAGGCCCAGCTCTTCGCCCGGCTCGGCGCCCGGGTCACCATGCTGGTCCGCTCGCGCCTGGCGTCCCACGAGGAACCCGAGGCCGCCACCGCTCTGGAAGAGATCTTCGCCGACGAGGGCATCCAGATCGTCCGCGGGGCACTGCCCACCGCGGTCCGTCGTGACCAGGCCACCGGCGAGGTCACGATCACCGCCACCACCGCCGACGGCTCACAGGAGCTCCGCGGCGCCGAGGTCCTCGTCGCCACGGGCCGCCGCCCGGTCACCGGCACGCTCGGCCTCGACACCATCGACGTGCGCACCGGCAAGCGCGGCGAGGTCATCATCGACAACCACCTGCGCACCACCAACCCACGCGTCTGGGCCGCCGGCGACGTCACCGCCCACCCGGAGTTCGTGTACGTCGCCGCCGCCCACGGCACCCTCGCCGCGGACAACGCCCTCACCGGCGCCGGCCGCGAGGTCGACTACCGCCACCTGCCCCGGGTCGTATTCACCAGCCCCGCCCTGGCCGCCGTCGGGATGACCGACCAACAGGCCCGCGCCGCCGGGATCCGCTGCGACAGCCGCGTCCTGCCCCTCGCGCACGTCCCACGCGCCATCGTCAACCGGGACACCCGCGGGCTCATCAAGATCGTCGCCGACGCCGACTCCGGCCGCATCCTCGGCATCACCGCCCTCGCCCAGGACGCCGGTGACCTCGCCGCCGCCGGCGTCTACATCCTCGAGGCCGCCATGACCACCGACCAGGTCGCCAACGTCTGGAGCCCATACCTGACCATGGCCGAAGGCCTCAAGCTCACCGCCCAAGCCTTTACCACCGACGTCAGCAAGCTCTCCTGCTGCGCCGCATGAGCCGGCCCCAGCCAGCACCGACCACCTTCGCCAGCGACAACCGGATGCAGGTAGGGATAGACTGGCTGTAAGAGGACTGGACGTTGGTGACGCCGGTGTGCAGTCGTGATGTTGGTGGGCGGCCGCCCGCTACTCCAAGACTCACAGTAGTTGTAGTGGATGTTCCAGGTCGCGATCGCTTCGGACCGTTCATTCTCGCTGTTGTACTCGTGGGCGTAGAGCACCTCTTCGGTCATGATCCGCTGGTAGCACTCGGCTTTGCCGTTGTGCTGAGGCCTGAACGGCTTGGTCTTGCGGTGCTTGGTGTCCCCTCCGACGATGCGGGCGAAGTCGCCAGAGCGGTAGCAGGAGCCCGTCATCCTCGTCGCGGCCGGCACCGCCTGGACGGTCGCCTTGGCCATCGGCCCGGAGATCTTCCACGACCACATGCTCATGGCCCAGCCCTCCGACTCGTCGGTCGTCACCCACGCTGAGCAGGCTTTCACCAGCGCGCGGACGCTGTCGCTGTCGCTGGCGCTGCTGGCCGCCCTCCTGACCTCGGTCGTCGTGAGCGTCTTCCTCACCCGGCGCATCGCCAGGTCCCTGGAGGGCGTGCGGCAGGCGGCCGCCCAGGTCGCCAGCGGTGACTACGCCGCCCGGGTCCCGGCGGTCCACATGGGCACCGAGTTCGACGACCTCGCCGGCGCGTTCAACACCATGGCCGCAGACCTCGGCGAGATCGAACAGACCCGCACGCGCATGCTGAGCGACCTCGCCCACGAGATGCGCACCCCGGTGGCCACGCTCGACGGCTACCGCGAGGGCATCCTCGACGGTGTCGTGAAGGCCGACGAACCAACCCTGGGGATGCTCCGCGAGCAGGTCGCGCGCCTGGCCCGCCTCGCCCAGGACATCGCCCTCGTCACCGCGGCCGGGGAAGGACGCCTGAGCATGCACTGGCAGTCCGTCCAGGTGGGTGCGCTCGTCGATGACGCCGTCGCGCAGGCCGGTGCCCGGTTCGCCGACACGGGCGTCGAGCTGACGGTCGAGGCCACGGACGCGGCCCGCCGGACGGTGCTCACGGCCGACCCCGACCGGCTCGGCCAGGTCCTGACCAACCTGCTGGACAACGCCGTGAGGCACCCCCCCCCGGGAGGACGGGTGCAGCTGGGCATGCAGCGGGACGGGTCAACGCTGCGGCTGTCGGTCCGGGACACTGGCAGCGGAATCGCTGCCGAGCACCTGCCGCACCTCTTCGAGCGCTTCTACCGCGCCGACGCTGCCCGGGACCGCGCCCACGGCGGGTCAGGAATCGGGCTCGCCATCGTCCACTCCATCGTCCACGCCCACGGCGGCACCGTGACAGTGGACAGCGCCGGCCCCCGCCATGGCGCTGTCTTCACCGTCGAGCTGCCCGTCGACGCCCCGAACCGGCCGCAGCCCCGCTCAACCTGACGGCGTGGTCTCCTTGGCAACTGTCTGCTCTACCAACTCTGGGGCCGATCGAGTCTCGTCCCGTGCCTCGACGCCGGGAAAGAGAGCCCTGATGGCCCACACGCCCAGGGCAATGAAGACCAGGCAGATCGTCAGAAGCAGTATCCAAACGGCGATGTCCATGACGAGTCCTCCCTTTCCGATCCAATCACCTGACGGGTTCAGGCACGCCCGGCTCGAGGGCCACGCGGTCTGCAGACCACTCATGAGTGCTGCTGCGAACGATCAGGACGACGCCGACGGCGATGCTGAGCAGCGCCCACAGCTGGGGCTGGGTCAGGCCAAGGATCACCGGGTCGTTGATCCGCAGGAACTCCACCAGGAAACGCGACAGGCCCGACAAGCCCAGATACGCCCCGAAGACGGCCAATGGCGCCCACCGCCGGACAAGGACCACCAGGACGGCGGCGATCGCAGCCGCGAGGATCGCCTCATACAGCGGGGTGGGATGGACAGGCACATCGGTCGCGACCACACCCGAGGGGAAGGCCATCCCCCACGGCAGATCGGTGGGACGCCCGTAGGTCCCATCCCCGCTGACGAAGCAGCCCAGCCGGCCGATGCCGTACGCCACCGTCAGAGGTACGGCGACCGCCCCAGCGACGACGTCGACCGGTAGCTGGTGGCGCCGGATGACGACCAGGGCCGCAATGACGCCCCCCACCAGGCCTCCGTACCAGGTGAACCCCATCCCGCCCAGGTCGTGCATGGTGATGGCCGGGTACTGCTCGAGCAGGTAGTACACCTTCGCGCCGACGAACCCCCACACCGTGGCCCACAGCACCAGCGCGTGGGCGGAGTCCTTCTTCAGACCCCGCCGCTCGAAGGCCCGACCCAGCAGCCACGCAGCCACCAGGGCAGCGGCCGCCTTGCTCACCCCGTAACTCTGGACATCGATCCCGAGGATCGTGAACAACACCGGACGCACGCTCTCCCCAATCCTCCGTGACGCATCGCCAGATCAGCCGGCGGCGCCTTTCACACACCACAATGACCAACGTTCACGAAGAAGGCGTGCGCCGTTGGATGAAGTTTTGCTGAAGACAGTGACCGCACGCTTCCGATAACGAAACGCAAGAGTGCCGCCCAGCTGGGAGACCTCACACAGTGGGGATCTGACCGTGACCCGGTGTACCGCTCCCCGTTCCCGGCCGCAGCACACCGGTCTTCATGGATTCTTCATCGTCCCTTCGGCGGAATTGACACATCCCGATGTTTGGGTAGTACCCATACCCAGCAGGGGTATAGGAAGAGGTGCGGGACTGTGAAGACGAAGGTGTACCGGGTGTGGGGGCTGACCTGCGAGGTGTGCCTGGCGCGGCTCCTGGAGCGGGTGCGTCAGTTGGCCGGTTTGAGGACCGTCGCGCTCGATCTGGACAGAGATGGTGAGTCCCGTCTGGCGCTCACCGCCAGCCCCGCCCTCCCGCCGCAGGCCGTTCGTGCCGCGGTCGAGGACGCCGGGTTCTCCCTGTCCGCCCCGGCTGCCGCGTCAACAGCATCTACGGAGGTGTGAGTCATGAGTGTGCTCGACTGGTCAGTGATAGCCGGCGGCGTCGTACTGACCGCGTTGCTGGTGTGGTACTTCTTCGGCCCGAAGAAGTCCCGCCGCGCCGAAGTCGCCGACGGCGTGCAGGAAGTGACGGTAACCGTCAGGGGCGGCTACAGCCCTGACCTCATCGAGGTCCAAGCCGGGATGCCGGTGCGGTTGCTGTTCGACCGGCAAGAAAGCGGGGACTGCTCCTCCCGGGTGATGTTCCCGGACTTCAAGATCAACCAGGGCCTACCGGCAAACACCGTCACCGCGGTGGAGTTCACCCCCACCTCCGCCGGGGAGTACGGCTTCGCCTGCGGGATGAACATGCTCCAGGGCGGGGTGCGGGTCGTCGGCGAGCCGGGGACTGAGGCCGCCGGCGGGGGCACCGCGGTCGCCGTGGCCGAACGGCCCGGCCCTCACCAGGGCGGGGTGGCCACACGCGACCAGCACCACCACGGCACGCCGAGCGGCGAGGTCGGGCACGGGGACCCAATGGACGGTGTGCAGGTCGCCGAGGTGAGGATCCGCGGCGGCTACCACCCGCAGGTCCTTCGACTGGCCCCCGGTGTACCGGCACAGCTGGTCCTGGTCCGTCAGGAGAACGGGGCGTGCTCTGAGCGATTCACCATTCCGGCGCTCGACGTGGACGTGGCCGTCCCGGCCTTCGACAGCACTGTCCTGGACGTTCCGGCCCTTCCCGAGGGGCGGTATGAGTTCACCTGCGGGATGGGGATGCGGCACGGCGCCCTTGAGGTCGGTGACCCACCCAGCACCGACACGGGCACGCACCCCGGTTCCACCGGTCAGGGCTCCCCGCCACCGGTGGCGGTCTCGCCGCCGGTGGCACCGGAGGAGGACGCTGAGGAGCGTGAGCGGGCGGCGGAGATCAGGGATCTGCGTAACCGGGTCCTGCTGGGCGCGATCCTGACCCTGCCGGTGGTCTTCGCGGTCATGGCGGAGGAGCTGTTCGGTGCCACCTGGGTGCCACCGTTGCTGATGAACGACTTCTTCCAGCTCGCGCTGATCACGCCGGTGTTCTTCTACACGGGCTGGCCGATCCACAAGACCGGGTGGATTGCCCTGTCCCACCGCACGGCGGACATGAACTCGCTGATCACGCTGGGCACGATCGCCGCCTACGGTTACAGCCTGTTCGCCACTTTCATGCCGCAGGTGTTGCCGGAACAGTCCCAGGTGGTCTACTACGAGGCCGTGGGGGTGATCATCACCCTGATCCTGCTGGGCCGGCTGCTCGAGACCAAGGCGAAGGCCGGTACGGGGGAGGCGATCCGCACCCTGATCGGGCTGCAGCCTCGTACCGCGCGGGTTGTCCGCGGTGGTGAGGAGCTGGAGATACCCATCGACGCCGTCGTGCTCGGTGACGTCGTCGTGGTCCGCCCCGGGGAGAAGCTGCCGGTCGACGGGCAGGTGGTGGAGGGCACCTCCACGGTGGATGAGTCGATGGTCACCGGCGAACCGATCCCGGTGACGAAGTCCCCCGGTGATGAGGTCATCGGCGCCACCATCAACCAGACCGGTTCCTTCCGGTACACCGCCACCAAGGTCGGTGCGGACACGATGCTGGCCCAGATCATCACCCTGGTGCGCCAGGCGCAGGGCTCCAAGGCCCCGATCCAGCGCCTGGTGGACAAGGTCTCCAGCTATTTCGTGCCCGCGGTGATCCTCATCGCGATCTGGGCGTTCGTGGTCTGGACCCTCGTCGGTCCCCCGCCAGCGCTGATCTTCGCCCTGGTCGCCACGGTTTCCGTGCTCATCATCGCCTGCCCGTGCGCGCTCGGGTTGGCCACACCACTGTCCATCACCGTGGGTACCGGCAAGGGCGCCACCGCCGGCATCCTGATCCGGTCGGCCGAGGCGCTGGAGACCGCGCACAAGCTCGACACGGTGGTGCTGGACAAGACCGGCACGATCACCAAGGGCGCCCCGGCCCTGACCGACGTGCTGCCCGCCGAGGGCTTCACCAGCATAGAGTTGCTCACCCTCGTCGCGGCGGTGGAACGCTCCTCCGAGCACCCGCTGGCCAGTGCCATCGTCGCCGGCGCCCAGGACCGCGGCCTGCAGTTTCCCGAGGTGGCCGCGTTCGACTCGGTCACCGGGCAGGGCGTGCGTGCCCTGGTCGAGGGCCGGGAGGTCCTCGTCGGCAACCGGCGTCTGCTGGGCGGTGTCGGCGTGCAGCCGCAGACCGACGCCGCGGACCGGTTGGCCGCGGACGGCAAGACCCCGATGTTCACCGTGGTCGACGGGCGTTTCGCCGGGGTGATCGGCGTGGCCGACACACTCAAGGACGGGTCGGTGGCCGCCATCGCCGCCCTGCAGAAGCGCGGCATCGACGTGGTGATGATGACCGGGGACAACCGCGCGACCGCCGCGGCCATCGCCCGCCAGGTCGGCATCACCCGGGTGGTGGCCGAGGTCATGCCCGAGCACAAGGCCGCCGAGGTCAAGCGACTGCAGGGCGAGGGGCGCGTGGTGGGCATGGTCGGTGACGGCATCAACGACGCCCCGGCCCTGGCCCAGGCCGACGTCGGCTCGGCGATCGGCACCGGCACCGACGTGGCGATCGAGTCCTCCGACATCACCCTGATCTCCGGGGCACTGTCCGGGCTGGTCACCGCGGTGGACCTGTCCCGGGCCACGATGCGCAACATCCGCCAGAACCTGGTCTTCGCGTTCATGTACAACGGCATCGGGATCCCGATCGCCGCCGGGGTGCTCTACCCCGCCCTCGGCCTGATGCTCAGCCCGATGATCGCCGCGGCCGCGATGGCCCTGTCCTCCCTGTCCGTGGTGGCCAACGCCAACCGGCTGCGCGCCTTCACCCCTCGGCCCGTCCCCGAGGTCACCAACGCCCCCGCCGCCGACCCGGTGGTGGAGGTCGGGCACGACGACGAACAAGGAACGGAGAACACCATGTCCCACAGTTCTGACCAGGTCACCGACCCCGTGTGCGGGATGAGCATCGACCCGGCATCCGCCGCCGACAGCGCCGAGCATGAGGGCCAGATCTACCACTTCTGCTCCACCCACTGCGCGCAGACGTTCCGCGCAGACCCGGCCCGATACGCCACCTCGGTGGCTCCCTAACCCACACACCCCGTGGGCGCCGGCAGCACGCCGGTGCCCACGGGGATCGCGGGAGGCGATCAGGATGACCACCGACCAGCACACACGGGCCCTGCTCATCCGGCTGCGCCGGATCGAGGGCCAGGTCCGCGGCATCGCCCGCATGGTCGAGGACGACAAGTACTGCATCGACATCCTCACCCAGGTCGCGGCCGCCTCCCGGGCACTGCAGAGCGTGGCCCTGGCGCTGCTCGAGGAGCACATGGCCCACTGCCTGCTCCACGCCGCACAGGCCGGCGAGCTCCAGCAGGACGCCAAACTCAAGGAAGCCTCCGAGGCCATCGCCCGCCTGGTCCGCAGCTGAAGGAGGAGAAAACCCGTGGCCATCGACTACGACGCCCCACGCCCCCGCGAGGAGGAGGCGCCCGACACGACGCCCCTGACCGCGCTGATCGCGGCAGCGCCAGCACACCAGGAGGAGGCCGACGAGGCCGAACTGGCCGAGCAGTACGAGCTGCCCGGCGCGGACCTGTCCGGTGAGGAGCTGGCCGTGACGGTCGTGCCACGACAGCAGGACGAGTTCATCTGCGCCCGGTGCTTCCTCGTCCACCACCACAGCCAGCTGGCCTACCACGACGCCGGCCAGCCGGTGTGCAGCGAGTGCGCGTCCTGACCACGACGCCACCCGAGACACCAATGACAAGAACGACACGAAGGAGAGCTGAAAGATGAACGTGAAGGTCGCCATCAACGGATACGGCGTGATCGGTAAACGGGTGGCCGACGCGGTCCGCGCCATGCCCGACATGGACCTAGTGGGGGTGGCGGACGTGACCACCGACTGGCGCGTGCGCACCGCGATCGAACGAGGCATCGCGCTCTTCGCCGCCACCGATGAGGCCGGCGCCGCCATGGTCCAGGCCGGGGTACCTGTGGCCGGCACCCTGGCAGAACTGCTGGCCCAGGCCGATGTCGTGGTGGACACCACCCCCAAGAAGGTCGCCGCCACCAACCTGGAGGTCTACCGCGCGGCCGGGATCAAGGCTGTGTTCCAGGGCGGGGAGTCCCACGCCACCACCGGACACTCCTTCGTCGCCCAGGCAAACTACGCCACCGCCCTGGGCCTGCAGGCCACCCGGGTGGTCTCCTGCAACACCACCAGCATCGTGCGCGTGCTCGGTGCGCTACACGACGCCGGCCTGCTCGCCCGCGCGCGTGGGGTGCTGATCAGGCGGGCCACCGACCCAGGCCAGTCCCACCAGCGCGGGATCATGAACACCGTGGTCCCCGAAGGCTCCATCCCCTCCCACCAGGGCCCCGACGCCCGCACCGTCCTGCCCGAGCTGGACGTGGTCACCATGGCCGCCAAGGCCGCCCACACCCAGACCCACAACCACTTCTGGACACTGCAACTGACCCGCCCGGCCAGCCGGGAGGAGGTCCTGGACGCCCTGCGGGCCGCACCCAGGATCGCGTTCATCCGCATGGCCGACGGCCTGACCGCCCTGAACACCACCGTCGAGCTCATGGGCGACCTGGGCCGGCCCCGCGCGGACATGTGGGAGGTCGCCGTGTGGGAAGACGTCCTGACCGTCGAGGGGGACGAGGCCTACCTGACCTACCAGGTCAACAACGAGGCCATCGTC
>DATGSR010000112.1:0-12497 GCA_035302405.1 Beutenbergiaceae bacterium
GAGGGTATGGCCGACCCCTACGAGCGGTTGAAGGACCTCACCCGCGGGCGCCGGGTGGACGCCGAGACGATGCGCGCGTTCATCGCCGACCTCGGCCTGCCGCAGGACGTGGAACAGCGCTTGCTCGCCCTGACCCCAGCCGGTTACATCGGGTTGGCCGCGGAGTTGGTGGAACACCTGGACTAAGGCCTGCCCGGGGTTGAACACCGGGCTCCCCGGTTCGGGAGTTGTGGGAGTTGCGCACGGGAGCCCCCGGTTCGGGTCTGACCACCTGAGTCCCCGGTTCGGGACGCGCCGCGGGGCGGGGCCGCCGGTCCGAGTGGGCCGCGCGAGGCCGGCTGGTCAGGAATCCGCGGCGGCGGGTTGCTCGGCGCGCGCCCGCGAAGGCTCGTCCGCCGTCGGGCGAGAACGGCGGCGCCACCCGACGGCGAGGCCACCGCCGGCCGCCGCCAGCAGGCCCACCACGAGCAAGGTTGGCCCGGCGGGGAGCCCGACAATGGTGAGCAGCCGTTCCTCGACCACCAGCTCCCGGTGGTCACCGCCGTTGCTGGAACGTTCGAACACGAAGTCCGAGACGATCTGCCTGCTCGGGTCGTAGAACATCTGGTCCATCACGGTGAGGTACGGACCGTCGGCAAGCATCTGGCGCACCGTGGCGTTGGTGACGTCCGCCGGGTCGGGCGCGCCTGCGAATCGCAGTTCCACCTCGGCGCCCGCGGTGGCATCGGCGCGGGCCATCCGTTGCTCGGCGAACACGTAGGTGCGAACCTCTTGGGCGCCCGGCGCCGCGGCCGACATCCGCATCGGATAGACGACGGCGGAGGAGTCGAAGGTGATGTCCAGCGGGGGCAGGGTGCCGGTCAGGTCGTCCGGGGAAGTCAGTCGCACCGCCACGTAGTACCAACCTTCGGTCACGTACGGGCTGAGGGCGCTGGCCAGCGCGTCGTCCATCACGTACCCGTGCTCGTCCAGCCAGGCAGCGAGCGCATCGGGTTCGGTGGCGCTGAGCACGGTCGCCTCCACCGGACCCAGGTCCACCTGCTCCAGCACTTCCACCTGCCCGGTGGTGGTGGGAGCCCCGGACTGCGCGTCGTCGCCCCGCGGCCACCAGTGATACTCCACCTGCACCTGCGGGGCGATCAGATCTTCTAGTTCCTCGAATACCCCCGCCTCGGCGAGTTCGACATCGGCCGGAGCCGGCGTGGGGATCAACAGGCCGGCGTCCCCGGCGCTGGACAGCGCGGACATCGACATCACGATTCGCTCGGTCTGCCCGTCCCAACTGATGGCCGCGGTTTCCTGTTGGACGCTCACCCCGGAGTCTTCGTCGGTGACGAATCCGCCGCATCCGCAAGCCTGCGCCGGCGGGGGGAGGAACACCAGTAGGAAGGTGAGCACCATGACCGTGAGGGCGAGTGTGCATACTCGTCGGGTAGCGGCCGTGGCCTTAGGCATGAGGGCAACGCTATGGGTTCTGCCGCCCCGTTCCCGGCCTCGATACCTGATTGATATGCCCCGCCAGAGATCGTGACCATTCCGTTGCCACCGGCGTGAGGACAATCACGCGTGATACCCTACGGGGGTATACGGTTGAGCAGGAGAGGTGACGAATCGTCATGACCGTCAACGCGGGCGTCGAGCGCCCATCCCCGGAGGAGCCCCCGGTTGCCCACACTCAGCCGGCCGGCCCGCACGGGTACGACGCCGACAAGGACGCCTACCTGAAACGACTTCGCCGCGTAGAGGGTCAGGTACGCGGTATCGCGCGGATGGTGGAGTCGGACACGTACTGCATCGACGTCCTCACCCAGATCTCCGCGGTCACCAAGGCGTTGCAGGCGGTGGGCTTGGGCTTGCTCGAGGACCACCTGGAGCATTGCGTGGTGGACGCCGCCCGGTCATCTGCGGAGGAAGGCAAGGCGAAGGTCGCCGAGGCCACCGCGGCGATCACCCGACTCGTACGTTCCTGACCAGCCGGGCATCGTTCTGACCAGCCGGAATGAACCCTGACCAGCCGGCCATATCGAGACGCGATTGGATATTTCATGGACCGAACCACCACCATTGACGTCACCGGAATGACTTGCAACAACTGCGTGGCACACGTGACCGAGGAGCTGCAAGAAGTACCCCACGTGCTGGATGTGACCGTGGAACTGCGCACCGGTGAACCCTCGAAGGTGACCGTGGTCTCCGACCAGCCGCTGGACGAGCAGGCCCTACGCGCAGCCGTCGACGAAGCCGGATATACCGCCACCGCCGTCCACTGATCCAGGTCCCCGAGTCGGCGCGCCTCGCGGATCCTCCATGTCCGGGTCGGGATCGGCCCGATCAGCCCAAACGGCCTGGCCTGCCCAAGCAGCCCAGTCGGCCCTAGCGGCCTGGCCCGCCCGGGCACCGTGCAGTGGCGCTGTCTCCTAGGTCTGAGTTGTCTGGCTCTGGAGCGCCGTCACCGGCCGAATGGACAATTCTGGCGACCACCCGAAACGGAAACCCGCCACCACAAACCAACTGGACAGTTCCGGCGACCACCCGAAACAGAAACCCACCACCACGAACCAAATGGACGGTTCTGGATGGGCTGCTCTGGCGCTCATCACCGCAGGGTCGTACACGCAGAGTGAAATCAGCCGGACCGGCGCTTCGAGTGGGCATCTCGAGTGGGCATCGAACTTCTCGCCGTGCGGATCGTCCAGAAGTCCGTACCGTGCTCTGGTGACGCCAGCGGTGCGGTGGCAGACATGGTGCCTGCGCACCGGTCACTTCTCGACCGAAGGGTTCTCGATGCCGAGACGAACGCCGACACCGAAGACCATCTTCTTCTGGATCGTGACGCTCGCGGGTCTGGCCGTACTGCAGTTCCCGGGCATCCTCTTCTACCACGACGTGGCCGAACCGCGGATCCTGGGGATGCCGTTCATCTACGGCTTCAACCTGGTGGTGTGGGCGGTGATGTGCGTCGTCCTGTATTGGGCCTACCGGGCGCGCTGGGGCCGACCACGGCCGGAGGAACTGGATGACGTCGAGACCCAGCAAGGGGGTCGCCGATGAACACCCAGGAGCTCATGGGCCTCGGCGCGATCTCGCTGTTCCTCATCGTGCCGTTGATCATCGGCACCTGGTCGGCGACGCGGTCCACCGGTACCGCCAGCGACTACTTCGTGCAGGGCCGCTCGATGGGTTCGGTGGCGGTGTTCTTCACCGTGACGGCCACGTGGTGGAGTGCGTTCGCGTTCCTGGGGTCGAATGCGAGTTTCTACCTCGACGGGCCGCTGTACTGGACCGCGCTGGTGTGGAACATCTTCTTCGGGCTGATGTACTACTGGATCGGCAAACGGGTCTGGTTCCACGGCAAGCGCGGCGATTACGTCACCGCCCGGGACTTCTTCGCCGACCTGTACGGGTCCCCTCGCCTGGCCACTCTGGTCGCCGTCGTGCTGATCATCTTCACCCTGCCGCACCTGCAGATCCAACTCACCGGCGGCGCCTACTTGATGGAGGTGGCATCCGGCGGCGCGCTGCCGTTCTGGCTCGGCGCGCTGCTGTTCTACCTGGTGATCATCGTCTACGTCTGGGCCGGGGGCGTGCGGGCGATCGCGTGGACCGATGTGTTCTACGGCTCGACCATCTTCGTCGGCCTCATCGCCGCCGGGGTGTTCGTGGTTGGCGAGGTCGGCGGCATGGGCACCATGTTCGACGAGATCCAACAAGCCCAGCCCGAGCACCTGATTCTCGGTGAGGGGGAGTGGATGACGTGGATCGCGATGTTCCTCATCACGCCCCTGGGCGCGCTGATGGGCCCGCAGATGTGGACCCGGATGTATGCCACCAAGAGCCCCCGGCTGTTCGACATGATGCCGTTCCTGGTGGGCCTGATGGCCGTCGCCTACATCGGGTCGATGCTGGTGGGCAACTCCGCCGCCGTGGTCCAACCCGAGGTGGACGAGCCGGACCAGGTGCTCGCGGTGATGCTATTGGATTACGCCCCACTCCTGCTCGCGGTGATCGTCATCGCCGGCGGCGCCGGTGCGGCGATGTCCACTGCGAACTCCCAGGTGCACGCCTTGGGCGCCAGTTACACCATCGACTTCCACGAGCGGTACTTCCAGAAGAACCTGCCCGAGCGCAAACGTGTCTGGGTGGGTCGCTGGGCCATCCTGGGTTTCTCCGCGATGGCGTATCTGATGGCGCTGTACATTCCCGGGCTGCTGGTGACGATCGGGCTGGTGGCCTTCGCCGGCCTGGCCCAGGTGGTGGTGCCTACCGTCGGAGCGCTGTTCTGGCGGCGGGCCAGCGTGGCGGGAGCCACCGCCGGGCTACTGGTGGGAGTGAGCACACTGGTGCTGTTCACCGCCCTGCCGGCGACCATCCCGGGGCCGTTCGCGGTGGGCGGTGGCGGCTTGTTGTCATTGCTGCTCAATATCGCGGTGTTCGCGGCCGTCAGCCTGGTGACCAAGCCTCGGGATTCGCAGTTGCTGCTGAAGATCTCCCGGCGCACCCAGGACTTCAACCGCGAGCGCTGGGACGAGCCCGACTCCCCGCAGGTCACCGGCACCGCACCGCCGACGGCCCGGCCGTTGGATTTGCACTGACCGAGTCCGGGGCGAGCGACGCCCCGGGGGTGTCACCGAGCGTGCGTGGCCATGTCATCGCTGGGTAGGGGTTCGACGATCAGTTCCGCGGCACGGCGCAGTTTGATCGGGCGTGCGGTGTCCGGCTCGTCGTGCTCCTGTGCATCCAGGAAACCACCCTGGTCCACCAGGTAGACCTTCTTGCCCTCCTGCACGATCAGCCGCCCGATCACCTCCAGCACCAGACGGCGGGCGATCTCGTCGAAGCCGCCGGCACGGGACAGGTCCAGTAGCAGCCTGTCCTCCTCGGGCACGTAATCGGTGAACTCTCGTACGATCCGTTCGGCGCCGGCGAACTTGATGTCCCCCTGGATCTCGTACACCGTCACCTGCTCGCCGTCGCCGTCGCGCATATCGGCCAGGTACGCCTCGGCGAGCACCGAGAACGTCGTTTTCGGGCCGGACATGATGTGCAGTCCCATGTCGGCGGACAACTGCTCGAACACCTCCACACCGCGCACGCTGTTGCCGTGCCGGTCCAGGGGCGGGGAGAACACCGCGATGCCCACCTGCCCGGGAAGCACTCCGATGATCCCGCCGGAGACGCCGCTCTTGGCCGGGATACCCACCGACGTGACCCAATCCCCCGCGGAGTCATACATCCCGGAGGTGAGCATCACGCTCAGGGTTTGGCGCACCGCGTCGGGATCCACGATCTGCTCCCCGGTGGTGAAGTGCACGCCCCCGTTCGCCAGGGTGGCAGCCATTCGGGCCAAGTCGTCCACGGTGACGGACACCGAGCACTGCGCGGTGTACCCGTCCACCACGTCCCCGGGGTCGCCGTCGATGATGTCGGCGTTGCGCAGCAGGTAGGCGATAGCCCGGTTCCGGAACGCGGTCTGCAATTCCGCGTGCAGGACCTCCTGGTTCAACTCCAGCGGCCGGCCCGCCACGGTGCTGTAGAACTCCAGTAACCGGCCCTGCCGGTCCGCGGCGTCAGATCCGTGCAACAACCCGTACGTCGCCAAAGCGCCAGCGTTGATCATCGGGTTGCGCGGCCGCCCGGTGTCCCGCTCCAGGGAGATCTCGTTGTAGGCCTCCCCGCTGGGCTCCACATCGACTTTCTCCAGCACGGCCTCCAGGCCCTGGTCCTGCAGTGCCAAGGCGTAGGTGAACGGTTTGGAGATGGACTGCATCGTGAATTCCGTGTGCACATCCCCGACGTGGTACAGGTGGCCGTCCACGGTGCACACCGCGATCGCGAACAACTCTGAAGGCACCTCGCTAAGTTCCTTCAGATAATCGGCTACCTGCCCGCCCTGGACCCGGGAACAACTGTTTAACACGTTCTGCAGATAGTCAGGGATCGGCGACCTCATCCGGCCATCCTGACACGTGCCCGCCGGTGCGCAGCGCGGATGGCGCAGCCCCTCCTGGGCGTGGGCGGGTGGCGGGCGGCGCGCGAGGTTCTGCACGGGTGCTATAAACCACCCCATGACCACCACTCCCGCGCAGCGACGCCGGCTCGGTATCGAGATCTGGATCGTGATGGGCCTGTCGCTGGGTCAGTCCGCGGTGTATGCGGTGGTCAACATCCTGGAACGGCTCACCCGCGGTCCGCTCGGCGGGCAGACCGCCACGTTGAACCCCTCCAGGTCCGCCCAGCCCTATTTCGACCTGATCTATCAACTGCTCTCGGTGGTGTTCGCGCTGGTGCCGGTGGCCCTGGCGCTGTACCTGCTCAGCGCTGGGGGGCGCAGCGCACTCGCGCGCATCGGGCTGGACCTGCGGGCACCTGGCCGGGACTTGACGTGGGGGCTCGGGTTGGGCGCGCTGATCGGTGTTCCAGGCTTGGGACTGTACGTGGCTGGCCGCGCATTGGGCGTGACCGTGGCGGTGCAGGCGTCAGCGTTGGCCGATCACTGGTGGACCGTGCCGGTGCTCATCCTGGCGGCACTGAAGAACGGGCTGTTGGAGGAGGTGCTGGTGGTGGGCTACCTGATGGAGCGACTGGAAGAGTTGGGTTGGCGCGTGTGGGCGATCGTGCTCACCTCCGCACTGTTACGGGCGGGCTACCACCTGTACCAGGGTTGGGGCCCGTTCCTGGGTAACGCGATCATGGGGGTGGTCTTCGCCGTCTTCTACGTGCGGCGGCGGCGCGTCATGCCCTTGGTGATCGCCCATACCTTGCTCGATGTGGCGGCGTTCGTCGGCTACGCGTACCTGCCGGAGGCGTGGTTGACGGCGTTGGGAGTGCAGTGAGGCATAAGAAAACATCCGCCGCGGTCCGGCAGCCCCGTCCTACTATCGAACTATGAGCTCACCCCGCCGGCCGCGGCCTGCCGATTCACGGGAGAGCCTGACTGCGACCGAGACCCGGCAAGTGGGCGGCGTGCGTCCGGAACCGGAGTTGGGGGACGCCCGCACCGACGACCAACGCGCTGGTGAAACAGACGGCGCCCTTGCGGGAGGCGGCGCCGGCACCGAGACCGGCCGCGAGGACCACACCACTGCCGAGCGGATCACCGCCACCGATGACCTCGCCGACGATGTCGACAGTGCCGGGACGGGCGAATCCGACGACGACGCCCAGGCCGCGAGCGCGGACGCACCGCGCATCCACGGGCAACCGGGGGAAGCCGAGGATGCCACAGGTGCGGGGTCACCCCCGCGCCGCACGGTGCAGATCCTCGACCTGCCCCTGCACCGGGTCCGCCGTCCCGCTGACCTACTCCACCTGATCGCCTCCGCAGCCGGGATCGCCGTCATCCTGATCCTCTCCGTCTACGCGTACTCCACCACCACCGGGGTCACGCGCGATGTGCAGTCGGCCTTGGCACAAGTGGTGCGCAGCGTCGTGCTGGTCCCGGTCACGGTGATCGAGGGGCTACTCATCCTGGTGCTACCCGTGGTGGTGATCGTCTCCCAGGTGATCCGGCGTAACCTGCGCGGCGCCGGTGAGGCAGTGATCGCCTCGGCGGTGGCCTACCTGCTGGCCACAGTGGCCGTCCTCGCGGTGAACGAGTTCGCGACCGGCACCGAGGTCGCCCGGTCGCTGGTGCAGTGGCGTAGCGGTGAGTGGGTGAGCACGATCACCCCCACCGTCGCCGCGCTGGCCGGACTGCTCACCGCGGTAGGAACGCGCGGGCGGCGCCGGGTGGTGGCGATCTCCTGGAACCTGCTCTGGGTGGCGTTGGGCATCTCGATCATCACCGGTGATCAGACGCTCGTGGGCGTCCTGGTGACGGTGCTGCTCGGCCGCATCGCCGGCATGGGCATGCGGTACGCCTCCGGGGTGCGCAGCGACCGGGCCTACGGCACCACCCTGGTGCAGGCGATCCGCCGCGCCGGTGTGGACCCCTTGTCGATCGTCCGGGTGGGGGACGCCACCCAGGACGCGTTCCTGCAACCCCAGACCGCCTCCGTGCCCCTCGACCGGCACGAGCCGGCGAGCCGCTCCCTCCCCGCCCGCGCCGGTACCTCGCCGGGATACGGAGGTTCGGACGACGGCGGCGCTGCCATTGTCGACGGTGACGGCGGTAGGGACGGCGCCCGCGCTTCCGTGGGCGACGAAGTCCCTGGGCGCAACGGGGAGCCCGGCCCCGGGCAAAACGCCGACGATGCCACTGGTGATCCAAGGGTCGTCCGGAAGCCTCGGCCCGACGGGGAAGTGCGGCCCCCGGCCCATCCCACTTCAGCCACTGTCGCGGCCGAACGCCCCGGCCAGAACCGGGTGTACGCCGTCATCGGCACCGACGGCGACCGGTGGGACACCGTGGTGCTGGACGCCGACCGGCAAGTGATCGGCGTGCTGGCGTCGATCTGGTCGGTGATCCGCCTCAGGGGTCTGGAACGCCGGGCGGCGGTGTCCTTGCGTCAAGCGGCCGAGCGAGCCGCGTTGATGTACTACGCCGCCACCGCAGCCGGGGTGAACAGCCCCCGGTTGCACGGGATCGCCGAAGCCGACGACTCGGTGTTGCTGGTGGGCGAACACATCCGGGGCGCACGAAGCGTGCTGGACCTGAGTGCCTCCGCGGTCACCGATGAGGTCATGGTGCGCGCATGGGAGCAGTTGGACACCGCTCACGCCGCAGGGCTGGCCCACCGCAACCTGTCCGCTGAAACCGTGCTGGTAGCCACCGGCGGCCCGGAAGCGGGCCAGGTATGGCTGAACGGTTGGGAACAGGGGGAGATCGCCGCATCGCCGTTGGCCCAACGGGTGGACCGGGCACAGTTGCTCACCGCATTCGCGTTGCACACCGGCGTGGAGCAGGCGATGGCTGCCGCCCGGCGCGTGTTGACCCCACAGCAGTTGGCCGAGGTGGCACCGCTACTGCAGACCGTCGCCTTCCCGCCCTCCACCCGGGGCGCCGCTCGCGCCAATAAGGATCTGATCGCGGCACTGCGGTCGGCGCTGTTGGAGTACATCCCCGCCGGCTCGGGGGTCGAACCGATCCGACTCACCCGGATCTCGGTGCGCACGGTGGTCACGCTGACCATCGCCGTGGTGGCGGTGTGGGTGCTGGTAACCACGCTCAACTTCGATCAGGTGCAGCAGGTGGTGCTGCAGGCCAATCCCGCCTGGATGCTCATCGCCTTCGCTGCCGGGCTGGTCAGTTACATCGGCGCCGCGGTGAGCCTGGCGGCCTTCAGCCCGGAGAAACTGGGCCTTTGGCGCACCCTGCTCGTGCAGGTGGCGGCCTCGGTGCTCACGCTGGTCGCGCCCGCCGGCCTGGGGCCGGCCGCGCTCAGCGTGCGCTACATGCAGCGGCGCGGCATCAGGACGTCATTGTCCTTGGCCACGGTGGGCCTGTGGCAGTTGGCGCAGTTCGTGGCCACGGTCCTGCTGGTGGTGACCCTGGCGTTGTTCCTGGGGACCGCTGGGCCGTTGCGGCAGTTGCCCTCACTGGTGATTGTGATCACTATCGCCGTGGTCGCTGCGGTCGCCGGACTGGTGCTGCTGGTACCGCCGATCCGCTCGTGGTTGGCCCGCCGGTTGCTACCCAGTTGGCGCCAGGTGTGGCCACGGGTGGTATGGGTGGTGGGCCAACCCCAGCGCCTGGCGGTCGGCCTCACCGGTGCTCTGCTGGTCACCGTGGGATACCTGGCCGCCTTCGCCGCAACGCTGCACGCGCTGGGCCAGTCTGTGCCGCTGACCACCCTGTCCATTGTGTACCTCACCGGTAATACCGTGGGGTCGGCGGTGCCCACACCCGGAGGCATCGGCACCGTGGAACTGGCGCTGTCCGCCGGGCTGCGCACAGCCGGCCTGGCCACCGCCGCGGCCGCCTCGGTGGCCGTGCTGTTTCGCGTGCTCACATTCTGGTTGCGGGTGCCCTTGGGCTGGGCCGCGCTGCGCTATCTGCAACGCAAGGAAGCACTCTGAGGCGAACGGGTTCTGGCGGGGCGGGCCGCGAGCGTCCGCGCGGCGCGCAGATGCACCACCACACCCGGCGGCAACGGTAGGGTGGTAAGGCAGTTTCGGCCGCCACCTCGGGCGGCCCCCACACACGAGCGGTGAGGCGGTGCGCATGGCGGTGAGGTTCCGAGCTGCGGCCGGCACCGACCTTGGCACCGTGCGGATGAACAACGAGGATTCCGCCGTCGTCTCCGACCACATCTTGATCCTTGCCGACGGCATGGGAGGCCACGCCGCCGGTGAAGTCGCCTCCGTGGTGGCGGTGCGGGTATTCAGCGAGTTGGACCACCGGGGCACGGATCTGGCGGGCGATATCCTGGCCGCCGGACGCCGGGCCCGCAGAGCGTTGGCGGCCATCTCCGAGGCCGACCCGCTGGTGGAGTCACTGGGCACCACGCTCATCACCGCGGTCAGCGACGGCGATCGGGTGCTGGTCGGGCACATCGGGGACTCCCGGGTGTACGTGCTGCGGGACTCGGCGATGTACCAGGTGACCACCGACCACACGCACGTGCAACGCATGGTGGAACTTGGCCAACTCAGCCCCGAGCAGGCCCGGATCCACCCCTACCGCGCGATGTTGCTCAAGTCCCTGGATGACCACTCCCCCGGCCCGGACCTGGACGTCATCGATCTGGACCTGCAGCGCGGGGACCGGTTGCTGCTGTGCAGCGACGGGCTATCGGACTACCTCACTGCCGAACAGATCGGCGCCGCGTTGGCCACCGAGGACCGCCATGAGGCGGTACGGGCGCTGCTGGAGAGTGCCTTGGCCGCCGCTACCCGGGATAACGTCACGGTGATCGTGGCCGATGTGGACACCGAGGCCGACGCGGATGAACCGCCCACCGAACCGGCCCACGTCGGCGCGGTGGCCGACGGGATCCAGTTATCGGACGAGGCTGCCGGCGCGCTGGCCGACGCCCTGCCCGGGTTACACCTCGATCCGCAACGCCCCTGGCACGGCTCGGGGCTGGACCCCGGCGCCGCTGACGGTTCTGCCGTTCTGGCCGAGGAACCACCGGACACCGCGCCGTCCCCGGCCACGGATACCGGGGCCCCAGCCTCCGGCACGGCCGACGACGAAGAGCACGGGTCAGGTGGCGCCGCGGCAGCAGGCACCCCGAGCGAGCGGACCTTCGGGGGGACGGAAACCCCACCGACCGCGGACCGAACCACAGGGCGCCGCGACGGTTCGCCTGGGGACCTCAGCGGTGCGGACCGCGGATCGAGTGCGCTACCCGGGGCGGGCACGCTGCCTGGGTCGAGCACGCTTCGTGGGTCGAGTGCGCTTCGTGGGCGGGGCGGGACGAGTGCCGACGATGGTGGCGCCGACCCGGCACCGCCCGTGTGGCCCGGCGTACTGGCCGCGGCCTTCACCGCGGCCGCGCTGGTGCTGCTCGGGCTGTTCCTGTTCGGCTGAGACGATCCCCCCGGGCACTGCCGCCCACGGCGTCACCGCCGCCGGCACTGCACATTGCAGCGCTGCCCGTCACCAGCACTGCCAACCGTGATGCCGCTACTGCTCACCGCCGGCGGCGTGCTGATAGGCGCGCGTCAGTTCGGTCAGTACACCGTCCTCCGGGCCCGGCTCGGCGTGTAAGTGCACGGCGCGCAGTTCGTCCATGAATCGTTCCCACATCGCCGGACCGCCGTCGGCCAGCACCCGCGCGCGCACCGCAAGTTCGGGGGTGGTGGGCAGCCAGCGTGCACCCCAGTCCCCCAAGACCGCCAGAACCGGAACCAATTGGATCGCTGCCTCGGTCAGCCGGTAATCCACCTTCTGGCGATGGGTGGGGTCCGCATGGCGGCTGAGTAGGCCCGCCGCCGTCAGTTTGGCGAGCCTGGCTGCCAGGATGTTCGAGGCGATGCCCTCCACCGAATTGGTCAACAACTCCCGGAACCGCCGGTGCCCGCCGAACATGATGTCGCGCAGCACCACGATCGACCACCGGTCGCCTAGTAACTCGGCGGTCATGTTGATCGGGCAGCCCGAACGGCCACCGGCTACCGGGAGCACGTGGGGCTCACCTTCGTCGACTGTTGGTTGCGTCATGCAATCAGTTTAGATACTGTCCCGACCAGTTGCGTCACGCAACCGGCGTTCTGGGAACCGTCATCCCTGCCCTACCCAGCGTCTGGCAACCACCATCCCTGCCCTACCCGACGAAGGGACTCACGCCGATGGGAAAATTGATCTATTCGATGGTGACCTCGCTGGACGGCTACGTGGCCGATGAGCGCGGGGATTTCGGCTCCTGGGCCCGCCCCGATGAGGAGGTACTTGCCGCGGTGAACGATCAGACCGCCCAGGTGGGCACCTTCCTGTACGGGCGGCGGATGTATCAGCTCATGTCGGTGTGGGAGACGGACCCGCAGGTGGTTGCCCAATCGCCGGGCTCAGCGGATTTCGCCCGTCTCTGGCAGAGGGCGGACAAGGTGGTCTTCTCCACCACCATTCAGCACGTCCCAACTGCCCGCACCGTTTTGTACCGGCAGTTCGACCC
>DATGSR010000113.1:0-5260 GCA_035302405.1 Beutenbergiaceae bacterium
GTGACCGGTGCCCGGTCGAGCGGCGTTCGGCCCGTCGGCGCTGCTACATGCCGTAGGCGGCGAACGGGCGGTCGGAGGGCACGATCTGCTTGCCCAGCGGGGTCAGCGTGACCGGAATGATCTTCAGTTCGGCGATCGCCAACGGGATCCCGATGATGGTGACGGCCATCGCCAAGGCGGAGACGATATGCCCGATGGTCAGCCAGATGCCGGCCACGATGATCCACACCACGTTGCCCAGGGCCGAGCCGACACCGGCCGTAGGACGGTCCACGACGGTGCGGCCAAAGGGCCAGAACACGTAGTTGGCGATCCGGAACGAGGCGATGCCCCAGGGGATGGTGATGATGAGGATGCAGCAGATCAGCCCGGCCACCAGGTACGCCAGCCCCAGTGGGATGCCGGCGAAGATGAGCCAGATGATGTTGAGCACCACATTGAGAAACGTTCGCACGTGGTCATTATCCGTCGCGTAGCGAGCCTGGGGTATCGGGGAGTTCCCTGACCCTCAACGCACTCGGGCCGGCCGGCTCCCGGATGGGAACCGACCGGCCCGGATGTCAGATTGCCGCGATCGGGAAGGTCTCAGCGCGCGGCTGTGCCCTCGGTGTAGTCGCTGTCGGTGGGCTTGACCCAGGCGAACAACTTACGCAGTTCCTTCCCGGTGGCCTCGATCGGGTGCTTCTCACCCTTGGCGCGCAGTTCCTTGAACTCCGGCGCCCCGGCGTTCTGGTCGTCCATGAACCGCTTGGCGAATGCGCCGTTCTGCACGTCCGCCAGCACCGACTTCATGTTTTCCTTGACCCGCTCATCGATCACCCGCGGACCGGAGACGTAGTCGCCGTATTCGGCGGTGTCGGAGACCGACCAGCGCTGCTTGGCGATCCCGCCCTCGTACATCAGGTCCACGATCAACTTCAGTTCGTGCAGCACCTCGAAGTAGGCCACCTCCGGCTGGTAGCCCGCCTCGGTGAGCACCTCGAAGCCATACTGGACCAACTGGGAAGTTCCGCCGCACAGCACCGCCTGCTCGCCGAACAGGTCGGTCTCGGTCTCTTCGGTGAAGGTGGTCTTGATGCCGGCGGCGCGCAGCCCGCCGATCGCCTTGGCGTAGGACAGCGCCAGCGGCCAGGCCTGGCCGGATGGGTCCTGCTCGACGGCGACGATCACCGGCACCCCGCGACCGTCGACGTACTCCCGCCGCACCAGGTGACCCGGGCCCTTGGGGGCCACCATGATCACGTCGATCGACTCGGTGGGCTTGATGAACCCGTACCGGATGTTGAACCCGTGGCCGAACACCAACGTGGCGCCCTCACGCAGGTTCGGAGCGATCTCTTCTTCATACACCTTGGCCTGGACCTGGTCCGGGGTGAGGACCACCACGACGTCGGCCTCGGCGGTGGCGGCGGCTACGTCGAGCACCTTCAGGCCCTCATCGGTGGCCTTGCCCGCCGAGGAGGATCCTTCCCGCAGGCCCACCCGCACATCCACACCGGAATCGCGCAGGTTCAGCGCATGTGCATGGCCCTGGCTGCCGTAGCCGATGACGGCGACCTTCTTGCCGGCGATCAGGGACAGGTCGGCGTCGTCATCGTAGAAAAGTTCCGCCACAGTGGCTCTCCTTCGGTTGGTTACTTTCGTTGGCTCCGGCCCGGGGCCGGGGGTTGGTGTGCAGGGCATTGACGGCCGAGCCCGGACGGCCCAGGCCTCTGCTCCGCGCGGCCAGTGCCCCTCCGGCCGCACGGCGGCCGCCTCAAGCGGTGCGGGAGATCCGCTCCAGTGCGCGGTCCGTCATCGAGCGTGGCCCCCGGGCCACCGCCACGGTGCCGGACTGGACGATCTCGCGGACCCCGTAGGGTTCCAGGGCGGTGAGCAGCGCCTTGATCTTCTGCTCCCCGCCGGTGGCCTCGATGGTGACCGCCTCGGGGGTCACGTCCACCACGTGGGCGCGGAAGAGTTCGACCACCTGCAGCACGGCCGTGCGGGAGACGTCGTCGGCCTTCACCTTGACCAGCAACAACTCGCGTTGTACCGAGTTCTCCGGCGCCAGTTCCACGATCTTGATCACGTTGACCAACTTGTTCAGTTGTTTGGTCACCTGCTCCAGGGCATTGGACTCCACGTCCACCACCACGGTGATCCGGGAGATCTCCTCATGCTCGGTGGGGCCCACCGCCAAGGAGTGGATGTTGAACGCACGGCGGGCGAACAGCGCCGCCACGCGGGTGAGGACGCCGGGTTTGTTCTCTACCAGCACCGAGAGGGTGTGTCGGGACATAGGTGTTTCCTCACTCATCGCGCTCGAAGTCCGGGGTGATGCCGCGGGCATACTGGATGTCATCGTTGGAGACCCCGGCCGCCACCATCGGCCACACCATGGCATCGGCGCTCACCACGAAGTCCACCACCACGGGGCGGTCGTTGATCTCGTTGGCCTGGTTGATCACCGCGTCCACCTCGCCGGCGGTCTCACACCGCAGGCCCACCGCGCCGTACGATTCGGCGAGCTTGACGAAGTCCGGGATGCGCTTGGTGCTGTGCCCGGTGTTCAACTCGGTATGGGAGTAGCGCTGGTCATAGAACAGGGTCTGCCATTGGCGCACCATCCCCAACGAGGAGTTGTTGATCACCGCCACCTTGATCGGGATCCCCTCGATGGCGCAGGTGGCCAGTTCCTGGTTGGTCATCTGGAAGCAGCCGTCGCCGTCAATCGCCCAGACCAACGCGTCCGGGCGGGCGACCTTGGCTCCCATCGCTGCGGGCACGGCGTAGCCCATGGTGCCCAGCCCACCGGAGTTCAGCCAGGTGCGCGGCTTCTGATAGCGGATGAACTGGGCTGCCCACATCTGGTGCTGGCCCACCCCGGCGGTGTAAATCGCATCCGGGCCGGCGATTTCACCGAGCCGGGAGATCACGTGCTGGGGGGCGAGTAGACCGTCCTCGGTGGGCGTCCAGCCCAGCGGGTAGGTCTCGCGCAACTGATCCAGGGTGCGCCACCACCCGCCCAGATCCGGTTCGCCGTGCTGGGCGTGTGCAGCCTCCAGCGCGGTGTTCAGTTGCCGCAGCACTTCCTTCAGGTCGCCCACGATCGGCACGTCGGCATGCCGGTTCTTGGAGATCTCCGCGGGGTCGATGTCCGCGTGCACCACGGTGGCCCCAGGGGCGAAGGAGTCCAGTTTGCCGGTCACCCGGTCATCGAACCTGGCGCCGAGGGCCACCACGAGGTCCGCCTTCTGCAGGGCGGCCACCGCCGCGACGGTGCCGTGCATGCCGGGCATCCCCAGGTTCTGCGGGTGCGCGTCGGGCACCACGCCGCGGGCCATCAGCGTGGTGACCACCGGGGCGCCGGAGGCGTTGGTCAGTTCCACCAATTCAGAAGCGGAGTCGGACCGTACCGCTCCCCCGCCCACGTACAGCACGGGCCGCCGGGCGGTGGCCAGCAGGCGGGCCGCTTCCCGGACCTGCTTGCCGTGCGGTTTGGTGATCGGACGGTAGCCGGGCACGTCCAGTGCGGCCGGGGGCCAGGAGAAGTTCATCATCTCCTGCATGGCGGACTTGGCGATATCCACCAGCACCGGGCCGGGCCGCCCGGTTTGGGCCAGGTGGAAGGCCTCGGCGATCCGGGCCGGGATCTCCTCGGCGTCGGTCACCAGGAAGGAGTGCTTGGTGATCGGCATCGTGATGCCGACGATGTCGGCTTCCTGGAAGGCGTCGGTGCCGATCATCGGCGCGGCCACCTGCCCGGTGATCGCCACCACCGGCACGGAGTCCATGTGGGCATCGGCAAGTGGCGTGACCAGGTTCGTGGCTCCCGGTCCGGAGGTGGCCATGCACACCCCGACCTTCCCCGTCGCCGCAGCGTAGCCGGTGGCCGCGTGTCCGGCGCCCTGCTCATGGCGCACCAGGACGTGCCGTAGTTTGCGGGAGTCGAACAACGGGTCGTACACCGGGAGGATCGCCCCGCCCGGGATCCCGAAGACGACTTCGGTGCCGACTTCTTCGAGGGCGCGAACGACCGCCTCCGCGCCCGTCATCTGCTCCACCGGGCTGGGCACCACATCGTTCGTGCTCTGCAGCGCCGGCTTGGGCGGGTGTGTACGCGGCGGGGCCGGGTGCGGAACCTTGGCCATCGCTCCTCCTGTATTCAGCCGGACAATGAAAAACCCCTCGGCCATTGTGGCGATCGAGGGGCGCGTGTGGGTGGGTACGTTGAGTCAGTCCGCCGCGCACACGCGCCGGATAAGGACGACTCGCACGTTCCCGTTTCCCATGGCTCTGATCCTAAACCCGGCCACCACCCTGCTGACAAAACTGTCTCACATAGTGGGCAACGGCTTCACAGTATGGACATCGAGTTCGCCCGCATTCAACACGCGTCCGCCCACATCCGACAACCGCGGGCGGAGCAATCCACCTCACACGGCGCTTCCGCGGAAGCGCGGAACCTTCACTATCGCGCCATCCTGCAAGCACGCCGGTAGCCGGGCAGCCGGTAGCCGAGGCTGCCGGCGGATTTCACGAGGCGGCGATCTGGGCCGCCATGTGCCCGGCCCCGTACCCGTTGTCGATGTTGACCACTGCCACTCCCGGGGCGCAGGCGTTGAGCATCGACAGCAGCGGAGCCAGGCCCCCGAACGCCGCCCCGTACCCCACCGACGTCGGCACGGCGACCACGGGAGCGCTCACCAGACCGGCCACCACGCTGGGCAGCGCGCCGTCCATCCCGGCGGCGACCACGATCACGCGGGCCTGCCGGAGCAGATCCAGTTGGGCCAGCACCCGGTGCAGTCCGGCCACCCCCACATCGATGACCAAGTCGGTGGGCCTGCCCAGGTACCGCGCAGCGATCTCCGCCTCCCTGGCCACCCGCAGGTCGGAGGTTCCCGCTGCGAGCACGACGACGCGACCTCCGCTGGGTGCCGGCGGTTCGGCCGGCCAGGCGACCATCTCGGCATCGGGGAGGTACTCCGCTTCCGGCAGCACCGCCAGGACCGCCTCGGCGTGTTCGGGCGTGGCGCGGGTGAACAGCGTGGGGGTGGCGGCGTCCTTGACGCCCGCGGCGATCAGGCCGACCTGGTCAGCGGTCTTGGGTTCGCACAGCACCGCTTCGGGATAACCCCGCCGTGCCCCGCGCTCGTGGTCCAGGTTGGCCACCCGCTGCAGGTCCGGACCCGGTTGCCAGGTCTCATCATCCATTGACCGATACCAGCGGCAGGGTGAAGGCCCCGGACTGGATCCCGCGCAGATCCAGTGCGGC
>DATGSR010000114.1:0-25788 GCA_035302405.1 Beutenbergiaceae bacterium
AGTCCCGAACGCACCCGCGAGGGTGTGGCCCGCCTGGCCCGGGCGATCGAGCGCCTGCAGGGACAGGGCTGATGGCCGGCGACGTCGCCGCAGCGGTACTGGCAGAGATCCGCCCGCAGGCGATCGATGAGTTGGCGGCCAAATTGATCCGCGCCGCCGGGCAGAGCGAGATGGGCACCGAGGAGATCACGGCCCAGGTCCTCACCGAGCACGCGCGCCTCTGGGGGCTGGATGCCTCCAGCACCGTCGTGGCGCCCCAACGCCCCAACGTGCGGATCACCACCCCCGATGCCGGCACCGAACCGGGGTTGTTGCTGCTCGGGCACACCGACGTGGTGCCGGCGGGAACCGGTTGGCGCACCGAGCCCTATGAACCGGTGATCCGGAACGGTCGGCTCTACGGCCGCGGCGCAGCGGACATGCTGGGCGGCTTGGCCGCGTGCCTGGTGGCCATGGGTGCCCTGGCACGGGCCGGGGTGCGGCTGCGGGGGCCGGTGGAGTTGGCAGCCGTAGTCGATGAGGAAGAACTGGGCATCGGGATCCGGGATTACATCACCGACCCGGCCAACCTCATGCACGCGGGGTGCGTGGTGGCCGAGCCGACCGACCTGCAAACGATCGTGGCCGCCCGCGGAGCCAGTTATATCGAGATCGACGTGCACGGCGAAGCAGCCCATGCCGGCAACCCCGCCGACGGCAAGAACGCCATCTACGGCGCGGCGCAGATCATCAGCGATCTGGAGGCCTGGCACCAGGAATTGGCCGCCCATGGCCATCCTCTGGCCGGTCCTGCGACCTGGAACGTCGGTGTGGTGAACGGCGGCGTGGGCGGGTCCATGGTGCCCGACCACTGCCGGATCAGTGCCGACCGTCGCCTGTTGCCCGGCGAGGATCCCGCCGAGGTGCTCACCCAGGTGGAACACCGGATCCAAGCCCTGGGGCTGGAGGCCCGCGGGCTCAGCACGGAGGTGCGGATGCCGATGAACATGCCCGGCTTCGAAACCGACTCCTCCGCCCCCCTGGTGCGGGCCGCCGGTGAAGCGGTACGGACGGCCGGCGGGCCGGATGTACCCGTGGGCGGCTGGACCGCTGCTTGCGATGGGGGCTTCCTCGCCCGGGACGGCAATATGCCCGTGGTGGTCCTCGGACCCGGCTCGGTGACCGAGCAGGCACATCGGCCGAACGAATCGGTGGCGCTGACGGAACTGCACACCGCGGCCCGCGCCTACGCGTTGATGGCCCTGGATCTGCTGGGCTAGTGCCCCGTCAGCACGCCGCCGAGCGTGCGGGACACACTGCTGGCAGAGCCGATGAACAAAGCCATGGGCAGCACGCACGAGCGCGCGGTAGGATTGTCGACAATCGACATCCTGGGAGGTACTAGTGCCCGTGATCGGACTGCTCTACCCCGGTGACAGCGCCAAAGACGATTACGAACACCTCGAGGCTCCGTTGGCGGACCACGGCGTGCGGCTGCACGTGGAGGAGACGTCGGTCGGCGTTGATGCCCACGAGGTGGAGGCGCTGTTGGACCTGGGGTCCGCGGAGCGACTCGGCGAGGCAGCGGCACGGATCGCCGATCGTGTCGATGCGCTGAGTTGGGCCTGCACCTCCGGCAGTTTCGTGTTCGGCCCCGCGGGCGCTCGGCGTCAGGTCGACGGCCTGGCAACACGCACCGGGCTGCCGGCCTCATCCACGTCGCTGGCCTTCGTGCGGTCTTGCCAGGCGCTGGGTGTCACCCGGGTGGCCGTGGCCGCGTCCTACCCCCAGGATGTCGCCGAGCATTTCACCGCCTTCCTCGCCGACGCCGGCATTGAGGTGGTGACGATGTCCAGCCACGGCATCCACACCGCCGCCCAAGTAGGCACGCTGCAACGCGACGACGTCACCGAGATCGTCGCCGCGATCGTCGCCACAGGCGGCGGAAACGACGCCGAGGCCGTCCTGGTGCCGGACACGGCGATGCACACCCTGGCCTGGCTGCCGGATATGGAGCGGGTGGCCGGTAGGCCGGTGCTGACCGCCAACCAGGTGACCGTGTTCGACGCGCTCGGACTTCTGGGGCGCCGCCCCCGCCTGGAGGGTTTCGGGACGTTGTTCGAACTGCCCCCCGACGGCGACCCGGTCGCACCTGGCGGCGCGGGCGCGAACGCCCGAAGGGAGCGGGGCGAATGACCCTCAACGGTACGGTTCCGCTGGAGCCCGTCGTGCAGGAGTCGACGCCGAGTTTGATCGCTGCACAGGTGCGGGAGGCAATAGCCCAGGGACATATCGCCCCGGGCAGCCAACTGCATGAAGCGGCGCTCGCCAAGCAGTTGGGCGTCAGCCGTGGCCCGTTGCGTGAAGGGCTGCAGCGTCTGACCCAGGAGGGCCTGCTGGTCTCCCACCGCAACCGCGGCCTGTTCCTGATCGAGTTGACGCCGGAAAACATCCGAGACATGTACCTGGCCCGCGAAGGGGTAGAACGCACCGCCGCGGCCCGGATCCACCGGCAGGGTCCAGCACCGGTCCGCGAACAGTTGCTGGCGGCGGTCCAGGAGATGGACCAGGCCGCCCAGGACGGTGAGGTGGTCGCCGTGACCGACGTCGACGTGCGGTTCCACCAGATCCTGGTCGAGGCGGCCGGCAGCCCCCGGTTACAGCGGATGCACGACACGTTGTTGACCGAGACGCGGATGTGTATCCGCGCCCTGGAGCCCACCTACGCCGATCACCAGACGCGCGTACGCGAGCACCGGGCGATCGCCGAGTCGTTCGTGACCGGCGGGGCCGGGCGCACCGATGAGTTGTTGGTGGCGCATATGGCCGACGCCCTGGAGCGCCTCATCGATCAGGCGCCGTGACCAGGCGATGCCGTTAGCACGTCAAGCGGTAGGTGTCGTGCGTGCGGCCAGTACAGTCTGGACCTGCTCGGCGAGGTCGGGTTGCACCGGTCCTGTCACAGCGCCCCGTGGCAGGGCCCGGCCGAGGAGCGCCCGCGACATGCTCGTTCGCGCCGGCGGCCGCTGCGGGACGATGACCAAATAGGTCCGACCCCGGATCTGCCTGAGGTCGAAGCCGGCGATCTCATCGTAGGAGTAGGACCACCCCAGCGGCCCGGCGCGGCTCACCCCGGTCTCATCCAGGCGGATGGCGCTACGCGCGGCGGGCACCCACGCCCGGGCCAGGACGGCGAAGACTACGGCCAGGGCGAGTCCGATGCCCACCATCGGCCACTGCTGATCGGTCAGGAAGAGCACGGCGAGCAGCAGCCAGATCGCCGCCCCGGCGCAATAGAGCACCGCCGCCCATCGGGCGATGGGGTCCGTTACCCGTGATTCGATCGTCGCGGCGTTCATGGACGGGCGTTTCGTGGTCGCAAGTTCGGGTGCCGGAATCGTGCGAACCGTTCCTCCACCTCCTGCAGCCGGGCTTGCAGGTGCCGTTGGCTCTCAGCCATGAACGCCTCGGCGTCAGCCACCAAGCCGTCGGAGAGTTCCGGCTCCAGCGCGACTTGCTCGTGTTGAGCGGCCAGGAGATTGGTCACGGCTTGTTCGATCGCTGTGGGCCCATCGGATCATGGGTACTCATCGGCACTCCTTTACCGGCCGGTCGGATATCGGTGTGTGGGTCACAATGTCATACCGGCCAGACCGGGGGTTCCCAACCTTCGGGATCCCAGTCGGGCAGGCTGGGCCAGCCGTCACCACAGATGCTGCCCCGGGCGTCCCGGATCACCTCCTGGAGCCATTCGACCAACCAGTTCCACCACCGCGCAGACCTCGTTCATCGTGGCGACGTCGTCCCAGTTGATGGCGTCGTGCATGACCCCCATGGCATATCCCGATTCAGGCGCTGGATCCGTGCCGTGACGTCGTGCTCAACCTGGCCGAAGGAATCGGCCGTCTGGGCCATCTTGGCATCGAAGGCCTCGGTCATGTCGCGCAGCTGCTTGAGGACAAAGGGCACCCGGGCCAGGATCTGGTTGATCTGGTCCTGCTCCGCCGCGAACCGCCGTGGAAGGGACAGGCACATGGGTAGGGGTACCCATGCCCCCTTACTCCTCGACGGCGACGCCGATGTACTTGGTCTCCAGAAACTCCTCGATACCGACCGTGCCGCCCTCACGGCCCAGGCCCGATTCCTTGATGCCGCCGAAGGGGGCGGCGGGGTTGGACACCACGCCCTGGTTCAGCCCGACCATGCCGGACTCCAACTTCTCCGCCATCCGCAGGCCCCGGTCCAGGTTCGTGGTGTACACGTAGGAGACCAGCCCGTACTGGGTGTTGTTGGCCGCGGCCAGCGCCTCCTCCTCGGTGTCGAACGGGGTCAGCGGGGCCACCGGGCCGAAGATCTCCTCGGTGCCCAGGCGCGCATCGGTGGGCACATCGCTGAGCACCGTGGGCGGGTAGAAGTACCCCTCGCCGTCGGCCTCCTTGCCACCGGTGAGCACCTTGGCACCGCGCTGGACCGCATCGGTGACCAACTCGGTGACCTTCTCCCGGGCGGCTTGATCGATCAACGGCCCCACGTTCACCCCCTCCTCGGTGCCCGGGCCCATCCGCAGGGCACCCATCCGCTCCGTCAGGCGCCGGGAGAACTCCTCCATCACGCCGCGCTGGACATAGATCCGGTTCGCCGCCGTGCACGCCTCCCCCATGTTGCGCATCTTCGCCAGGAAGGCGCCCTCGACGGCCTTGTCCAGATCGGCGTCGTCGAACACGATGAACGGTGCGTTGCCGCCCAGTTCCATCGAGGTGCGCAACACCTTGTCCGAGCACTGCTCCAGGAGTTTCTTGCCCACCGCGGTGGACCCGGTGAAGGACAGCTTACGGGCCAGCCCGGAGCGGATCAGCGGCTCCATCACCCCACCGGCGTCGGTGGTGGTAACCACGTTCACCGCCCCGGCGGGCAGGCCCACCTCACGCAGGATGTCCACCAGCGCCAGCATCGACAGCGGCGTCTGGGCGGCCGGCTTGATCACCGAGGTGCACCCCGCAGCGATTGCCGGGCCGAGTTTGCGGGTGCCCATCGCCATCGGGAAGTTCCACGGGGTTATCAACAACGACGGGCCCACCGGTTGCTTGGCGATGATGAACCGCGCCCCACCGGCCGGCGCGGCCTGGTACCCCCCGGAGATCCGCAACGCATCGCCCGCCGAGTGCCGGAAGAACTCCGCGGCATAGGCGATCTCCCCCTTGGACTCCGCCAGCGGCTTACCCATCTCCAGGGTCATCACCAGCGCCAACTCTTCGATGCGCTCGTGCATCAGGTCGAAGGCATCCACCAGGATCTCGTGGCGCCGCTTGGCCGGCAGGGCGCCGAACTCCTCCTGCGCCGCCACCGCCGCCTCCAGCGCCCGGCGCCCATCGGCCGGGCTGGCATCGGCCACACTCGTCAGCACCTGCGCGGTCGCCGGGTTCAGCACATCCAGTTGCGCCTCGTTCTCCGCCTCCACCCACTGTCCGTCGATGAACAGGCCGGTCGGGATTCCTTCGGGGAGTTGCTGGGCCATGAGAGACGTCCTTTCACGTGACGGACCTGCCGGACAAACCGCACCGCTACCTGCCGCGCCGTGCTGGTGCGGGACGGGTGAATTCCTGGTTTGCTGCCAAGGTACGCGCTCCCGGTAGCCACGACCACCGCGGGCGTGATACGTATTGGTAGCCAGATTGTCGACAATCCTACACGGGAGTAATCACCATGGCTGAACTGTCCCCCATCCTCAAGCAAGCCACCGGCGTCCTGGCGGCCCGGGGACAGGGCGCGGAGATCTGGGACGAGGACGACCGGCGATACCTGGACTTCACCGCCGGGATCGGCGTCACCAGCACCGGCCACAGCCATCCCAAGGTCGTGGCTGCCGCCCAGGAACAGATCGGCAAGATCATCCACGCGCAATACACCACCGTCAGCCACCGGCCCCTGCTGGACCTGACCGACCGGCTCTCCGAGGTACTCCCCCAGGGCTTGGACTCGCTGTTCTTCGCCAACTCCGGCTCCGAGGCGGTCGAGGCGGCACTGCGGTTGGTGCGCCAAGCCACCGGCCGGCCGAACATCATCGCTTTCCACGGCGGGTTCCACGGACGCACCGTGGCCGCGGCCTCGCTGACCACCTCGGGCACCAAGTTCCGCTCCGGGTTCGCCCCGTTGATGGCCGGAGTGCACATCTCCCCGTTCCCGGACCACTACCACTTCGGCTGGTCCCAAGAGGAAGCCACCCGGTTCGCCCTCAACCAACTGGACTACACCCTGCAGACCATGAGCGCTCCGGAGGACACCGCGGCGTTCATCGTCGAGCCGGTGCTGGGCGAGGGCGGATACGTACCCGCCAACGCCGAGTTCTTCGCCGGCTTGCGCGAGCGCGCCGACCGGCACGGCATCTTGCTGATCGTCGATGAGATCCAGACCGGCTGGGGGCGCACCGGAGAGTTCTGGGGCGGGGACCACTTCGACGCCAAGCCGGACGTGATCACCACCGCCAAGGGTCTGGCCTCGGGCTTCCCGCTGTCCGCGATCGCCGCCTCAGAGGAACTAATGAGCAAGGCGTGGCCCGGTTCACAGGGCGGCACCTACGGCGCCAATGCCGTGGCGTGCTCGGCGGCCATCGCCACCATGGAGGTGATCCAGGAAGAGAACCTGGTCGCCAACTCCCGCGAACGCGGTGCGCAGTTGCGCGGGCTGCTAGAGGACGTAGCCAAGGAACACCCCGAGATCGCCAACGTCCGCGGTCTGGGTTTGATGCTTGGCAACGAGTTCCGCGATGCCGACGGGCGTCCCGACGGCGCCACCGCGGCGGCGGTGCAGCAGGAGGCCGCCAAGCGGGGGCTGTTGTTACTCACCTGCGGTCCGTGGGGTCAGGTCGTGCGGTTCATCCCGGCTCTGGTGGTGAGCGAGGAGCAGGTGGCCGAGGGCGCCCAGATCTGGGCCGACGCCGTCAAGGCCGTGCTCTGAGGCCGGTTCGTTAACCGAGCCCGGTTCGTCCACCGAGCGTGATCGGCGCACTGAGCGCTATCCACGCTCTGAGCCGGCGGCGGGGCGCGCACAAGGCGGCTCGCCGCCGGCTTTTCTTGCACCCGAAGCAGGTCATGGTTGCTGATGGTCGCGCGCGCCGCGGCGCGGCCGGCGCCGCTACGCTGACAGCACCATGAGCAAGCCACGGTTTCCGCAATCGGTATACGGAACGGGCGAGGAGCCCGATCCACGCTTCTCCCTCGCCAACGAACGCACCTTCTTGGCGTGGATCCGCACCGGCCTGGCGCTGCTCGCCGGTGCCGTCGCGCTGCAAGCGCTACCCAACCCGATGCCCGGCGTCCTTCGCCTGATCACCGCACTCGTGCTGGTACTCACCGCGCTAATCGTGGTGCTCCAAGCCTGGATCGGTTGGGTGCGCACCGAGCGAGCGATGCGTGAGGACCGTCCCCTACCGGGACCACTGGCCACCACACCGGTAACGGTGTCGCTGATCGCTGTCATCGCCCTGGTGGCGTTCGGCCTGGTCTGGGGCAACCAGTGAACGGTCGCTGGGATCCTGGCCTGCAAATCGAGCGCACGCATCTGTCCTGGCGGCGCACATCCCTGGCGCTGACGGCCGGCATGGTGCTCACCGGCCGTTACCTCGGCGCCCCACATCCCACGATGGGCATTATTTTGCCGGTGTTGGCCCTGGTGCTCGGTGTGGTGCTGCTATGGCGGGCCACGATACGGGTGCAGCAGGTCGAGCACGTGATCCAGGCGCTCACGATCGCCGCGCCCACACCTGAGAAAGTGCCGAGCGGGGCGCTGCTGGCCGTCATCACGGTGCTGGTGCTGCTGGCCGTGGCAACTGCCACGGCATACGTGCTGGCCGCGGGCGCTCAGGGTTGAGGCGAGCGCTCGACCGCGCGGCAACTGCCCGCTGACACCGCCCAATTCCTCCCGCGGTGAGACCGCCCAATCCCTCCCGCGGTGAGACTACCGGTGCCGATCGGGGATCAATTCCCTGGCAGCGCCTCGTCGGCATAGGCGGCGGCGAACTCAGCGGTCGGGGCGATCGGCTGGATGACATCGATCAGCACGCCATCCGGACCGGCGACGATGAAGTGCCGTTGGCCGAAATCCTCATCGCGCAGCGGCACCACCGCTCTCATGCCCTGCTCGTGGATCAGGGCGTGATGCAGGGGGCCGATGTCCTCGACCTCCAGGTTCACGATGACCCCGCGTGCGGGGGCGCCGAAACCGGGCGGCACGGTGGGGTGATCACTTTGCAGGATCGCCAGTTCGCTCTGGCCAAGACGCAGGCTCACGTACCACTCGCTCTCGAAGGTGACCTCGAAGCCGAGGGCTGCGGTGTAGAACTGGGACGTGGTGGCCACATCCTGGCTCATCAGTACGGGATAGACGGTGGCAGACATTGCTACTCTCCTTACATACAGAGTGTTTGTAAACGCGAGAATACATACACCGTGCACGTAAAGGAAGGTTTTATGGCACGCGCTTCTGCCGAGGACGCCGCCCGGACGGCTCGAGCCGTGCTGGCGGCGGCGAGTGAGGCCTTCGCAGCCAGCGGCTTCGCCGCGGTCACCCTGGAAGATGTCGCGGCAGCCGCGGGTGTCACGCGTGGGGCGGTGTATCACCATTACCGCAACAAGACCGGGCTGTTCCTGGCCGTGGTGAACGAGTTGCAGGCGGAAGTGGCCGCAAACGTCGTCGCCGCGGCAGAAGACGCCGGCTCGGATGCGATGGCTCGGCTACGCGCCGGCAGCCACGGGTTCCTGACGGCGATCACCGCCGCACGGGCGGTCCGGATCCTGCTCCTGGACGGCCCGGCCGTGCTCGGTTGGCGCCGCTGGCGTTCATTGGACGCCGAACATTCCGGTGCGCACCTGCGCGAAGCGCTCGAGGACGTCGGGGTGCCGGCCGACCTGCTGGAAGCGATGGTGGCGCAATTGTCCGGGGCGATGAACGAGGCTGCGCTGTGGCTGGCCCAGCGCCCCACCGATCCCGGGGCGCAAGCGGCGGCCCATCGGGTGCTGGATCACCTGCTGGACGCGGTCGCGCCGCTGCGGCCGGAGGAACGTTGACCCCTGCCCTACAGCGGGACCGAGCGCCGGGCGGTCTACGCTGGCTGCCAGAGCCCGAAGCGCCCGAGGAGCACATGCCAGCCGATCTCGCCGATGAACCGACCGGTGCCGCCACCACGAGCGACCCGGAGGGGATGTCCGCGCGTGGCGCCCGGCCGCCGGGCCCAGGTGACGGGCGCCCGCTGACGTGGTTGGCCGTCGATGGTGGCCAGTCACAGATCCGGTTGCGGCTGCCCAACGGCCAGGAGGCCCAGGGGGCGGGCGTGCGCCATCACCAGGGCGGCAACGTCCCCGGTATGCTCACCTCGATCTCGGCGGCGTTAGCCGAGTTGGGCAACCCGCGCGTGCGATTGGCGGCGCTGGGCATGAGCGGGTTGTTCCAGGAGCCCGGACCGCTGACCGAGCTGGGCAACGGCATCGTCTCGGCCACGGGAGCCCGCCGCGTGCTGATGTTCGGCGACGATATCTCCAACCACGCCGGCGCCCTACGTGGTGAGCCCGGTGTGGTGGCCGCGATCGGGACCGGCACGGCCGTGATCGGACTGAATCCCGCCGGACAGTTCACCACCGTCGATGGCCGCGGTTACCTGTTGGGAGACGACGGATCCGGATTCCAACTCGGCCAGCACGGATTACGAGCCGTGTTGGAACACGCCGAGGGACTGCATCCGCCCACCGCACTCACCCGGGCGGCGATCGAGAGGTACGGCCCGGTGGAACGCATCTCAGCCGCGGTCTACCGCTCCCCCGCCCCCGCCGCGGCCGTGGCCGCCTTCGCCCGGGACGTGCTCGCCACCGCCCGGGCGGGCGACCCGGTCGCCGTCGGCATCGTGGCCACCTCGATGGGCGCCCTGGCGCGTTCGATCCGCGCCGCGGCGGGCGGCTTCGAGGCACGGACGATCCCGGTCGCCGTCGTCGGCGGACTGGCTCGGGCCGCCGATGTGCTCCTGCCGCTGCTCACCGAAGCGTTGCAGCGGGAGTTGCCCGCCGCCCAGATTCGCCACCCGCTCGGTAACTCCCTGGACGGCGCAGCGTGGCTCGCCCAGCACGACCCCGGTCCCTACGCCCCCAGAGTCCATGTTCATCTCGCCGACTCAACGGCACGCCACCGACCCGAGAATGCGGGGCATCCCAACCCTTAACCGGGACGATGCAGCCCATAACAATAGTCAGCCCATAACGATGAGGAGCACGTCCGTGACCGTGATCGACCAGACCATCGCCGCTTCCACGATCCTGTCGGCGGTGACCCGGGTACTGACCACCCAGACCCAGAACATTCGCGCTGCGGCCGAGATCTATGTCGAGGCGATCGATACCGGGGGCATCATCCAGGCCTTCGGCACCGGCCACTCCCGCGGCTTTGCCATGGAGGTGGCCGGGCGCGCCGGCGGCTTGGTCCCGGCGAACATGCTGAGCGTGAAGGACGTGGTGATGTACGGGGACGCCGCCCCGGAGTCGATCCTCACCCCGGATGCCGAACGCAACCCCCAGACCGCGCACGACGTGCTGGCACTGGCCGAGTTGCACCCGGCCGATGCGTTCATCATCGCCTCCAACTCCGGCGGCAACGGGTCCACGGTGGAGATGGCCCTGGAGGCGGGGCGGCGCGGACACAAGGTGATCGCGGTGACCAGCCTGGATCACTCCCGGCAGATCACCTCCCGCCACCCCTCCGGTTCTCGCCTGTTCGAGGTGGCTGATGTGGTGATCGACAACGGGTCCGTGTTCGGGGACGCCGAGGTGGACATCCCCGACGTCGGTGCCGCGGTGCCCACCAGCGCGATCACTGCGAACCTGATCGCGGAAATGATCGCTGCCGAGGTCTGCAAGATCATGCTCGACCGGGGCCAGACCCCGCCGATCCTGGTCTCGGCCAACGTGCCCGGGGGCGATGAGCACAACGAGGAGATCCGGTCCCGGTACGGCACCCGGTTGCGCGTCGGCGAGCCCTGAGCCGGTGAGCCGACACGCCTCCGCCTAGCCCTCCCGCCTCACCGAGACCCGTGCCTCACCCGGCTCGACGACGTCACTCACCCTGAGGGTTGCGACTCGCCCTGCGAGTCGGATGGAGGACGACGCCACTCACCCCGAGGCGTTGCGACTCGCCCTGGCGAGTTGGATGGACGACGACGCCACTCACCCCGAGGCGTCGTGACTCGCCCTGGCGAGCGGCTGCTCGGCGCCGGCGGTGTCGTCGTGGTGGGATCCGGATGTGGGCGCCCCTGATGTGCCGGTGCGTCCGTTCGATGCGGCTCTCGGCTCATCGGCTCCGTCCTCATGTTCATCCACAGCGAGTTCGGGGTCCTGTTGAACCTCCTTGCCCCGTTCGGTCTCCTGTTCAGTTTCCTGATCCCGTGCGGCTTGCTCGGCCCGTTCGGCGTCGATACGCCGGATGTGGGAGCGGGCGTGGGCGACCGCGTCGTCCAGGTCATCGAAGAGGTGGTTGCGGTGACGCAACGCGGCGAAAACCTGTAGTCGGCGCATCAGGTTCAGGTGCTCCGGGCGCACGCCCTTGATCAGCACCGTCACTCCGCGCTCCTCCAATGCGGTCACCAGCGTCGCCAACGACCGGGCGCCGGTGGCATCCACCAGGTGCAACTGCGACAGGCGCAGGACCACCACGTCCAGGCCCTTTTGGGCCGAGACCCGTTCGATGATCCGATCCACCGCGCCGAAGAACAGCGCGCCGTCGATCCGGAACACCGCGATCCGGGCATCACCGGGGTGGACCGGCCCGGCGATCTCCTCCCGGTGCACACCGCTGGCGCGGCTGAGCGCCCGCAGCGCGAAGAACGCCGCCACCGCCAGGCCGATGAGGATCGCCACCACCAGGTCCACCGACACGGTCACCACCGCAGTGATGAGGAATATCGCCGCGTCCGACCGCGTGGTGGTCAGCAGAGTACGCGCCACCCGCACCGACACCATCCGCGATGCGGTCACCATGAGCACCCCGGACAGCGCTGCGAGCGGCACATGCGAGACGGCCTGGGCGGCCAGGTACACCACCGCGAGCAACGCCAGGGCGTGAACTATGGCCGAGACGCGGGTGCGGGCGCCGGAGCGCACGTTCACCGCGGTCCGGGCGATGGCCGCGGTGGCGGGCATACCGCCGAAGATGCCAGAGGCCACCGAAGCCAGCCCCTGCCCGACCAGTTCACGGTCGGCGTCGAACGGGCCCACTTCGGACATGGAGTGGGCCACCCGCCCGGAGAGCAATGATTCGATCGCGGCGAGCGCAGCGACCGCCAGGGCCGGTCCGGCCAGCGCGCGGATGATCTCCAGGTCGATCTCCGGGAGCGCCGGGGCGGGCAGGGAACTGGGCAGGGCGCCGATGTTCTCCAGCGGCACCGAGGCCAACACCACCACGGCGGTGACCACCACGATCGCCAGGAACGACCCGGGGATCTGGGGCCAACGCCGCCCGGCCAGCACCATGATGCCTGCCACCACCACGACGGCCGCCAGCGGCAACAACGCCTGCGGCCAGTCCGCTGCCGTGATCGCCTGGACGGCCGCCACGACAGCACTCGGCGATTCGGCGGCGTCGGAGGCGCCCACTGCGGCGGGAACCTGTTGGGCGAAAATGATGATCCCGATCCCCATGGTGAACCCCTCGACCACGGGCCAGGGGATATAACTGACCGTTCGGCCCAGCCGGAGCAGCCCGGCGATGAGGACGACGATGCCGGCCATCACGCTGACCACCATCAGCGCCCCGGCTCCGTAATTCATCACGATCGGGGCAAGCACAACCACCATCGCCCCGGTGGGGCCGGAGACCTGCACGTGCGAACCGCCAAAGATGGCGGCCACAAGCCCGGCCACGATCGCGGTGATCAAGCCGGCCTCGGCACCCGCGCCGGAACTCACGCCGAACGCCAGCGCCAACGGCAGGGCGACGATGCCCACCGTGAGCCCGGCGAGGACGTCACGTTTCCACGTCCGGCGCAGGCCGAGGTAGTCCTGCCGGCTGGGCAACAAGGAACGCCAACTACTCACCTGCGCGCTCACCGGCCACCTGCCGTGGCCGGCTGGCCCGCGGGCGGCATTGCGGCGGCCTGCTCGAGTTGGGTGGCACTGACCTGCAACACATCACCAAGGAGCAGCCGGGCCGCACTGAGCAGTTCGGCCCCGCGGTCCGAAACCCAGCGGTAGTACACGTGTGAACCGCGCCGCTGACTGGTCACGAGGCGATGGCGGCGCAGCACCGACAGATGCTGGGACAGGTGGGACGGCTCCAGGTCCATATCGGCCAGCATCTCCGCGACCGATACCTCCGCAGCGTTCGAAAGTAACTCCAGGATCCGGATTCGCACCGGATGCGCCAACCCCTTGAACAGGTTCGCCTTGATCTCATACAGCGGCTGATCCGCCTCGGTTAACGCCAACCACAACCTCCACTTGACGACTTGACGGATCCATCATATCGAGAATCCACGACGGTCGCAGTCATGTGGATCACACCCGGGCCGGAACCCGCGGCCGGCGAGCACGAGCAGTAGCCTTCGGTGGCGTCCTAGAGTCGTAGCGTGCGCTCTGCTGCCCCATCGATCCCGGTCACTTCCGCCCGGTCGTTCGGTGCATCCGTGCAGCGCCATCAGGTGTGGGCGTACGTGGTGGCAACTGTCCTGGGCGTGGCCCTCGGTGCTCGCCGGCCGGCCGTCGCTGACGTGCTCGAGGTGGCCGTGTGGCCGGCGTTGGCGGCGTTGCTGCTGGCCACCTTCACCCAGACGCCCCTCGCCGCCATCCGGGCCGCCATGCGCGACCGGCGGTTCTTCGTCACCGCTCTGGTGGCCAACTTCGTGCTGCTCCCCATGCTGGTCTGGGCATTGGTCGGGCTGGTCCCCGCCGATGATGCCCTGCGACTGGGGTTACTGCTGGTGTTGCTGGTGCCGTGCACCGACTGGTTCATCACCTTCACCCAACTCGGCCGCGGCGACACCGCCCGGGCGGTCGCGCTCACCCCGATGAACTTGGTGCTCCAATTGGTGCTGCTGCCTGTCTACCTGTGGCTGCTGGCGGGCCCGCAGTTCTCCATCTCAGTGCGTGTACAGGACTTGTGGCCGGCGCTGGTGGTGGTGCTGGGGCCCTTGCTGCTGGCGATATCGGCGGAACCGCTGCTACGGCGCCAACCCGCCGGCGAGCGGGTGCGGGCCGGCCTGGGTCACGCTCCGGTGCCGCTGCTCGCCGCGGTAATCTTCGCCGTCGCCGCCTCCAACGCCGAAACGGCTTGGCAGGCACGCACCTTCCTGCCGGTGGTACTCGCCGTCGTCACGGCATTCCTGGTGGGCGCGTTGCTGCTGGCGAAGGTGAGCACCGCCGTCGTCGGGTTATCCGCACCGGCCGGCCGCACGCTGGCGTTCACGCTGGCCACGCGCAACTCGTTCGTGGTGCTCCCGGTGGCGCTGGCGCTGCCTGCCGGCTGGGAACTGGCGGCCCTGGTGGTGGTGATGCAGTCCCTGGTCGAGTTACTGGGCATGATCATCTGCCTGCGGGTGGTGCCCCGCTGGGTCGTTCCGGACCGCTAGGTGGCTGCGGGGGCTGTTGCTCGGTTCGGCCTGCGCTGATCGCGGGGCAAGTGCTCCCTGCAGGCGGTCGATGAGTTCCTGCACCGCTAGGCGCAATTCCGGCCCGCCCTCCACCCGGAACGGGAACGGCACACGAGCGAGGAACTCATTGGCGTACATCTGCGCAGAGCTGGTCGACCCAATCACCACACACCCCTCGGGATGGTCGGCCAGGTGTCCCATCGCCGGCCTGAACCACGGCCGCACCTGTTCGATCGGAGCCTGGAAGACGATGCGGGCCTGCAGGGGCCAGCCGGACCCGAAGTTGTCTTCCAGGGTGGCGATCGGATCCAGACCCGCAGGCGGGGTGAACGTGCCGGTCACGCGCTCAGCGCGGACCACACGGTCGATCCGATAGGTACGCACCGCCTGCACATGGTGGGCGAAGCACAGCAGATACCAACGGCCGAACCACAACACGACCGACCACGGATCCACCTCGGTCTCCCAGTCCCGCTCCGGGGCCGTCCGGTACGCGATGCGCACCCGCTGGTGAGCCGATGAGGCCGCGACCAAAGCGCTGGTGATCGCCGGGTCGGCAGGATGGCGGCCCGGATCGGGCGCGGCGGCGGCGTAGGTGCGTAGCAGTTCGGCCCGACGGCTGATCGCTGGTGGCAGGGCGCGGATCACCTTACCCAGCGCCTTGCCCACCGCATCGTCATCGAGCGCGGCGCTCGGGGCGCCGTTGAGGACCGCCATCACCAGCTCCAGGCCCTCGGCCTCGGTGAACAGCACCGGTGGCAGGCGAGTGCCGCGGCCCAATCGGTAGCCCCCGTATCGGCCGCGGGCGGAGGCCACGTCGATACCCGCCTCGCGCAGGATCGCGATGTAGCGGCGGGCCGCCCGTGCGCTCACACCGAGCCTCTCGGCGAGTTCCTCCGCCGTCACCCCGGGGCGGGCGTGCAGCATTTCCAACGTGCGCAATGCGCGGGCGGTCGGGCTGGCTTCGGTCACACCCACGACGTTACTGCGAGCAATCAGGAATGCGGAAGCAGTTCGTCCGGAATGGCTCCTAGCGTGGTTTGTACACGAAGGAGAAGACATGGAACTGCTACCCAACGCGGCCCTCGGACTCCATGTGGCTCGGATGCCCAACGATCCGCCGGAGTATCTCTTGGTCCGACCCAACCGAGACCGACGGCGTGCCCTGCGCCGCCCCCGCCGGCAGATATAACCACCGCTTACCTGCCGGGGCGGACGTCGCATGCGCACGCCCGCAGCGAGCGCACCAGTCCGGCAACTACCGCAGTTACAGCAACTACCGCGGCTACCGCAGTTACCGCGAGTTGCCCCGGAACGAGGGGGAGGCGCAACGGGCGCATGCAAATTCCTCGCCACCGGAGCCACCGCAGTACTACGCTCAATCAACTTCGCACGGGAAGAGGCCCCATGGAGATCGTGTTGATCGCCGGATTATGGCTTGATGCCACCGCTTGGGATCCGGTTACCCGGGAACTGGAGCGCCTGGGGCACCGACCGATTCCAGTGACGCTGCCGGGTCAAGGTGACGGCTCGTCGTCGGCCACTTTGCAGGACCAGGTCGATGCGGTGACCCGGGCCGTGCAGGAGGCCACCGCACCGGTCATGGTGGTGGGACACTCCGCTGCCTGCTCCCTGGCATGGGCGGCTACGGACGCCCAGCCCGAAAAGGTTTCCGCCACCGTGATGATCGGCGGATTCCCCGCCGCCGACGGTCAGACCTATGCCGACTTCTTCCCGGTCACCGCCGGAGCGGTGCCCTTTCCCGGGTGGGAGCCGTTCGCCGGGCCGGACTCCGCGGACCTGGATCAAGCCATGCGCAAGCGCATCGCCGAGTCGGCACACCCCGTCCCCGAGGCAGTCACTCGCGGCGTGATGCGGCTGCGCGATGAGCGCCGCTTCGGCGTACCGGTGGTGCTGGTGTGCCCGGAGTACACCCCGGCGGAGGCTCGAGAATGGCTGGAGGCCGGGCAGATGCCTGAACTTTCCCGTGCCGAGCGGGTCGATTACGTGGGCCTGGATTCCGGGCACTGGCCAATGTTCAGCCAACCGGTGCAACTCGCCCAGATCCTTGCCGCCCTCACCGCGGCCAGGGCGTGACGCCACCGGCTTCACCACCCTCACCTCGCATGTCACCGATCGCGCCGCGGTCACAGACGCAGGCGTCGCTGAGTTAAGCGTCAAGCAGGCTTGCGCTCGGTGCGGCTGAATCGTCGAGCACGCTTGCGCTCGGTGCGTGAACCATCGAGCGACGCTTGCGCCCGGTGGGGCTGAATCGTCGAATGACGCTTGCGCTCGCCGCGGGATGCGGCGGCTATATGACTGTCTGAGAGGGCCTGCTCCCGCCCTTGTACGCCTGAAGGCCGCGTGTTACGGTCGCGATCCCAGCGCGACAGACGACCCTGATCGGACGGTACACGGGAGCGAAGTCGGTGCGGATTCCCGCCGCTCGACAGGTGCAAGGTGGTGATATCCACTCCGAATTGGTCGACCCGGCATCGACCGGATCACAAGTCATGATGCGCCTCGGGACTCGACACCGCCGGCCATCGCCGCCGGGTGCCAGTGGCTCATGACCCACGAACTCAACGACTGAGTGAAGGGGTGCGAGATGGCCTCTCACCACGACCGTCACCATCGCATTGACAACGGCCGGCAATTTCCCTGCCGCGCGACACTCGCGCACATCGTGGCCCAGTTCGTCGACCGCGGCCCGGTTCCTAGCCGCGGTCCCCGGCTTCATCATCGCCGCGTGCATCTACGTCACGCTCACGATCGGCGCCTCCATCCACGGCCACTTGGCCCCGGGCCGGTGAACCATCCAGTCGAACACCGGCCCGCCCCGGCCTCGAGAGCCCCATCCGACCCGACCCGTATGCAAAGGAGGTACGCATCCGCAGAACCACCCGCAAGGAGACTCACCGCAACTGACAAGTAGCGCAAGAAGACAACGCAACCTGAGAGGAAGACACATGGCCGACAACCGAGTAGTCAAGTTCAAGGGCGAGCGGGAAACGGCAGTCGAGGAGATCGACTACCCGAAGTTGGAGATCCCCAAAGAAGTGGCGGATTGGCTCGGTGTGTCCCAGGCCGCGCCGCACGCGGTGGTGCTGCGGATCGTCGCCACCAACATCTGCGGGAGCGATCAGCACATGGTCCGAGCCCGTACCACCGCACCCGTGGGCCAGACCCTAGGCCATGAGATCACCGGCGAAGTCGTCGAAGTGGGCAGCGACGTGATGTTCCTGAAGGAAGGCGACATCGCCTCGGTCCCCTTCAACATCGCCTGCGGACGCTGCCGCATGTGCGAGGAGCGTAAAACCGGCGTCTGCCTCCACGTCAACCCGGCACGGCCCGGGGCGGCCTACGGGTACGTGGACATGGGCGGGTGGATCGGCGGGCAAGCCGAGTACGTCATGGTGCCTTTCGCGGACTTCAACCTGCTCAAGTTCCCCGACCGGGACCAGGCCCTGGAGAAGATCCTCGACCTGACCATGCTGTCCGACATCTTCCCCACCGGGTACCACGGCGCTTATAGCGCCGGAGTGACCACCGGCTCGACGGTCTACGTGGCCGGGGCGGGCCCGGTGGGTCTGGCTGCCGCACACGCCGCGCAACTCCTCGGTGCCTCGGCGGTGATCGTGGGAGACATGATCCCTGAGCGTCTACGGCAGGCGGAGAGTTTCGGCTGTGAGACGGTGGACCTGAGTACCGGCAATCCGTTACCGGAGATGATCGAGCAGATCCTCGGCGAGCCCGAAGTCGACGCCGCGGTGGACGCGGTCGGGTTCGAGGCTCGCGGGCACGGAGAGGGTGCTGGTGAGGCACCGGCGACAGTGCTCAACGACGTCATGACCGTCACCCGGGTGGGAGCCGGGCTGGGCATCCCGGGCCTGTACGTCACCGGTGACCCAGGCGCCGTCGACGAGGACGCCAAACGCGGGCGGATCGGGATCGACTTCGGCCTCGGTTGGGCCAAGTCACACAGTTTCACCACGGGTCAGTGCCCGGTGAAGCGATACAACCGGGGCCTGATGAAATTGATCCTCAGCGGCAAGGCGCAGATCGCCAAGGCGGTGAATGCCACCACGATCACCCTCGATCAGGCTCCGGAGGCGTACGCGGAGTTCGATGCTGGAGCGGCCAAGAAGTACGTGATCGACCCGCACGGCATGATCCCTGCGTAGTCGCCGAACGCGAACACGCAGCCGTACTTCCTCGGCATATACCGGTTCGTCGTCGGCCCTTGTGGTCAGTTCGTGGGGTGAAGCCTGCAAGGGCCGGCGACGCCATCGAGGTCGACAACGTCAAGGACCCGCTCAGTATCTCCGAAACGCGTTCAGTCGTCCCGGTTTCCCTTGGTGTGCCGGCCCCGGTGCGGAGGTTCCGTATCCGCTGGGTCCGGATCGGCTGGTGGGTCCGGATCGGCTGTCGAGCCACGATCGGCCGTTTGGTCCGGGTCGGCGAGTTGGCCGGCGTCGCCGGTTGCGTCGGGCTCGGCGTCGGCTTCCGTGGCGGGCCGCTCCCGCCGGCCGGCCTGCCGTACCCCGGCCTCCGCCCGACCGCCGGCGTGCTCGCCTTCCTGCTCAGTGCCCGGGCTCTGCACCTTGCGGCGGCGTTGGTGCCGCATCCTCTCGTACTTCCAACGATCAGCCATCGTCGCGTTCGTCTCAGCCCGGTCCCCCGACGAGATCGGGTCCTCCCCGAGCACCGGGTCATACCCCGACTGATAGGCATTCGTCCAGATCTGAATGACGGCCCAGGCCACCGCCGTAACCGGCACCGACAGGATCGCACCGAAGATTCCGCCCACGATCGTGCCCACCGCCAACGCGAGCAGCACCACCAGAGCGTGCAACTTCAGAGTCCGCCCCATCACCACCGGCTGGAGCAGATCACCTTCGATCTGGTTAACCGCGATCACGATCGCAACCACCACCAGGGCGATCACGGGCCCGTTGGCCACCAACGCCACCAACGCGGCGAGGATGCCCGCCACGGTGGCACCGACGATCGGGATGAACGCACCAATGAAGACCACCACGGCCAGCGGTAGCGCCAGGGGCACGCCGAGGAAGAACAGCGGCACGCCGATGAAGAACGCGTCCACGGCCGCGATGATCGCGGTACCGCGCACGTAGCCGCCGAGTACTTCGATGGTGCGGTCGCCGGACTCGGCCAGTTTCGCCCGGGTGTTCCCGTGGAACCAGCGCAGGGTGAAATTCCAGATCTTCGGCCCGTCCTTGAGGAAGAAGAACAGGATCACCACCATTAGGGCGGCGCCGGTGAGGAACTCGGTGGCTGCGCTCAGTCCGCTGACCGCTCCGCCCAGGAACGCACCGCTGGTGGCAAATTCGGTGACGCTCTGTATCGCGTTGTCGATCGCGGCGGTGTCGATCGGCAGCGGACCGGACATGACGAACCGCTGCAACTCCTCCCAGCCGGCCACCGCGGAAGCGGTGAGTTCGTCCCATTCGCTGCGGACCGCGAACACCACACCGGTGATGACCCCGCCCAGTACCAGTAGCGTGACGGCGAAGGTGGCGATCGTGGCCAGCAGCCGGGACCATCTCTTGCTGACCAGCCAGCGCACCAACGGGTAGAAGGCGGAGGATAGGATCAGCGCTACCAGAGCGGCCAATACCACCACCGACACCCGGGTAAGCAACCAGATCAGCCCGACGACGACGGCGGAGATGAGCAGGATCTGCGCACACCGCGAACCCGCCCGGCCCAAAGCATCCGACCAGGTCCCGCGCGCTACCGGTGCAGGGGCCATCCGACCTCCTCGAAGTCCGCCCGTTCGAAGTCCGCCCCCTCGAAGTCCGCACCCGGCGCCTCACAGGCAGCCGCGTGGCCGGGGTGGGGTGACTTTATCACCGGTGCTGGGCCACCGGGCGTTGCGCCATGACCTGCCGGTAGACGTCCACCCAGCCCGCAGCGGTGGCCTGCCACGTGCGGCTCAGCGCGAACTGCCGCCCGGCCGCGCCCAGGTTGGCGGCATAGTCCGAATCCTGCAGCAGCGAAGTAATCGCATCGGCCCACTGGCGCGGGTCACGGCGCGGCACGATCAATCCGGTGACCTCGTCCAGGACCGCCTCGCTCAGCCCCCCGGCCCCGGAGGCGATGACCGGAACCCCGCAGGCGGAGGCCTCCAACGCGGTCAGCCCGAACGTCTCGGAATGGGAAGGCACCAGCACTGCGGAGGCCGCAGCGAAACTGTGGGCCAGCACCGCCCGGGAGACCGCACCGGAGAATCGGAGCCACGGACTCACCCCCACACGCTGGCCCAACCGCACCAGCTGGTCGTCATATCCCGGATAGGCGCTCGAGGGCGCCCCCAACACGTGCAACGTCGGCCGGATGTCCTCCGGAACCAGAGCCAATGCACGGATCGCCAGATCCACCCCCTTGAGGGGCTCCAACCGGGCGGCCAGCACCAACGCCGGCGGGTGGTGCCCGCCGATGGGACGGAACCTGTCCACGTCCACTCCGGGGCGGACCACCTGCACGTGCTCCGGCTGTGCACCCAACCGGGTGATCGCCGTCGTACGCTCCGCATCGCTGACCGCCACCACGGCTTCCGACGCCTGCGCCAGGTGCCGCTCGCCGTCGGCCCGGCCGGGGCTTTCGGCGGGCTCTCCCTCATCCAATGGCCGGTTGTGCCCGGCGGTGATGGAGTGGAAGGTCTGTACATGCGGTTGGCCGTGGGCCGCAGCCAGGGGCTGAGCCGCCATCCCGGAGAACCAGTGATGGGAGTGCACCACGTCCCAGCCGTCCCAGTGCTGGGCCAGGACGGCGGCGAAGGGTGCGATGAGTTCCTCGTGGTGTTCCTTGCTCACCGGAGCGGCCGGCCCAGCGCGCAACTGATGGACGACGGCGCGGGGGGCCAGAGGCTGGACATCCGGTGAGTGCGGGTCGGTCCGCCGGGTGAAAACCACGACCTCGTGCCCGACGGCGGCCATCGCCTCGGCGCTGTGGCGCACCATGATGTTCATTCCGCCCGCGTCCCCGGCGCCCGCGTCGGCCAACGGGGAGGTGTGCAGGCTGATGAGGGCTACCCGCAACGGTCGGGCCGGCATGGTTCAGATTATGCCGGTCGGCCCAGCCACGACCTAATCGCGGCACGTTTGCCGCCTGCGCAAAAATCAGCGACCGAGGGCCGACCGGCAAGGGCACCGATTGACAAGGACACGTCATCGAGTAACGTCGGTCACATCGCAAGGTGGATCCACAATTCCACGTTACGGAAAGTGTCGGTGATGTTGCCGACGCGGAGGCATGAATGAACCTCGCAGTACAGGCCCTGCTGGCCATCCTTCCTATCGTCGTGATTGCAACGCTGCTCGTCGGGCTGCGATGGCCCGCGAAATACGCAATGCCGGTGGGCTTCCTGGTGATCGTGGTGATCGCCGGCACCGCCTGGCAGATGGAATGGCTGGCCATCGGCGCCTCCACGGTGCAGGGCCTGGTTATCGCCGTCACGCTGCTGTGGATCGTTTTCGGTGCGCTGCTACTCCTGGAGACGGTCACCAAGAGCGGAGCACTGCACACGATTCGCGCCGGCTTCACCAACATCAGCGCCGACCGGCGGGTCCAGGTGATCATCATCGCCTGGTTGTTCGGTTCCTTCATCGAAGGCGCCGCCGGCTTCGGCACCCCGGCCGCGGTGGTGGCGCCGCTACTGCTCGCACTGGGGTTCCCTGCGGTGGCTGCGGTGATGGCCGGGCTGATCATCCAGTCCACACCGGTCAGTTTCGGAGCGGTGGGCACGCCGATGGTCGTGGGCGTGGGTACGGGATTGTCCGGCACCGATGGCGCCTTCGTTTCCGGGGTGCAGGCTCGCGCCGATGAGTTGGGCATGGGCCACGGGGAATTCGTCGCACACACCGCCACCCAAGTCGCCACCATGCACGCGGTGATCGGCCTGCTCGTGCCGCTGTTCATGGTGGTCCTGCTCACCGGGTTCTTCGGCGAGAAGCGCAGTTTCAAAGCCGGGTTGGCCGTTGCCCCCTTCGCCATCTACGCCGCTGTGGCGATGAACGTCCCGTACGTCCTGGTCGCCTACCTACTGGGGCCGGAGTTCCCTGCACTCATCGGCGGCCTGATCGGCCTGCTGCTGGTGATGTACACCTCCTCCAAGGGTTTCTTGATGCCCAAGGACACCTGGGACTTTCCTGCTCGCAGGACCTGGCCCACGTGGTGGATGGGACGGATCGACCCCGAGCAAACCCTGGCGCGGGTGGAACGCCGCAATATGCCGATGTTGCTGGCGTGGAGCCCGTACGTGATCGTCGCCGCGTTGTTGCTGGCGACCCGGAACATCCCGGCGGTGGCCGATTTCCTCACCGGTCCGGCGGTGCTGCACGTGAACGACATCTTCGGCACCGGCATCTCCCAGAACTGGGAAATCCTGTACTCCCCCGGCGCGATCTTCGTGCTCACCTGTCTGATCACCTACGTGCTGCATCGGATGAACCGCGGGATGATCACTTCCTCATGGAAAGTGGCCGGCAAACAGATCGCCGGCGCCGCGGTGGCCCTGCTCTTCGCGTTGCCGCTGGTGCGGATCTTCATCAACTCCGGCATGGAGTTCAACAGCAGCGGCCTTGATTCCATGCCGATCGCCCTCGCGGAGGCCGCCGCCAGCGCCACCGGCGGCAACTGGCCGCTCCTGGCGCCGTGGATCGGGGCCCTGGGCGCTTTCGCTGCCGGCTCCAACACGGTGTCGAACATGATGTTCTCCCTGTTCCAGTTCAGCACCGGTGAGACCATCGGCGTTGCGTCACCGGAGACGATCGTGGCGGCCCAGGCCGTGGGAGGTGCTGCGGGCAACATGGTGGCGGTACACAACGTGGTCGCGGCGGCGGCCACGGTGGGCTTGCTGGGCCAAGAGGGCCGGTTGATCCGTAAGAGCGTCGTCCCGATGACGTACTACCTGCTGGCAGCCGGCGCCTTCACCTTCCTGTGGGTGTACGGCTTCGGCCTCAACGCCGGAACGGTGCTGCTGGTGTTGCTGGTGGCCGCGTTGGTCTTCACGGCGGTCAAGATCCGGACCCGAACCGAGCAATACAACCCAGCGCTGGAACTAGAGCGCACCTAGCAGCAACCGGGTACGCACGGCACGGTCCGCGGCGATGGGCACCACGCGGGACGCGTCGAGGGCCGGACGCCGGAAGATTCCTGCGTCGATACCTGCCACGGCGCCGCGTGGCTCTGCCATCATCCGAGCATGAACCCCGAGCCACCCGGACCACCCGAATCGTCCGAACCTACGGGCGCGCAGCCTGTCCCCGCTGGTCCGCAGGGCCATCCCCAGCCCGGCCCTACCCATACCGGGTCCCATCCCTGGCCCGGAGGACCGGCCCAGGCTGGGGCGCCGACGCACGCGTTCCACGGTCCCGCCGGTGCTCCGGGCCACCACACCGGCGCCCAAGGTCCGACAGGTCCGCCCCCCGGCGCCCAAGGTCCGGCAGGTCCGCCCCCCGGCGCCCAAGGTCGGGTGGGTCCGCCACCGGGCGCCCAAGGTCCGGTGGGTCCGCCACCGCACGCTCATGATCCGGTGGGCCCGCCGCCGGGCCCCCACAGCCAGGCCCGCCCATCGCCGGGCATCCCAGGTCAGGCGGGGCCGCTACCCGGCACCCACGGGCAGGCTAATTACCACGATCAGCCGCCCTGGCCCCCGGCCGACCCCGCTGCGCCACACGGACATCAGGGCAGGGCAGCGCAGGGCCCCGCCAATGGCGACCCTGCCCAACGCACCAGCGCCGAGCGCACCCGCATGGTGCTGCAGATCCTGAGCCCTGTGCTCATCGCAGCCGGCCTATCCCTGCCCGAGGGTGGATCGGTGGGCTGGCTGGACCATCTGCTCTGGTCACTGTTCGCGGCGGTCGCCGCTCTCGTCCAACTCATCACGTTGAGCAACTCGGCATCGTCCTCCGCCGCTCAGCGCTGGTCGCTGGCCGCCGTGGCCACCGCAGCCCTGGTCGGGTATTGGGTGATCATCGTGCTCCCAGGCATCTCCGCGAACTCCGCCTTCCTGCAGACTCTCGGGGTCGGGTGCGCGGCGGTGGGGCTGTGGCTCGCACCCGGACGGCGCATCTGACATGCGCTCGTCAACCCCATGGATCGGGACCGCACTTGCGCTACTGCTGCTGTCCCTCGGCCTGCCCTGGGGTGTGGTGGGTGCTGAATGGCACTATGTCCCGGGCTGGTTCAACCCTGGCACCTGCGTGACCACCGCCGACGGTTACATGGACTGCACCCCCGGGTTCGCCTCGCCCGGCTATCACCTGTTGGGCCCCGGGGCGCCGGGGGCTGGATATACCAGCGACGCGCGGGTGTTCCTGGTCGCAGCCGTGGGGCTGACGTTGTGGGCGTTCTACCGTCGCAGCGTAACCGCGGGCAACGGGCCGTCTACGGTGGCCAAGCCCGCCGCGGTGGCCAACCCGTCTACGGTGACCGAGCCGTCTACGGTGGCCAGCGCAACCGCAGTGCCCGGACACGTCGCGCTGGACTGGGCGATCGTGCTGCTCAGTGCCGCGATCTTGCTGACCGGCTCCGCGCTCCGCCCCGGCGCGGTCGCAGCAATCCTGGCCGTGGCACTCCTGTTTCCGGCGTCGTCGATCCCCCGCAGGCTCCGTGAGTGCCGCAGAGGTTCCACCGGCGCCGCTTACGGCGCAGGGTGATCAGCGGACCGGTGTGCGCAGCGATTCCAGGCGGAAGCGCGAGGCCAGAGTGCGATTCGAGATGTGCGGCTACGTGTGGGCAGCGAAAAGCGCCGGTCCGATACGGATCCGGCGCTTATCGCGACAGGTGGAGATGGCGGGAATCGAACCCGCGTCCGACGGTGAAGATCCAGGGCTTCTCCGGGTGCAGTCTGCCTGCGATTTTCTCGGCCCCAGCGATCACGCAGACAAGTCGCTGACGGGCCCAGTCACCTGAAAGTCCCGGCAACCCCGATGACGAGGGTTACCAGCAGTGGCTCTCTAGACGACGCCAGGATCCGGGACGAGAGCTAGCCCGGGCTGACGGACTTCGAAGGCTCGCTCAGGCGGCGAGGGCGAAGTCGGTGCGCTTGGAATCAGCACCTATTGGTTTGCAAGGGGCGTTATCGAGATAACCTTGCGTCCTCGACCCGCTTCCCCTGAAACGACAACCGTCGTCGAAACCGATCATCCCCTGTGGAGTTGTGC
>DATGSR010000115.1:0-75528 GCA_035302405.1 Beutenbergiaceae bacterium
TACGATGATGTGATGACCCACTCACCGGAGGCCGCGGCGGACCTCCCCCCGGAACTTTCGCGGTTGCGCAGCAGCATCGACAACATCGACGCGGCATTGGTGCATCTGCTCGCTGAGCGGTTCAAGTGCACGCAGAGCGTGGGACAACTTAAAGCCCGGCTCCGGATGCCGCCCTCCGACCCGGCGCGGGAGGAACAGCAGATCAACCGACTGCGCGCCCTGGCGTCCGAAGCCGGCCTGGACCCGGTGTTCGCGGAGAAGTTCCTCAACTTCATCGTCGCGGAAGTGATCCGCCACCACGAAGACATCGCCGACACCCAGCGGTGATTTCTGACCCGCGTCCAAACGGACCGGTCCCAGCGCAGCCGACACACTTGAAAGGAACGACCTGGATGTTGCCTTTGAAACTTGGCTACAAGGCTTCGGCGGAGCAGTTCGGTCCGCGGGAGTTGGTAGAGATCGCGGTGGCTGCTGAGGGGCATGGGTTGGAGTCGGTGTTCGTGTCGGACCATTTCCAGCCGTGGCGTCATGAGGGTGGGCATGCACCGTTTGGGTTGGCGTGGATGGCGGCGGTGGGGGAGCGGACCTCCCGGGTGCAGATGGGGACCTCGGTGATGACTCCGTCGTTCCGGTACAACCCGGCAGTGGTGGCGCAGGCGTTTGCCACGATGGGGTGCTTGTATCCGGGCCGGGTGATCTTGGGTGCGGGTACGGGGGAGGCACTCAATGAGATCGCTACCGGGTGGGCCGGTCCGGGGGAGCAGCATTGGCCGCGGTTCGCTGAGCGGTTGGGCAGGTTGGCCGAGGCGGTGGAGTTGATGCGCCGGTTGTGGGGGGAGCAGCGGGTGAGTTTCGAGGGGGAGTATTTCTCCACCCATGAGGCGAGCATCTATGACGTGCCCGAGGGCGGGGTACCGGTCTATCTGGCTGCTGGTGGGCCCAAGGCTGCCCGGTATGCGGGGGCGGCCGGGGATGGGTTCATCTGTACTTCGGGTAAGGGCGCGGAGTTGTACACCGAGAAGTTGCTGCCGGCGTTGGCGGATGGGGCGGCCGGTGCGGGTAAGGATGTGGCCGAGATGGACAAGATGATCGAGATCAAGATCTCCTATGACACCGATGTGGATACCGCGCTGGAGAATTGCCGGTTCTGGTCCCCGTTGTCGTTGACCGCCGAACAAAAGCACTCCATCGATGACCCGATCGAGATGGAGAAGGCGGCCGATGCGTTACCGATCGAGCAGATCGCCTCTAGGTGGATCGTCTCGGCCGATCCGGATGAAGCGGTGCAGAAGGTGCTGGAGTATCACCGGATGGGGTTCAACCACCTGGTGTTCCACGCTCCCGGGCATGACCAGCGCCGCTTCCTGGAACTCTTCGAACGCGACCTGGCACCCCGCATCCGCGCCGCCGCGGCGTGAGGAAACGCGGGCGCCAAGACTCTCGAGTTAACGAGTACACCCATGGGGGCGCTGCTATTTCCACGTGGTGGCAGTCGGAGGCCCGATAGGGTCGTGCGCTGTAGGCGGACCACGTTCCAGGTTCTTGCGCCCATCGTCGGTCTCCTCAACCAGGGCTGAGCCATCAGGGGGTATCGCAGTCGCCGTCGGCCTGGCCTAGCGAGACACACGGCGTCGTAGTGGTCAAGAGCGATCTCCTCGCTCGATCGATGGCGCAGGCATGAGGGAAGCCCATGAGGCGAACCCCCGCGCGGATCAACCCATTCTCGGCGGATCGTTTGATTGGCAGAGGAACCTGCGTGGGAGCCACCACAAATTACTTGTGACAATGGAGCGCGCTTCGTATTGTGAAGCCATGGGTAAGGACTACGGTCAGTTCTGTGGGCTAGCGAAGGCGAGCAGCGCCCTTGGCGAGCGGTGGTCGCTTCTGATCGTTCGAGACCTGAGCGTGGCGCCGCGCAGGTTCAAGGATCTGCATGAGGGCCTGCCAGGGATTCCCACTAGCGTGCTGACGACGCGATTGCGCGACCTACAGGTAGCCGGGGTCGTTGCACGGGTTGCTGATGAGCAGCCTGGTGGCGGGGTGCGCTACACGCTCACCTCGCATGGTGAAGCACTGACACCCATCCTCGATGCGCTAGGCAGGTGGGGAGCGGAAACAATGGCCGCACCAGAACCGGGAGATGCGATCACCGATGCATCCCTGGCTGCCGCGCTCCGCGCCGGATACCAGCCACATGCCACGGATTCGGCAGCACGCTATGTGGTCCACGCGGGCCCTGCCGTGGCGTGGGCCGAGGCGACGCCGGATACGGTCACTGTCGGCCCAGGGTCACCGCGCTTCGAAACCGATCTGACGATCCACAGCGGCCCCGAGTTGCGCGCTCTGCTCGCAGGCAACATAGCCCCCGCTGCCGCACTCTCCAGCGGCGTTGCCCGTATCGAGGGCTCACCTGAGATGTTCGAGCGCTTCGCTCGCACGTTTCATATCCCCTTGGAAGAGGTCGCCGAAACTCCCTGACCAAGCCAGCCCCTATTTCTGTGGAGGAGAAAGACCATGGCCGTGATCGCGAGCTTGAGTATTTCGCTTGACGGGTTCTACACCGGCCCGAACCCGAGCCCAGAGAGCCCGATGGGTGAAGGCGGTGAGATCTTGCATAGATGGTTCGCCCACGATGTCGCCGATCGGAGCCAGCTCACCGCAAACGACATCCTGCGCCCAGAGTTCGAGCGAACCGGCGCCCTGGTGATGGGTAAGGACAGTTACGAACACGCCCAAGCCGCCTGGGGACCACACCCACCGTTCGAGATGCCCATCTTCGTCCTCACCGACCACACACGTGCCGACGACATCCGCGAGGGCTCAACGTTCCACTTCACCACCGAGGGATTCCAAACAGCAGTTCAGCAGGCAACCGCCGCTGCAGACGGTAAAGATGTCGGGCTGCACGGCGGCGGGGCGATCCGGCAGGGGCTGCGCGCCGGTCTTCTCGACGAACTGCAACTGCACCTCATCCCGGTGATCCTCGGGCAAGGCCGTCACCTCTTCGAAGGCGTTCGGCGTGAGTTCGGCATCGAGTGGGTCGCCGAAGGGCCTGAAGTGACCCACCTTAGGTACCGGGTCCTACGGCAGTGAGAGACATGCTGAAGGGCCGATATGCCGCTACCACACGGGCACGATCAACATAAGAGATAGCAGGTGGCGTAGCTGGTCGAGTCCCGGAAGTCATCGATCGAGGCCCACGGAGCCCGCTCCGGAGGCCAGAATGAAGACGGTTCCGGTGGGCCCCACCATGGCCGAGCCGGAAGGCAACAACTTCACCTTCAGCGACCCATTGCCAGGCTCGCTCTCGCCCTCGTTCGCGCCTTGCGCTGTTTGAACGCTGATCTAGCATTCGGTGTCGGCCTCGGGATAACCGTGGTCGCCGCCCGGTGACTGACACATCAGAGCCGGACCGGTAGACGGTACTGACGTGCGGAACGAACGGCCGTGGAATGACCGGCGTCGAGCGGAGGTTGGACTGGATATGAGTGCAACGATTTCTGTGGACGTGTGGTCCGACGTCGCCTGCCCCTGGTGCTACATCGGTAAGCGGAAGTTCGAGGCTGGTCTGGCTGCCTTCGACGGCGCCGCGGATGTCACCGTCACCTACCATTCCTTCGAACTGGCTCCCGACACCCCGGTGGACTTCGAGGGCAGCGAAGCGGACTTCCTGGCCGCCCACAAGGGCATGCCGAGGAAGGATGTGGAACAGATGCTGCGGCAAGTGGCGACGATCGCCGCCGACGTGGGCCTGGACTACGACTTCGACTCGGTACGTCACACCAAGACCCTGCTTGCCCACCAGGCGCTGCACTTCGCCAAGGCCCACGGCAAGCAACTGGAACTGGTGGAGCGTCTGTTCGCTGCCTACTTCGAGGAGGGGCGGCACGTGGGTAAGGCAGAGGAACTGGCGGACCTCGGCGTCGAGGTCGGACTGGATCGGGAGCAGTTACTCGCCGCACTGCACGAGGCCACCTACGCCCAGGATGTCGAAGCCGACCTCGCCCAAGCCCGTAGTTACGGCATCCGGGGTGTGCCGTTCTACGTGATCGGTGGCCGCTACGGAATCTCTGGCGCGCAGAAGCCAGAGGTGTTCACCCAGGCGCTGGAGCAAGTCCGATCCGAACTGACCGGGGCCACCTCATCATGATGCACCCCGATGCCGGAAGAGCCCTGCAGGATCGCGCGGCGCAGCCCAGCCCCGGTGATGGGGGTGCGGTGGCTGCCGGTGCGGAGGGCAGTGGAGCCCGACCCGCCGGTGCCGATCAACGGCGCCAGCGGGTCGAGGCCGATCAACGGCGCAACCAAGACAGTTCTGCGCCAACCATCGCGCCGTTTCCGCTCGCATCGTTCGGAGACCCGGAAGCCGCGGCGTGCGTCGATGGGGTGTGTGCGGTACCGGAGCCGTAGGGCTCCCGGCAGCAGGTTGTGGCTGTGTCGCGCTCGGGGGCGGCTGTGGTCGTGTCAAGCTCGGCGGAGGACGGTGCCAGATTCCGGGTGGCAGCAGCCGGCGTCACGCCCTGGCGGTCGGCTCGAACGTGAACGCGGGAGCGGAGTTGTTGCCGGCCACTCCGTGCGCAGTGCCGTCCTGCACCCATGCGCGTAACCGTGCGTTCAGGTCCGCCCAGCCGTAGTCGTAACTTTCGGCCATCTGCGGGCCGAACACGCCGATTGCGTGGTGTTCGACCGTGACACGAGTGCCCGGCCCGGCTTCCTCGAGCCGGTAACTCACTACGCCGGTAGCAGCACCGCCCATCCCCATCTGGCCGGTCCAGGACAGCAACGACCCAGCGGAGATCTCCGTGATCGTGCCCCAGGATGCCTGGTGATCACCGGCGAACTCGCGCACCTGCCCACCGAGCCGGTCCTCAATCTCGAGACGAGTGGCGTCGTCGTCGATCAGCAAATACGGGCTGCCCCACCACCGGCTCGGCTCATCCACCAGCGCCGACCACACACGTGCTGCGGGAGCGGCGATGGCAATGGGTTGAACCACGTGGAAGTGGCTGGGTGAGGTCAGCGTGCTGGAGCCTCCTCCGGTCGCAGTTCACCGCGGACCTCGAGCTCATCGCCGGCGGTGAAACTCAATTCTCCGCGGACGACGCCCGTGGCCGCAAGATCACCGCGGACCTGTTCCAGCAGATCGGCGCCGGGGGAGACCAGTTCCACGTCGCCGAACGGGGTGCGCTGGGTGACCTTCGCTTCGGACTTCACCTTCCGCAGGGCCGCGAGGGCGGTCCCGGCGACATCCAACAACTCCAGATCGGCGTCCTCCCCGGCGGCAGCCCGGAGCGGGGCCGAGGTGGGCCAGCCGGCTTGGTGCACCGACCCTTCCTTCCACCAGGACCACACCTCCTCGGTGGCGAACGGCAGCACCGGGGCGAACAGCCGCAGGATGACGTCCAGGGCGATCCACAGGGTGGCGCGGGCGGACGCCACCGCGGCGGGAGCCTGCCCGCTGCCGTAGGCGCGCTCCTTGACTAGTTCCAGGTAGTCGTCGCAGAACGTCCAGAAGAAGGTCTCGGACACCTCCAGCGCGCGGGTGTGGTCGTAACCCTCCAGCGCGGTGGTGGCGCGGTCGACCACCTCAGCCAGGTTCGCCAGCACGGAGCGATCCAGCGGCTCGGTCACCGCCTCCGGATCCAGCCTGATCGGGGAGTCACCGGCGAAGGAGAGGGCGAACTTGGAGGCGTTGAGCATCTTGATCGCCAACCGGCGGCCGATCTTCATCTGCGTGGGTCGCTGCGGATCGAACGCGGCATCGGCACCCAGCCGCGCGGAAGCCGCCCAGTACCGCACCGCATCGGCGCCGTGCCGTTCCAGCAACTCCGACGGCGTGACCACGTTGCCCTTGGACTTGGACATCTTCTTGCGCTCGGGGTCCACGATCCACCCCGAGATCGCCGCATGCTTCCACGGCAACCGGTCGTGCTCCAGGTGGGAGCGCAACAGGGTGGAGAACAACCAGGTGCGGATGATGTCCTGACCCTGCGGTCGCACGTCCATCGGGAAGACGCGGGCGAAGAGGTCCTCATCCTCCAACCAGCCGCTGGTGATCTGCGGCGTCAGGGAGGAGGTGGCCCAGGTGTCCATGATGTCGGGGTCGCCGATGAATCCGCCGGGCTTGCCGCGCTGGTCCTCGGTGTACCCGGCGGGCGCCTGGGAGGAGGGGTCGATCGGAAGTTCGGACTCGTCGGGGCGGATCGGGTTGGCATAATCCGCCTCGCCGTCGGCGTTGACCGGGTACCACAGCGGGAAGGGCACCCCGAAGAAGCGCTGCCGGGAAATGAGCCAGTCACCGGACAATCCGTCCACCCAGTTCTGGTACCGCACACGCATGAAGTCCGGGTGGAAGTCCAGTTCCTTACCGCGCTCGGTCAGCGCGGCGCGCAGGTCATCATCGCGGCCGCCGTTGCGGATGTACCACTGCCTGGACGTGACGATCTCCAAGGGCTTGTCGCCCTTCTCGAAGAAGTTGGCCTTACGCTGCACCGGTTCCGGTTCCCCCAACAGGTCACCGCTGCCGGCCAGCGCCTCCACAGTTGCCTTGCGGGCGGAGAAGGTGGTTTTGCCCGCCAGTTCCTGCTGGTAGAAACCCTGGGCGCCTTCGGCCTCGAGCCACTGCGGAGCCTCTGCCTGCAGCCGGCCGTTGTGGGTGATCACCGACCGCGTGGGCAGTTGCAGGTCCCGCCACCAGGTCACGTCCGTCAGGTCACCGAAGGTACAGCACATCGCGATCCCGGTGCCCTTGTCCGACTCCGCTGCCGGGTGGGCCAGCACCGGCACCTCCACCCCGAACACCGGGGTGCGCACGGTGGTGCCGAAGAGGGAGGCGTAACGCTCGTCGTCTGGATGGGCGATCAGCGCCACACACGACACCAGCAATTCCGGGCGGGTGGTCTCGATCTCCACGGTTTTGCCGCCGGGGGCGTGGAACGCGACCCGGTGCATGTGCCCCGGGTAGTCCCGGGCCTCCAACTCGGCCTGAGCGACCGCGGTCTGGAAGGTCACGTCCCACAAGCCCGGTGCCTCGGCCTGATACGCCTCCCCGCGGGCGAGGTTGCGCAGGAACGCGGTCTGGGCGACCTTCTGCGCCCTCGGATCGATGGTCTGGTACTGGTAGGACCAATCCACACTCAGGCCCAGACGGCGCCACAGGTCCTCGTACTGCTGCTCGTCCTGGGCGGTGAGCCGTAGGCACAACTCTACGAAATTGCGGCGGGAGATCGGCACCTGGTCCGCGGGTCTGGCGACTTTGCCGCCCTCCTGGGGCGGGGTGAACTCCGGGTCGTAGGGCAGGGAGGGGTCGCACCGCACCCCGTAGTAGTTCTGCACCCGCCGCTCGGTGGGCAACCCGTTGTCATCCCAGCCCATCGGGTAGAAGACGCTCTTGCCGCGCATGCGCTGGAACCTGGCCACGATGTCGGTGTGGGTGTAGGAGAAGCTGTGCCCGATATGCAGCGCCCCGGAAACCGTCGGAGGCGGGGTATCGATGGAGAACACCTGATCACGGCTGGCGCTGCGGTCGAAGGCGTAGGTGTTCTGCTCGGCCCAGGTCGTTGCCCACTTCTGTTCCAGCCCGTCCACACTCGGCCGGTCCGGTACCTGCGCGACGGCCCGGATGGATTCGGTCGACGCGTGCGGGGAACCTGCGGGAGTGGGAGTAGTCATAGCGCATATCTTCCCAGATTCCGCGTGCGAGGCCGAACGCGAACGGGGGTTTTAGTCCGCAGCCGGCTGCGGCGGCGGTGTGGGGGCGTCCGAACCGCGGTCGGCGTCGGAGAACCGGGCGATGGTTGCTTCGGCGCGACGCACCCGGCGGGTGTCCGCGCCAGCGAGTGCCTCGGCCATGAAGCCGTAGTCGTTGCGGGTCTGCTGGGCGCGGGAGTCACCGGCGTCGGCCCGCGTCTTCACCGTGTGCCACCAGTCGGCCAGGTCGCCCCATCCCGGTGCGGCCAGCGACCCGCCGAATTGCTGCACGGCCAGCGCCGAGCACAACACGCCGAAGCGTAACCGCTGCTCCAGCGGCCACCTGCGCAGGGTGCCCGCGGTCAGCGCGGCGCTGAACACGTCACCGGCACCGGTGGCGTCAATGGCCTGCACCGGCAACGCAGGCGCCCGGGCTTGTTCGCCCGTGGTCGAGTCGATGGCGGCCACCCCGCTCGCGCCGTCAGTGACGACCGCCAAGGGCACGTGCTCGGCCAGCGCGCGCAACGCCGCGTCCGGGGAGTCGGTCCGGGTGTACCCCATGGCCTCCTGCGCGTTGGGGATGAAGGCGTGACACGAGCCCAGCGCCTCGAGCACGGCTGGATCCCAGTACTCCTCCGGATCCCAGCCGGCGTCGGCGAAGACCAGCGCGCCGCGTGCGGAGGCTCGGCGCCACCAGCGTGCTTCCCGGGTGGCAGGATCACCCAGATCCACGAGCACGCTGCGGGCGGCGGGCGGGTCCGCCGGAGCCCTCGTGGCCGGCCCGGGTGGGGGGTGACCGTGGGTGACCATCGCCCGGTCAGCGTCCATGGCCACCGACACGGTGACCGGGGTGTGCCAGCCGCGGTACCGGCCCGAAGCGGACAGGTCGATGTGCTCCTGATCGCATAGCACCTGCCACATCCACTCCCCGTACAGGTCGTCGCTGAACGCCGCCGCCAGGCCGGTGCGCAGCCCGAGCCTGGCGGTGGCCACCGCCAGGTTCGCGATACCGCCCGGGCCCGAGCCCATCCCCTCGGTCCACACCTCCCGGCCCGGCGCCGGCCGGTGTGGCAACCCGGTGAAGACGATGTCGAAAAAGACCGTGCCGGTGAGCATCACATCAAGCACACCGGCGGCGCGGGTTGCGGCGCCATCGGCGCTGGAGAGGTTGCGAAGACCGCCATCGTGGGAAGCCATCGTCACAAAGTCTGCCACTCCGAGTGCGTGAGCGGCAGGGGGCCGGCCCATCGCGGCCGCGTGGGCGGTGCCGTCGGCAGGAGTTGGTCGGTGCGCCGGGTCCGGCAGCGCACGCAGCGATACCGTGGCCCCATGCAACTGAGCGTCCTCGGCGGCGGGGGTTTTCGGGTCCCGCTGATCTACCGCGCCCTGACCGAGGCACGGCACCAGGCGACCCCCAGCACGGTGGTGCTCTACGACGTCGACCCGCACCGACTGCAGGTGATCGCCGCCGTCTGCCGTCAACTGGGCACCGGACGGCGAAACGCGCCCGCGGTGCGGACCAGCACCGACCTCGATGAGGCGTTGAGCGGGGCCGATGTGGTCTTCAGCGCGATCCGAGTGGGCGGAGTGCACGGGCGCGTCCGGGACGAACGGGTGGCGATCGAGGCCGGCCTGCTCGGTCAGGAGACGATCGGCCCCGGGGGACTGGCCTACGCGGTCCGGACCCTGCCGGTCGCCGAGGAGATCGCCGCGCGGATCTCAGCGGTCGCCCCGCACGCGTGGACGATCAACTTCACCAATCCGGCCGGGATGATCACCGAGGCGATGCGCACCCACCTGGGCGACCGGGTCTTCGGCATCTGCGACACCCCGATCGGGCTGGTACGCCGCGTGGCGCGGCTCCTCGGGGTTGCCCAGCACGAGGCGGAGGTGGACTACCAGGGCGTGAATCATCTGGGGTGGCTGACCGGGTTCTGGCATCGGGGGCGCGACCTGCTGCCCGCTCTGCTGGCCGACGAGGCCCGGTTGGCCGAGTTGGAGGAGGCCCGGATCCTCGGTGTGCAGCACCTGCGCGCCCAGGCTGCTATCCCCAATGAGTATCTGTACTACTACACTCACCGGCCCGAAGCACCACCCCGCCAGACGCGTGGGGAGTTCATCGCCGCCCAGCAGCAAGCCTTCTACGCCCCCGCCCCGGGCCCGGACGCATTGGACCGTTGGCAGGCGGTGCTGCGCGAGCGGGAATCCACCTACATGGCCGAGGCCCGCGAGGGGGAGCGCCGGGAGGAGGACATGGACGATGGGGGCTACCACCGGGTGGCCGTGGAGTTGATGACGGCGTTGCTGACCGGTCGCTCGAGCCACATGATCCTCGGCGTTGCCAACGGTGACACGATGCCGTGGCTGGATACGCATTCGGTGGTGGAGGTGATGTGCGCGGTCGACGACCACGGGGCACGTCCGCTGCCGTTGCGCACCCAGGTGGGGGCGGACCAGGCCGCCTTGATGCAGTCGGTCAAGGCCGCCGAGACGATGGTGGTCGCCGGGGTGCGTGAACGGTCCCGGAGCCGCGTGGTCGAGGCGTTTGCCGCCCACCCGCTCGTGGGCCCCGAACATGCTGCGGACCTGGTGGAGGCGTATATGCGGTCGGAGCCGCAGATCGGCCGGGTGCTCAGCGGCACCTAGTCCGCGTCGGCGCCGCCTGATCCCCGTAAGCGCCGCTAGGCCCGCACCGGCGCCGCCAGGCCCGGCGCTACGCTGAAACCCATGGGTTGCACGATCGGGTACTCGGCGATGCTGGCGCAGTTCCCACCAGGTGAGGCGGTCGAGTACGCCGCGCTGGCGGAACGTCACGGGTTCACCGGCACCATGGCCGCCGACCACTACCAACCCTGGGTGCCGGCCCAAGGCCAGGCAGCGTTCGTGTGGAACGTGCTGACGGCGGTGGCCGAACGTACCAGCGGGGACATCGGCCCCGGGGCTACCGCACCGACATTCCGACACCACCCGGCGGTGGTCGCCCAGGCCAGCGCCACGCTCGCGGCGATGTACCCCGGGCGGCACTGGCTTGGCCTGGGCTCGGGGGAGGCGTTGAACGAGCACGTGGTGGGCCAGTACTGGCCCGAGGCCCCCACCCGGATCAACCGGTTGTTCGAGGCGATCGAGATCATCCGAAAGTTGTTCACGGCGTCCCTGGCCGGTAAGGACACCAAGTTCTCCGGGGAGTTCTTCCGGTTGGAGTCCACGCGGTTGTGGACCATGCCGGAGCAGCCCCCGCCGATCCTGGTGGCCACGTCCGGGCCGGTGACGGCCCGGCGTGCTGGTGCCAGGGCCGATGGCCTGATCACCCAGGAGGCGCCGGTGGAACGGCTGCAGATGCTGCTGGACCGGTTCGCCACCGGGGCCCGGGAGGCGGGCAAGGACCCAGAGCGCATGGCGAAGGTGCTGCAAGTGCACCTGTCGTGGGCGCCCACCGATGAGGAGGCGCTGGCCAACGCGATGTCGCAGTGGCCCAACGGGGCGATGCGGTTCGCCAAGTCCGACATCCGCTCACCCTTCGAGTTCGCCCAGATGGCCAAAATGCTCAGGCCGGAGGACTTCGCCGGTCAGATGACCATCTCTTCCGCCCCGAAGGTGCACCGGGAGACTTTGCAGCGGTATATCGATCTGGGATTCGACCGGATCTACCTGCACAATGTGGGCCGCAACCAGGCCGACTGGATCACCGTGTTCGGCGCCGAAGTGCTTCCCTACTTGAAAGGACTGCGTTGATGCTGCTCGCCCAAGCCCCCGAGGGGCTGCCCGAGATCACCAAGGGCACCGATGTGGCCGCGGTGCTCACTCCGGTGCTGGCCGGCCTGACCTGGCCGGACGGGAGCGAGGGCATTACCGACGACGATGTGGTGGTGATCGCGTCCAAGATCGTCGCCAAGGCCGAGGGCCGCCTGGTGGCAGCAGCCACCCGGGAGGAAGCCATCGACGCCGAAACGGTCCGCGAGGTAGCCCGGCGGGAGAACGCCGACGGCCCCCCGCTGCGGATCGTGCAGACCCGGCACGGATTGGTGCTGGCCGCTGCGGGTGTGGACACCTCCAACGTTCCCCCCGGCACGGCGCTGCTGCTGCCGAAGGACCCGGACGCATCGGCGCGCACCGTGCGCCGCGGGTTGAACGCGCGGCTGGGTGTGCGTCCGGGCGTGCTGATCACCGACACCGTGGGCCGTCCGTGGCGCCGCGGCGTAGCCGATATCGCCATCGGGGCGGCCGGTCTGCCGGTGTTGGCGGACCTGCGCGGCCAGCGGGACAGACAGGGTGTGCCGTTGCAGGCCACCGTGATCGCCCAAGCCGACGAGATCGCTGCGGCAGCCGACTTGGTGCGCGGCAAAACCAGCGGACGGCCCGTGGCGGTGGTGCGCGGACTGCGGGTGACCGAACGCGAGGACGGACCAGGCGCCCAGGTGGCGATCCGGCCCCCGGAGGAGGACCTGTTCAAGACCGGCGAGTAGCGCGCTGCCCAGGCACCGACCGTCGGCGCACCGAGACCGACCGTGGGCGTTTCGCTACGGCGGTGAGCGTTTCGCGAGTGACTGCTAGCGTTTCGCGGCTGACCGGTGGAGCCCCGCTTCGGTGGGCGGCCGCTGGACTAGAGCAGCGGGGAGAACGGCCGGATGAGCCGTTCCAGGATGCGGTGTCCGTACCCGCGTGACTCCCACTCGGCCTTGGTCAGTTCTCGGCAGTTGGTGAGATCGGTGCGGAAGATGTCCTCCATGTGGCGGGCCAAGGTCGCATCGAAGATCTCCAGGTTGATCTCGAAGTTGCCGATCAGCGACATCCGGTCGATGTTCGCGGTTCCCACCGTGGACCAGCGACCATCCACCGTCATGGTCTTGGCGTGGACCATCGCATCCTTGAACAGCCACAACGTCACCCCCGCCTCCAACAGTTGGCTGTAGTGGGAGCGGGCAGCCCAGTCGGTCACGATGTGGTTGGAGATCTCCGGGATCACCACCCGCACGTCCACGCCGCGGCGGGCGGCGCCGATCAGCGCATTGAGGATCTCCCGGTCCGGGATGAAGTAGGCCTGCGTGATGTAGATGTGGCTCTCGGCGCGGTCCATGGCATCCAGGTACAGCCCCCGCACCGGGAACAACATCCTGCTGGGAGCGTTCTGCGCGGCGCGGATCCGCGGTTCCCACCGCTCGGCGCCCTGGTCGGGCAGTTCCGGGTGGCGGCGCTTGCGGTGGTCGTTCCAGAAGTCCACGAACGCGTTGGACAATTCCCACGTGGCCGGGCCCTCCAGGCGCAGGTGTGTATCCCTCCACGTGGTGGCGTACAGCGACCCGATGTTGTACCCGCCGACGTAGCCGGTGTGGTCATCCACAACGAGCAGTTTGCGGTGGTCGCGCCCGGTCTTGCGGATATTGAGGGTCAACAGCCCGGGTCGCAGTAACGGGAAATTCAGGTGGTGCAGATTCGGCAGTTTCGGGAACCGCTTGAACCGCGGATCCACCACGAGGTTCCCCCAACTGTCCACCACCACGTAGACGTCCACACCGCGGCGAGCGGCGGCGATCAACGCTTGTTTGAACTGGTCGCCGACCTCATCGCCCTTCCAGATGAAGGTCTCGAAGTAGATGGTGTTCTGGGCCTGGGCGATCGAGGCGAGCATCGCGTCGTACAGATCCTGTCCGAAGGTGAACGTCGTCACCGTGGTTTCGGAGATCTGGGTGCTGCGCGGCGGAGTCCGCGGGAAGACGCCACGATAGGGGTCGCGCCGTTTGCGGAAGTGCTCGGCCACCACCACTCCGGCCACGGCGGCCAAGTGGGCGGCAGCAGCCAGGCGGATCCACCATTTCGCGGCGTTGCTGAGCATCCGCCAGGTTTGCTTGGGAAAGCGGAGCACACGCCGAGTCCGGGAAGACGGGCGGACGGCGCGGCGGGCCCGTCGTTGCAGGCCCCGCAGGGACCGCACCGGTCGGCTCATTACTGCTCCTCGTTCGGGGCCCTGATCGGCGGGCGCACGATCGCACCGGGTACGGTCACACACCGGCGGGCGATCTGGCTGATCGTTCCAGTGCCCCAATCTAGGCGATCCCGGGCCGCAGGTCCGCCAACCAGACGGCGGTTCGTCGGTACGCCAGCCGGCGGGGGTATGGCAGGAACGCCACCAAGACGGCGGTTGGCCGGTCCGCGGCCCGTGGGGCACGGCGGGGGGCGGGCAGGCGCCGGCCCCTTCGGGGTAGTCACACGATGGCTGTTCACGGGTCTGGCGAGTGGACCTCGCAGGTAAGGCGCGAGGACCACTGCTCGGGTGGTGAGTCAGACCATCGTCGGGCGCAGGGGGGACAGCACCAGGGTGCGCCCCTGGCGGCTGGGCACCCACTCGGCGTCCACCCCCCAGACCGCGGTGATCAGTTCCCGCGTCAGCACCTCATCGGGCACCCCCGCAGCGGCGGGGTCGCCGCCGTTGAGCACCAGCACCTGATCGCAGGTGCGGGCCGCCTGGTCCAGGTCGTGCATCGCCACCAACACCCCGGTCCCGCCGGATGCCACCGATGCGATCAGGTCCAGGACGTGCAACTGAGCCGCGACGTCCAGATGATTCGTCGGCTCATCGAGGATCAACACCTCCGGTTCCTGAGCCAGCGCCCGCGCCAGGTGTACTCGCTGGCGTTCGCCGCCGGACAAGGTGGCGATGTCCCGGCGGGCAAGATGGTCCGCGCCGGTGCGCCGCAGGCACTGCAGCGCCAGCGCCACATCTGTTTCGGAGTCCGATCCGAACGCGCCGAGGTGCGGCGTGCGCCCCAGCAGCACCACGTCCAGCACGTCCATGGAGACCTCAGCGGGGGAGTCCTGGGCCACGAACGCCACGCGTTGGGCACGTTGCCGCCTGGTCAGCGAGGACGCGTCCACACCGGCCAACTGAACCATGCCCCGCTGCGGTCTCAATGCCCCGACCAGCAATCGCAACAGGGTGGACTTGCCCGCTCCGTTGGGTCCCAGCACGCCGGTGACCTCGCCGGCGCGCACGCTCACGTCCACACCGGCCAGCAGCACCGTGTCACCGCCGACGGAATAACCAAGGTCGCGCGCCGACAGCACCGGCCCGGACCCGCCCAACGGAACGGTCACGACCCACCTCCGGTCCCGCGGGCGCGTAGCAGGAGCCAGGCGAACACCGGCGCGCCGATCCCGGCGGTGAACACCCCGACCGGTACCTCCATCGGGGCGAACACGGTCCGCGCGGCGGTGTCCGCCCACATCAGGAAGATCGCCCCCGCCACCGCCGACAACGGCAGCAACCAGCGATGCAACCGGGTGACGGCCAGCCGCACGATGTGCGGCACCACCAATCCGACGAAACCGATCGCGCCGCTGACGGCCACCATTGCGCCGGTCAACAGGGCGCTCAACGTCAGCAACGTCCAACGCAACCGGGTGACGGGCACGCCCAACGACGCCGCAGAAGTGTCTCCGAACGCGAACGCGTCCAACGATCTGCCCGACGCCGCCAACCCCACCCCGATCGCAACCAGGGCCGTGCCGGCAATCAGCACCGAGGACCACCCGGCCCGGGCCAGGGAGCCCAGCAACCAGCCCAGGATCTCCCGGTAAGAATCCCCACGGGTGCTGGCGAAGATGGTGAAGGACACCAGTGCCGAGCAGGCTTGAGCCACCGCGATCCCCGCCAGGATGGTCCGCGCCGGGGTGAGCCGGCCGCCGAAACCCGCTAGTGCCAGCGTGGCTGCCAAGGCCGCGAGCGCGCCCAGAAAAGCCGCCACCGGCAGCCACAGCCCCAAGCCGAGCAGCAGCACCGCCACCGCGCCCAGCGAAGACCCGGAGGAAACCCCGAGCAGGTACGGGTCCGCCAGCGGGTTGCGGGTCAGGCCTTGCATCACCACCCCGCACAACGCCAGCCCGGCGCCCACCAGCGCGGCGGTGAGCACCCGTGGGGCCCGGCCCTGCCACACGATCGCATCCCGGGCCGGGCTCAGCGGATTCGCGACCTGGTCCACACCGGGAATCGCTCCGCTGAGGTGGTGCCAGGCCGAACCGAGGATCTCCGCGCTGCTGACCCCGGCCGGGCCGATCCCCGTGGCCACCACGGCGGAAGCCAGGAGCGCGGCGACGCCGAGGAGGAGCCAGGGGCCGTGCCTGCGCCGGCGAGGCAGTGGCGCGTGCGCGGCGGCCGGTGCCTTCCGGGGGGCCAGGGCGGTACTCACGGTATCCGTGCTTCCAATTGGGCCAGTTGGTCCCCCAGTTCCACCGCCGCTGACGCCGAACGGATGCCCGCTTCGGTGGCAGGAAAGTCCAGCACCAGGTACCGGCCCTCGGCCACCGCGGGCAGCGCGGCCATCGCGGGGACCGACTCCAGCACCGAGATCTTGTGCTCAGCGGTGTTCCAGTCCGAGTCCACCAACACGATGACATCGGGTTCGGCGTCGGCGACGGCTTCCCATGACATCGATGCCCACGTGTCGTCGACGTCGGCCGCGATATTGGTCAGGCCCACGGTCTGCATGAGCAACTCAGGTGCCCCGATCCCGGCCCCCACGAACGGGGTGTCGGAGCCCGAGGAGTACCACAACGCGCGCAGTTCCCGCTCGGAGACCACCACATCCTCCAACAGTTCGGCTTGCTCGGCGACCAGATCCGCGGCCTGCTGCGGGGCGCCGAAGACGTCCCCGGCCTCGGTGATCTGGTCCGCGATGTGCTCGAACGTCAGCGGATCGGGCATATACCCCTCGCCCTGACAGGCCGGCGGCGCCACGTACGTGGCGATCCCCAACTCGTGCAGCGAGTCCCGTGAACCCAGGCCCTCGTCGGTGAATGTCGATTCCCAGCCGGCGAAGATCAGGTCCGGCTCGGTGCCCAACACCACCTCGGTCGACGGGTCCCGCTCGGCCAGTTCGGGCACCTGGGCGGCGTCCGCCGCGAACTCCTCCGGTACCGGCCCGTCCAGAAAGGCATGGCCGACGACGTGCTGCCCCATCCCGAGGGCCAACAGCAGTTCGAAGGTGGTCGATTTGATCGTCACCACCCGCTCCGGTCGGGCCGGAACGGTGACCTCGGTGCCGCAGTTGTCCACGCTCACCGGATAGGCGTTGGCGCCAGCGGCGACGGTGTCATCGGGTGGAGATGTTTGGTCTGCGCTCGCTTGTCCCGGGTCACCGGAGTTAGTGCAGGCGGCAAGGAGGAGGGCGCCGATGGCACCCATCGTGGGCACGGCGGCGCGGCGCAGGGATACAGGGTTCACAGGCTCTCCGGGATGGTTCGTTCCACAGGGCCAGAGCCGGGCCCGGACATCCGGACCAGACCGGTCCGGGGTGACCGAGGCAAAACCGCCCCGGTGTCCTTTCCGCCCCAGCCTACGCCACGGCGGCGCGGCCTGGCACGATGCGGGTATGGACGCAGCAGATGTGACGGGCAAGCGGATCGTGGTGACAGGCGCCTCCAGTGGGATCGGTGCCGCCACGGTGGGGTTACTGAGTGATCAGGGCGCGGACGTGATCGCGGTGGCCCGCCGGGAGGACCGGCTCCGGGAGGTCGCCGAATCGACCGGGGCCGATGCGGTGGTGGCGGACCTGGCCACCGCCGAGGGTGTATCCCGGTTGGCCGAGCACGTCACGGGATCGGGCGGGGTGGATGTGCTGGTGAACAACGCGGGCGGGGCTCGGGGTGCCGACTCGATCGAGGACGGTGAGGTCACCGACTGGGAGGAGATGTACCAGATCAACGTGCTCACCACCTTGCGCACCACCCAGGCGCTCCTACCGGCGTTGCGCCAGGGGGCCGGCGGGGACATCGTCGTCGTCACCTCCACCGCCGCGCATGACACTTACCCGGGCGGCGGTGGTTACGTGGCCGCCAAGCACGCCGAACGCGTGATCGCCTCCACACTGCGCCTGGAGCTGGTGGGCGAACCGATCCGGGTGATCGAGATCGCGCCGGGCATGGTCAAGACCGAGGAGTTCGCCTTGCGCCGCCTCGGCGATGCGGCAGCGGCCGAGCAGGTCTACGCCGGTGTGGCCGAGCCGCTGGTGGCCGAGGATGTCGCTGAGGCGATCCGCTGGACCGTGGGCCTGCCGCGGCACGTCAACATCGACTCGCTGGTGATGCGACCGGTGGCACAGGCCTCCAACACGGTGGTGGACCGCCGCTGATCGCCTGTGGGGGAGTGGGCCGGGAAGTAGCCGGCCTCGGGCGGCGCATCTCGGAGTTGGACAGGTGCGCATCACCCGGCGCCCTGGGCGGGCGCGCCAGAACCATGGGCCGTCGCACAACCCACACTGCGGACCCATCACCACTGTGAGCCGGAGCACAACGGGCACAGTGGGCGGGCGCACCTCTCGGAGGTAGGTAGCCTTCACGTGGGGCCGAAGCGCCGGCCCGTCCTGTTCGACCGCACTTGCTCCTGCCCGAACCGAAAGGCTCGCCCGTGATCGCGTTCGCCCGCTTCAGCCTCCGGAACCGCGCCCTGGTGGCGCTCGCGACGATCATCGCCGTGGTCGGGGGCGTGTGGTCAGCAGCCACCCTGAAGCAGGAGTTGATCCCGGACTTCGAAGTACCGGTGGTGGTAGTGGTCACCACCTATCCCGGCGCCTCCCCAGAGGTGGTGGACGAGCAAGTCACCGAGCCGATCAGCCAGGCCGCCGGTGCGGTGGAGGGACTGGAGCGCACCACGGCGACTTCCAACCAGAACGTGTCGAACGTGATGTTGGAGTTGACCTACGGCACCGAAGCCGCCAGCGCCCAGCAACAGATGGAGTCGGCGCTGTCACGTGTCTCGTTGCCATCGGCGGCCGACCCTCAGGTGATCGTGGGCAGTTTCGATGACCTGCCGGTGGTGCAGTTGGCGGTAGCCGCCGACGGCGACGCCGACTCGATCGCGCAGACGTTGCGCGATCAAGTGGTCCCGGAGTTGGAAGGGCTCGACGGCGTCCGGGACGTGAGTCTCTCCGGGATCGTCGATGAGGTGGTCACCATCCAGGTGGACCCGGAGGACTTGGCCGCCGAGGGCGTCTCGCCCGAACTGATCATGGCCACCCTGGAGCAGAACGGGGTAGTGATCCCCGCGGGCACACTCGCCGCCGAGGGCCAATCGCTCAGCGTGCAGGTGGGCCAGAACCTCAACACCGCCGAGGACCTGGCCGGGTTGCCGGTGCAGACGGCCACCGGGGAGACGATCAGCCTCGACGACGTCGCAGAGGTAACCCAGGAGCAGGACGAGGTCACCTCGTTCGCACGGACCAACGGGCAACCCTCATTCGGTATCGCGGTGACCGCGACCCCGGAAGGCAACACGGTAGAGATCTCCGAACGGGTCCAGGACCTGCTGCCCGAACTGGAATTGATGCTCGGCGAGGGTGCGCAGATCTCCGTAATCGTCGACCAAGCACCCTTCATCGAGCAGTCCGTGGAGGACCTGGCCGTCGAGGGCGTGCTCGGCCTGGTCTTCGCCGTCATCGTGATTCTGCTGTTCTTGCGGGCCTGGCGGCCCACTGCGGTAACAGCGGTGTCGATCCCGCTGTCCCTGCTGATCACGATCGTGGGCATCCACACCGTGGGATACACCCTGAACCTGCTCACGCTGGCGGCGCTCACCGTCTCGATCGGGCGGGTCGTGGACGACTCCATCGTGGTGATCGAGAACATCGAACGGCACCTGTCCTACGGCGGCAGCAAGGCACACGCTGTCCTGCAGGGTGTGCGGGAGGTGGCCGGCGCGATCACCTCGGCGACGATCGCCACCGCCGCGGTGTTCATCCCGATCGGGCTTGTGGGCGGGCTAGTGGGTGAACTGTTCCGCCCGTTCGCGTTCACCGCCGCCGCTGCGCTGATGGTCTCGCTGTTGGTGGCGCTCACGATCGTGCCAGTGCTGGCCTGGTGGTTCCTTCCCGTGGCCCAGGGCGAGGCGCCCACTGCGGCGCAGCAGGAGGAGATCCGGGCCAAGGAACGGCGAGGATGGCTGCAGCGCGGTTACCTGGCCACCCTGCGCACCGCGCTGGCCCGGCCCGCCGTCACGCTCCTCATCGCAGCCGGACTCCTGGGCGGCACGATCGCGCTGGTGCCCCAGATGGAGACCGAGTTCATCGGCGACACCGGCGAAAACACCCTGAGCATCACCCAGGCAATGCCGGCCGGCACCTCCCTGGAAGCCCGCGATGAGGCCGCAGCGCAGGTAGAGGACGTCCTCGCCGAGATCGACGAGGTGGAGACCTACCAGGTCACCGGCGGACAGGCCGAGGGGATCGCCGCGTTCTTCGGCGGCGGGCAGGATGCGATGTTCATGGTTGCCCTGGAACTGGACGCCGACGCCGTCGCGGTGGAGGACGAACTTCGCGACCGGCTCGCGGGTCTGGACGAGGACCACGGGGAGATCACGGTCAGTGCCGGTGAGGCGGCGCTGGCCGGCGGGTTGGAAGTCGTGGTGACCGCCACCGCCCAGGAGGACCTCGAACACGCCGCCGAACAAGTGCGTGAGGCGGTGGAGAACGTCCCCGACACCACCGACGTGGCGAGCAACCTCGCAGAGGATCTGCCCACCGTCACCGTGACCGTGGACCGGGAGGAAGCGGCCGAAGCCGGCGTGAGCGAGGCGCAGATCGGCCAAACGGTGGCCTCCGCCCTCGGCGGCGTGCCGTCGGGTGAACTCGTCACCGACACGGGCAACACCGAGATAGTCATGCAGATCGGTGATGTGCCGCTGACCATCGAGGACCTGCGTGACCTCCAAGTCGCCACCCTCGCTCCGGAACCCGCGGACATGCCCGGCGCCCCGGACGGTCTTCCGCCGGGTGCTCCGCTGCCCGGGGAGGGCGGCCAACTCCCCGAGGGCGCCCTGCCCGAGGACCTGCCCGATGCGCAGGTGCCCGGCGCCCCGCTACCCGGCGACCTGCCCGAAGGCATGGACCCGGGTCAACTGCCCGAGCCCGAACCGGTACTACTCGGAGACATCGCCGAGGTGGAGGAGGTGGCCCTGCCGGCCAGCATCACCCGCAGCGACGGGTTGCGCTCGGCGACCATCACCGCGGCGTCCACCGCCACCGACCTGGGCGCGCAGGGCGTGGAGTTGCAGAACGCTCTGGCGGACCTGGACCTGCCCGAGGGAGTCGATGCCACCATCGGCGGAGTGATGGCCGACCAGGAGGACGCCTTTTCCAGCCTGGGGATCGCGCTGCTGCTATCGGTCGCCATCGTCTACCTGGTGATGGTGGGCACCTTCAGGTCACTCATCCAGCCGCTGATCCTCATGATCTCGGTACCGTTCGCGGCCACCGGCTCGATCGGACTGCTATTGATCACCGGCACCCCCCTTGGTGTAGCCGGGCTGGTCGGGGCGTTGATGCTGGTGGGCGTGGTGGTCACCAACGCGATCGTGCTGATCGACCTGATCAACCAGTACCGGCGCAACGGTATGGCGTTGGGTGAAGCGATCGAGGAAGGTGCCCGCCACCGGTTGCGGCCGATCCTGATGACCGCGTTCGCCGCGATGGGGGCGCTCACGCCAATGGCGCTGGGCATCACCGGCGGCGGTGCGTTCATCTCCCGGCCGTTGGCGCTGGTGGTGATCGGCGGGCTGTTCACCTCCACCATCCTGACGCTCATCCTGGTGCCAGTGCTGTACCGGGTGGTGGAGTCCCGTCGGCGTGGCCCCGCGCCCGGTGACGACGAGTTCGAGCGGATCGGTGCCACCGCCGCAACCGCTCCGGCGTCCCAGGTATTGGGCGACCATGACCACACCACCCAGTACCCCCGCGCCGCGGCCCCCGACGACTCGCATCCGGCCAGCCACCCCTCGGCGCAGGATGAGACGGCGGACAGCGGCCCCGAGAAGAACACCCGCCGGCGCGGGTTGTGGCGCCGCCGCTAGCAACGGCCGTACGCCCTGAACGGCCCATGCGGTGCGCGCCCCGGCACTACCGCCATCGGACGACGGCAGCCTCTGCCCGACGCCACGACACCCATGCCGCCGCGCGCCGGCGCGCGGCGCAGGCCTGAAACTCGTGCGGTCGTGGGGTTGGGGAGCGGGGCAATAGTGTGAAGCCATGAATTCCGATGAACGGCTGGCCGTTTTCCTCGACTATGAGAACCTCGCGATCGGTGTGCGTGACCTGGGTGGTGAGGCCTTCACGTTCCGACCGATCGCCGATGCCCTTGCCGCCCGCGGCCGAGTGGTGGTGCGTCGGGCGTACGCGGATTGGTCCTTCTTCGATGAGGACCGCCACGACCTGACGCGCGAACACATCGAACTGATCGAGATGCCCCAGCACCAAGGGGCGTCGCGCAAGAACGCCGCGGACATCAAAATGGTGGTCGACGCGGTGGAGATGGCATTCGAACGCGATTACATCTCCACGTTCGTGATCTGCACCGGAGACAGCGACTTCTCCCCGCTGGTGCACAAACTGCGAGAAATGAACAAGCAGGTGATCGGCATCGGGGTGGCCAATTCCACTTCCAAGTTGCTGCCTTCCGCCTGTGATGAGTTCCTCTTCTACGACCGACTGGAAGGTGTGGACCTCTCCAGTGCACGGGCCGCCCGCCGCGGGCGGCAGGAGCCGGCCAGGACGCAACCCGCAGGGAACGCGGAGCCCAGCGGGGTCGCTGAAACTCCCGAGCCCGGTGACGTCGAAGCACCGGAGGCAGTGTCAGGCGCCGATGCGGCAGACCAGGGCGATCCGTCACTGGCGGTGCTGGTCGCCCAGACGTTGGCGGACCTGAGTTCCTCCAGCGGGGCGGTGACTGCCTCGGTGCTCAAGCGCACCTTGCTACGAAAAGACCCCACGTTCAGTGAATCGGATTACGGGTTCCGCACCTTCGGGGAGTGTTTGCGCCATTTGGAAGGCCGCGGGTTGGTGGAGATCTCCCCGGGCCCGGCGGCGGGGGATCCGGAGGTGTCACTGCCCGAGCGCGGCGAGCGGGAAGTGTCCTTCGCCCTCCTGGCCTCCGTGGTGAAGCAAGCCGGAGAACCGGTGCCGTTGTCCGGCTTGAAGGACCGGATGCGTAAGGAACGGGCCGAGTTCTCGGAGAAGACGCTGGGTTACCGCAACTTCCTGCAGTTCGTCCGCGCTGCTTCGGCTGCGTCCTTTGTTGACCTGCGGTGGGATCAGCACTCGGAGGACTACCTCCTCACCGCCTCTGCTTAACTGCGCCCCCGAGCGCGTGGATAGCCCCTGGGCGCATGGGTAGCCCTCGCGGTGAGTGGCCCACCGGAGCCCGTGGGTATACTCGCCGCACGGAGATACGCAAAGCGCGCATTACATAAATAGGTGATCCACGTCACATAGGTTAGGCTAACCTATGTTGGCTTGCTAGCCTCAGGGTGAGTCGACTTCCGGAGGGTTCCGGAGCCGGCGATTGTTCAGTGCGCCTCGGTCGTGAAGGAGTCGGGTTGGCTATCCATGCCTCTTGCCCCTCGGGCCGTCGCCGCACCACCCAACGAGGTATGGAGACCACGTGACCGTGACGCATCGCCGCTGGAGCGGCGCAATCTGCGCAGCCGCCGCCGCGACCCTGCTGGTATCGGCCTGTTCAGGAGCAGCGGGAGATACCCAGGCTGACGCCGAGGAACAAGGTTCCGCCGATGCCGATACCGTGACCATCACGGACAACCACGGAACCCACGAGGTGCCGGTCAATCCCGAAAGGGTCGTGGCGCTGGACAACCTCACCGCCCAGACCCTTGCAGACTGGGACGTGGACCTCGTAGCCGCGCCACAACAGTTGTTCCGACTGTGGCCCGAGTACGCCGAGAACCCCGATGTGCTGGACGTGGGCAGCCACCGCGAGCCGGACCTGGAGCAGATCGTGGCCGCAGATGCGGACCTGATCATCACCGGCGGGCGGTTCGGCGCATACTACGAGGAACTACGCGAACTCAACCCGAACGTGATCGACCTGTCGGTGCGCGAGGGCGAGGACCACTCCGAGGAACTCAAGCGGCAGACCGAGGTGCTCGGGCAGATCTTCGACCGTACCGATGAGGCCGAGGAACTAATCGCCGAGTTCGACCAAGCGGTCGCCGATGCGGCGCAGGCCTACAACGGCGAGGACACCGTGGTGGGCCTACTCACCTCCGGCGGGCAGATCCTGTACGCCGCCCCCGGCGACGGGCGCAGCGTCGGGGTGCTCTTCCCCGCCCTGGGTCTGAAGCCCGGGGTGGAAGTGGAAGCCGAGGACACCTCCCACGGCGATGACATCAGTGTGGAACTGATCGCCGACGCGAACCCCGACTGGCTGGTGGTGCTCGACCGTGACGCCCTCTTCGATGAGGACGACTACGTCTCCGCACGCGAGTTGATCGCCGACTCCGAGGCGCTGCAACACGTCACCGCTGTGGAAGAGGACCACATCATCTACCTATCCGGGAACTTCTACCTCACTGAAGGGATCCAGGCCTACACCGAGTTGTACAACGACGTGGCCGAGGCATTTACCGCGGCCAACTGACCGGCAGCCGCCTGCTGCTGAACAAGCGAAGGATTCATGACCACCATCTCCACCACCCACCGCACCGCCGTCGCACCGCTCCGTAAGAGGGCGCTGGGCCGGCTGGCCCTTCCCGCGGCCGTCGCGGTGGTGGTGGGGCTGGTGGTCCTTTCGTTGAACGTGGGCGTGTACGACCTGAATGAGGAGACGTTCGGGTCCGAGATGCTGTGGATCACCCGGGTGCCCCGCACAGCGGCCTTAGTGCTGGCCGGGGTGGCGATGGCCATGTGCGGGTTGATCATGCAGATGCTCACCCAGAACAAATTCGTCGAGCCCTCCACCGTGGGCACCAGCGAGTGGGCCGGGTTGGGCTTACTAGTGAGTTTCCTCGTCATGCCGTTGGCGTCGCTGACCACCCGGATCATCGTCGCCAGCCTGTTCGCCTTCGGCGGCACCATGTTGTTCATGGCGATCCTGCGGCGGGTGGTGCTGCGCACGTCGCTGATCGTGCCGCTGATCGGCATCATGCTGAGCGCGGTGGTCGGAGCGTTCTCCACCTATGTGGCGATGTCCACCGAACGGCTGCAGATGCTCGGCACCTGGTTCATGGGCAGTTTCACCTCGGTGGTGCGCGGTCGTTACGAGGTGTTGTGGATCGTGGCGATCATCGTGGTGGTGATCTATATCGCCGCCGACCGGTTCACCGTGGCCGGGCTGGGGGAGGAGATCGCGACCAACGTCGGCTTGAACTATCGGCGCATGATGATCATCGGCACCACGTTGGTGGCGCTGGCTACGGGAGTGACCACCGTCGTCGTCGGTTTCCTGCCGTTCCTGGGGCTGGTGGTCCCGAATCTGGTGTCGATGATCCGCGGGGACGACCTGCGCAGCAACATCCCCTGGGTGTGCGTGGGCGGGGCGGGTCTGATCATCGCCTGCGACATTCTGGGTCGAGTGGTGCGCTACCCGTTCGAGGTGCCGGTGGCGATGATCCTCGGCCTGTTCGGCGCAGCGGTGTTCATCGTGCTGCTGCTGCGGCAACGCCGGGTGGGGGTGTGAACCGATGACCTTGGTGTCCAAAACTCCAGCACCGGCCCGCGGCGCCCAGGCGCCGTTCGTTTCCGCCCCCGCAACCGCGTCCAGCGCCCCGGAACTCCAGGCCACCGCCCCCGCGCGCGCGTTCGACCCCGACCAGCGCCGCAAAGGCCTGTGGCGAATGGCCGTGCTCGGGGCGCTGGCGGTGGTATTCGCGGTGCTGCTGCTGGTCTATGACAACCCGATGGAGGTCGGCTCCGACGGGTTCTGGCGGATCCTGCAGATGCGTGCCACCACCGTGGGCACGATCGTGGTGGTGGCCTTCTGCCAGGCGGTGGCCACGGTCATTTTCCACACCGCGACCGGCAACCGGATCCTCACGCCCTCGATCATGGGCTTCGATGCGCTGTACCGGGTGATCCAGACCGCGCTGGTGTTCGTGTTCGGCGCCGGGGCGCTGGCCGCCACCGACGGGCTGCCGAAGGTGTTGGTCCAGTCGGCGATCATGATCGGGTTCGCCACCTTGCTGTACGGCTGGTTGTTCTCCGGACGATTCGCGAACCTGCACATCATGCTGCTCATCGGCGTGGTGCTCGGCGCCGGATTCGGATCGCTGGCCACCTTCATGCAGCGCCTGCTCACGCCCAGTGAGTTCGACGTGCTCACCGCCAGGCTGTTCGGGAACATGAGCAACTCCAACGAGGCCTATCTGCCCTGGGCAGCGCTGTTGTGTGTGGTGGTGGGCACGCTGGTGTGGCGCAAACGCCACCAGTTCGATGTGATCGCGTTGGGCCGGGACACCGCGGTGAACCTGGGGCTGAACCACCGCGCCGAGGTCATCAAGACGCTGGTGATCGTGGCGGTGCTGATCTCGGTGTCCACCTCCATGGTCGGACCGATGACGTTCTTCGGCTTCATCGTGGCCACGATCTCTTACCAGATCTCCAAGTCCCAGAAGCATGCCTATGTATTGCCGACGGCGGCGCTGCTCGGGGTGGTCACGTTGCTAGGGTCCTACTTCATCCTGCGGCACGTGTTCTACGCCGCCGGCCTGGTGACGGTGATCATCGAACTGGCCGGGGGGTTGTTCTTCCTCATCTACCTGCTGCGGAAGGGATCGCTGTGATCGAAGTCCGAGGTGTGCACAAGGCGTACTCGGGCAAGACGGTCCTCGGTCCGGTGGACGCCACGATCCCCTCCGGTGGGATCACCGCACTCGTTGGACCCAACGGCGCCGGTAAGTCCACGATGCTCACCATCATCGGCAGGCTGCTGGAGGCCGACGCCGGCACCGTGCACGTGGGCGGTCTGGATGTGCGCAAGGCCGACTCGCGCACGTTGGCCCGCACGATGTCCATCCTGCGCCAGGAGAACCACTTCGTTACCCGGCTGACGGTGCGCCAACTGGTGGGGTTCGGGCGCTTCCCGCACTCCGGGGGACGGTTGACCAAGCACGACCACGAGATGGTGAACCAGGCGCTGGAGTTCCTGGATCTGAACGACTTGGCCGACCGGTTCTTGGACCAGCTCTCCGGCGGGCAGCGTCAGCGCGCCTACGTGGCGATGGTGTTGGCCCAGGACACCGACTACCTGCTGCTGGATGAGCCGCTGAACAACCTGGACATGCAGCATGCGGTGGCGATGATGAAGCAACTGCGCCGGGCTGCCGACGAGTTGGGCAAGACGATCGTGATCGTGGTCCATGACATCAACTACGCCGCCGCCTACGCCGACCGGATCATCGCCCTGCGCGAGGGGCAGGTGGTGCACATGGGCACTCCGGCGGAGATCATGACCTCGGCTGTGTTGTCGGAGGTGTTCAGCACGAACATCAAGGTGCTGGACTCCGAGCCCTACCCGCTGGCGGTCTACTACCGCTGAGGGCGGCAGCCGCGACGGGGGCTGAACCTCGGTCCCGCGCTTCCGCGGAAGCGTGCGGCGTACCGGACGCCGTGCAGAATCGCTGGGCCGGGACAGGAGTTGACCGCCGCGCCGCGCCGCCGCGGCGGCGCGCCCGGACCTACCACCCCCGGTGCGGCGGCTGTTGGAAGTCCTGGCGGTGATCCTGCTGGTGCCGGGCGCGGCGCTCCTGATCGTGCCGCTACGGGCGGCCACCTGGTGGCCCTGGGACCTGACCGCATTAACCGGTCGCGCCGTGGGAGCGTGGCTGGTGGGCCTGGGCTGGGCGGCCGCCTACACCCGGCTTCGTGGGCGGCGGCGCACGGTGGGCGCGGTCGGGGCCACCGCGGTCACGTTCGTGTTGCTGCAACTGATCGCTCTGCTCCGCCACGGTGCGGACGTGGACTGGGGCGGCATGCTGGTGGCGTTCTTCTGCTTGGTGCTGGTGCTTCTGGCGCTGACCGGGGTGTGGCTGCTCGCCCTGCCCCGCACGGCCGGTGCTGCCGGGCCGAATCGGACTGTGCGCCGGCCGGCCAGGCACGGTAGAATCTGAGGCTGGCGATGACCCGGCTATCACCGGTGAGCCTCCGGAAGAACGGGTCGGCGCGGGTGCGCCGGCCTCATTAGACCCGGACGGGGCGGCCCGTCACAGCCGGCACAACGAGTGGTCGCTGAGCAGTCGGCGGCAATCGAGGTGGTACCGCGGAGCGCCCGCAATTAGGGGCTTCGTCCTCGGGCGACGGTGACGAGGACAAGGACCCCGATGGCGCAGCAGGCTAACCAGCAGCAGGCTAATGAGCAGTCGAACCACTACCCCAAGCACACCGAAAGCAGTGGCGTGCCGGCATCCCCGGATCTTCCCGCAGTGGAGGAGAGGGTGCTGGCCTATTGGAACGAGGACGACACCTTCACAGCCTCGGTGGAGCAGCGCGACGCCGGTCCGCAGGGGCAGAACGAGTACGTCTTCTATGACGGGCCCCCGTTCGCCAACGGCCTGCCCCACTACGGCCACCTGCTCACCGGCTACGTCAAGGACCTGGTGCCGCGTTATCAGACCATGCGCGGGCGCCGCGTGGAGCGCCGGTTCGGGTGGGACACCCACGGCCTGCCCGCCGAGTTGGAGGCGATGGACCAACTCGGCATCAAGACCAAGGACGAGATCGTGGACATGGGCATCGAGGCGTTCAACGACGCCGCCCGTGCCTCGGTGCTCAAGTACACCGACGAGTGGCGTGACTACGTCACCCGCCAGGCCCGCTGGGTGGACTTCGACAACGACTACCGCACCCTCAACCCCGACTACATGGAGTCGGTGCTGTGGGCGTTCAAGCAACTGTGGGACAAGGGCCTGATCTACGAGGGCTTCCGGGTATTGCCGTACTGCTGGAACGATGAGACCCCGCTGTCCAACCACGAACTGCGCATGGACGAGGACGTCTACCAGATGCGCCAGGACCCGTCGGTGACCGTGGGCTACCGGCTGGAGACCGGTGAACTGGCGCTCGTCTGGACCACTACGCCCTGGACGCTGCCCTCCAACCTGCTGGTCGTCGTCGGGGAGGACATCGACTACGTCGTGGTGGAGGCCCCGCACCCCTCCGATGAGACCCGCATCGAGCACTACATCCTGGCCGAGGAACGCCTGGAGGCCTACGCCCGGGAACTGGGCGGCGGGGACGAGGAGGTCGCCCGGTCCAGGATCGTGCGCAGGCTGAAGGGCTCGGAGCTGGTGGGCCGGACCTACACCCCGCCGTTCTCCTATTTCCAGGGCCAGGAGGGCGCCCACCGCATCGTGGCCGACGACTACGTCACCACCACGGACGGCACCGGCCTGGTACACAACGCCGGTGCCTTCGGTGAGGAGGACAAACGCACCACCGACCGCGAGGGTATCGACCCGGTGCGCCCGGTGGGCCCGAACGGCGCCTTCACCGCCCCGGTGCACGAGTACGCCGGCATGCTGGTGTTCGACGCCAACGCCCCCATCCTGGAGCACCTCAAGGCCCGCACCACCGGCCTGGGCGATGCCGGCGCGACCACCGAGGGCACGGTGATGTTGCGCCGGGAGACCTACGACCACTCCTACCCGCACTGTTGGCGCTGCCGTCAACCGCTGATCTACATGGGCGTGTCCTCCTGGTTCGTGGAGGTGACGAAGTTCAAGGACCGGATGGTCGAGCTCAACGAGCAGATCACCTGGGTTCCCGAGCACGTCAAACACGGCCAGTTCGGCAAATGGCTGTCCAACGCCCGGGATTGGTCCATCTCCCGCAACCGGTTCTGGGGTAGCCCGATCCCGGTGTGGCGCAGCGACAACCCCGAGTACCCGCGCATCGACGTCTACGGCAGTTTCGAGGAACTCGAACGCGACTTCGGCCGCCTGCCGCGCAACAGCGACGGGGAGGTGGATCTGCACCGCCCGTTCGTGGACGAACTCACCCGCCCCAACCCTGATGACCCCACGGGGCAGTCCACGATGCGCCGGGTGGAGGACGTGCTGGATGTGTGGTTCGACTCCGGGTCGATGAGTTTCGCCCAGGTGCACTACCCGTTCGAGAACGCCGACTGGTTCGAGCATCACTTCCCGGCGGACTTCATCGTGGAGTACATCGGCCAGACCCGCGGGTGGTTCTATACCCTGCACGTGCTGGCAACCGCGCTGTTCGACCGGCCGGCGTTCTCCACCTGCGTGAGCCACGGCATCGTGCTGGGCAACGACGGGCAGAAGATGTCCAAGTCGTTGCGCAACTACCCCGACGTGCGTGAGGTGTTCACCCGCAACGGCTCGGATGCGATGCGCTGGTTCCTGATGGCCTCCCCGATCCTGCGCGGCGGCAACCTGATCGTCACCGAGGAAGGTATCCGGGATGCGGTACGCACCATCCTGCTGCCGCTGTGGAACACCTGGTACTTCTTCAGCCTGTACGCCAACACCACCAACGACGGCGAGGGTTACCTGGCCCGGCCCGTCACCGCCGAGCGGGCGGGCCGGCTACCGGAGATGGACCGGTACCTGCTGGCCCGCACCCACGATCTGGCGGTCGCGGTGACCGAGGCGATGGACACCTACGACATCGCCAGGGGCGCCGAACTGATCCGCGACCACCTGGATGTGCTTACCAACTGGTATGTGCGCACCCAACGCGACCGGTTCTGGGAGGAGGACCACGATGCCTACGACACGTTGTGGACTGCTCTGGAAGTGCTGTGCCGGGTGATGGCCCCGTTCGCCCCGCTGCTGACCGAAGAGATCTGGCGGGGGTTGACCGGCGGGCGTTCGGTGCACTTGACCGATTGGCCGGTGCAGACCACCGACTCCGGCGCGCAGGTCGAGGACGGCCTGGCGGCCGACGCGGACCTGGTCGCTGCGATGGACCAGACCCGGGCGGTGGTCTCGGCCACCCACGGCCTGCGCAAGGCCCACCAGTTGCGGGTGCGTCAACCGCTGCGCCAGGTGCACGTCGCCGTCGCCGACCCAGAAGCGGTGCGGCCCTTCACCGGTCTGGTCGCCGAGGAACTCAACGTCAAGGACGTGCACCTGCTGCCCGCCGGGGAGGAAGCCGCCAAGCGGTTCGGGGTGACCACCCGGCTGACCGTCAACGCCCGAGTCGCCGGGCCTCGGCTGGGTAAGGACGTGCAGACGGCGATCAAGGCCGCCCGCGCCGGGCAGTGGCAGGAACGGGGCGGCACCGTGATCGCCGGCGGCATCGAACTGCAGGAGGGTGAGTACGAGGTGAGCACCCAGGTCGACGCTGATGCCGACGCCGAGCACGCGGTGGCGGTGCTCGATGATGACGGTTTCGTGGTGCTGGACCTAGTGCTCGATGACGAACTGCGCGCCGAGGGGTACGCGCGGGACGTCATCCGCCAGGTGCAGGACGCCCGCAAGAACGAAGGGCTGCACGTGGCCGACCGGATCGAGTTGACCCTGGCGGCCCCGGCGCAGTGGGAGAGCGCGGTGCGCGCCCATGCCGACGTGATCGCCGCCGAGACGCTGGCCACGGCGTTGAACGTGAACACGGCCGACGACGGCGACCTAGGCATCGAATTGCGGAAGGTCCAGCACCGGTGAACGCTCGCGACGAGGAGAGAATCTCCGACGATCCCCGCAAGGCCGAGGAGCCGGTTGAGCCCGCTAACCCGGAGATTCTGGCGCAGGCGGAGGAGATCTACCGGTCGATCCTGCAGCGTGCCCCCGAACATGACATCGACCCCACGATCGAGCGGGTGCAGATGCTCACCGACCTGCTCGGCCGCCCGCAGGACGCGGTCCGGGCCATCCAGATCACCGGCACCAACGGCAAGACCTCGACGGCCCGGATGATCGACCGGCTGCTGCAGGAGACCGGGTTGCGGGTGGGGCGGTTCACCTCCCCGCACCTGCACACCGTGCGCGAACGCATTGTGATCGACGGCGAGCCGATCTCTGTGGACAGGTTCGTCACGCTGTGGCAGGACGTCGAGCCGTACGTGCAGATGATCGATGCGCAACTGGCCGAGCGGGGCGAGTCCCGGTTGAGTTTCTTCGAGGTCCTCACCGCGATGGCCTACGCCGCTTTCGCCGACGCCCCGGTGGATGTGGCCGTGGTCGAGGTGGGACTGGGGGGCCGGTGGGACTCCACCAACGTGGTGGACGCCGAGGTGGCGGTGTTCACCCCGATCTCCCGCGATCATGAACGCTGGTTGGGCCGGGAACTGACCGAGATCGCCGCGGTCAAGGCCGGCATCATCAAGGAACTGCACCAAGGGGCGGTGGTGGTCAGCGCCGATCAGGACGAGGAGGTCGCCGCCGTGATCGCTCGCACGGCGGTGGAGCACCGGGCCCGGGTGCTGGCCGAGGGATATGACCTGGCCGTCGCCAACCGGGCGGTGGCCGTCGGCGGGCAACTATTGGACCTGAGCACACCGGGCGGGTTGTACACCGAGATCTTCCTGCCGTTGCACGGGGCACACCAGGCACAGAACGCGCTGCTGGCGCTGGCCGCCGTCGAGGCGTTCTTCGGTGGCGGTGCGCTGGACGGCAGCGTGGTGGAAGCCGCCTTCGGCGGCGTGGAGTCCCCAGGCCGGCTGGAACTGGCGCGCTCCAGCCCGGCAGTGCTGCTGGACGCCGCGCACAACCCTGCCGGCGCCGAGGCGCTCGCGGCCGCCCTGGAGGAGGCGTTCGCGTTCACCCGGCTGGTGGGCGTGGTGGCGATCATGGCCGATAAGGACGTGGACGGGATCCTTGCGGCGTTGGAGCGGGTACTGGATGAGGTGGTGATCACCCAGTCCAGTTCGATGCGGTCGATGCCCGCGGAGGAGCTGGCCGAGGTGGCCCGGGACATCTTCGATCCCGACCAGGTGCACGTGGTCCCCTTCGTGGGCGAGGCGATCGCCGTGGCCGTGGACCTGACCGAACAGGGCCAACGCGATCAGATCGCCTCCGGCACCGGTGTGCTGGTGACCGGGTCGGTGATCCTGGCAGCAGACGCCCGCGCGGTGCTGCGACCACACCGGGCCGACTGAGCCTGCCCTCAACCGGGCTGGGGGCCTGCGCGCCGGCGCCCGGGAAGCCGGAGCAACTTCTCCAGCGGTCCATAGGAACCGACGCGCAGCCACAGCGTGGAGCCCGCGATCAGCACAACGGCCATGATCAGCGTGATTGCCAACCCGGCCGTCGCCGTCTGCGGCCCCGGGCGCACCAACCACGCCACCGCGAACAGGTGCACCACATACACCGTCAACGCCAACTGCCCGGTCGCCACCAGCGGCCATCCCCACCGGCCCATCCGAGGCAGCAGCAGGGCCATCGCCCCGAGTACCGCCACGGCCGCCGCGCTACCTCCGATGAGCCACAGGGGCATCTGGGAATGTGCCACTGAGGACAGCAGCCAGTCCGCGCCCGGGTCCTCCCCGGAGGGCCCGAGCACTACCTCGGCGGCCCGTGCCGCCAGTTCCGCCGCCAGGGCGACCGCCAGGCCCCACAGGGCCAGTCGCTTGTGCAAGCGGGGCTGATGAAGCGGTAGCCGGCCCAACCACATTCCGAACAGGAACGGGGCGATCCAGGTCAGCACCGGGTAGGGCCCGGTGAGGAAAGTGGACGCCAGCACCTGCGCGGGTTCGTCCACCAGCGCGGGGGCTTCGCGATCGAACACCTGGCCGGTGCTCTGTTGCACACCGAGCCATATCAACGGGCTCGCCACCGCGGCACCCACGGAAAGGGTCAGCAACGACCACATGGGTGCCCGGACCAGGGCAAGGGCCAACAGGAATAGCGCCGCGTACACGGTCAGGATCACATCGACGCCATGGCCCAGGAGTTGAGTGGCTAAACCGATGAACCCCAAGAGCGCCGCCCGCCACAACACTTGGCGCCAGGGCAGCGGCCCGCCGGCGCGGGCACGGCGGGTGAGCAACGAGTACCCGATCCCCGCTAACAGCACGAACAACAGCGATGCCCGGCCGTGTGGGACGCGCAGCAGCATGCCGGCAAGCCCGGGATCGGCGAGCGGACCCACATTCACCGCCAGCATCCCCAGGATGGCCACGGCGCGTGCCGCATCGAGCCCGGTGATCCGGCGCGGGGAGCCGGCGGACGCAGGGGAGCGCTCGGCACGTCCCGAAGTCACAGGTGCGCCATCCTCCCGCTCCGCTCCGGTACCGGTGGCCACCGCCTCAATGTAGGACTCAGCGCGGTCGGCGGCATTTCCACCACCACCTGCCGCGTCGACGGCACTCCGCGCCGACGGGGCGGGCGGCGTAGTACGGCGCGCGAACCGGGAGGGCCGCGGGTACCGTGGCTGCCGGTCAACGAGAGGACGCACATGTCCCGACAGGTCACCCTCGCCGTCTGCGCCTGTGCCGCCGTGGCGCTGACCGCATGCGGCACCACCGAGCCGGAGCCCCCGGCCCCCTCAACCACTCCGCCCCCGGCGACCCAACCTTCGCCCGAGCCGGCTCCCACCCCTACGCCGACCACCGAGGAGCCCGAGAGCGTCCTGGAGGAGTACGGCATCAGCGCGGGCCACCCGCTGGCGGTCGACGCGGGCGAGGAGGTCCTCGCGGACGGCGGCAACGCGGCCGATGCGATCGTCGCCGCGGCCTTCGCGGTGGCGGTGGTGGAACCGTTCGCCTCCGGAATCGGGGGTGGTGGCGCAGCGATCGTGGTCCCCGATGAGGATGAGGCGACGGCGTATGACTACCGCGAGGAGGTTCCGGGCAGCGGCGCGATCCCGCCCGGTGGCGTGGGAGTGCCCGGTTTCGTGGCCGGCATGGCCCAGATCCATGCCGACCACGGAAGCCTGGAGTGGGCCCGAGTGCTCGAACCGGCGATCACGCTGGCCGAGGAGGGATTCGAGGTCAGTCCCTTCCTCGCGCTGCGGATGAGTTCTGACTACGGCCCGGAAGCGATCAGCGGTCTGGACCATTTCACCTCCTCCGGGGTCCCGCTGGCTGCCGGCGAACCGCTGGTGCAAGAAGAGTTGGCGGCCACGATGCGCACCCTGGCTCGGGACGGCGCCGAATCGTTCTATCACGGAGACCTTGCCGGTGAGGTCGCCGCCGTGGAGGGGCTGGACCGGGATTCACTTTCGAACTACGAGGTGCTCACCGCCGATCCGGTGCGCGGCGCGATCGATGAGTTCGAGGTGCTCGCCGCGCCGCCTGCGTTACCGGGGGTGGCGCTGATCCAAATGCTGCAGATCGCCGAGGCCGAGGGCCTGGCGCGGACGGCGCCGGGCTCAGCGGAGTACATGGAATTGCTAGGGGCCGGGTGGGCCGTGGGGTATGAGACCACCGTCACCGAACTGGGGGATCCGCGCTTCGTCGATGTCCCGGTACAGGAACTGACAGATGCGGACGCGAATGCCGCGGCGGCACGGGCCGGAGCCAGCACAGCCGCGATCGGCGGCCCGAGCGAGCCCGGTCCCGCCGGTGCCGGTAACACCACCCACCTGACCGCTGTGGACACTGACGGCTTGATGATCTCGATGACCAACACCATCACGAGTTTCTGGGGTTCCCAGCACTACGTCGGCGGCTTCTTCATGAACAATCAGCTCACCCGCTTCGAAGCGATCGGATCAACCTCGGCGAATGAACCGCAAGCCGGGAGAAGATCGGTCAGTTGGTCCCTGCCTGCGGTGGTGGCCGACCAGCAGGGTCGAGCGGTCCTAGGAATCGGCACCCCCGGGGCGGACCGGATTCCGCAGGTGATGGCCCAGGTGATCACCAGGTGGGCGATGCACGATCAGTCGTTGGAAGAGGCGGTCGCCGCGCCCCGGTTCGCTTACGAGAGCAACCAGGTCCTGGTGGAGGAAGAACCGGATGCGGATGCCGCGGCCCAACTGTCGTTGCCGTATGAGGTGGTCCCGGCCGAGTGGGCCTACTTCGGCTCCGTGCAGGCCCTGCAGGTGGATTACGCCTCCGGGCAGGTGCGCGGCGCGCCGGACCATCGCCGGGAAGCCGATGTGGCGGTCGGCGAACCCTGACTGTGCAACGTCGGCGCGGCTATTGGTGTTTACCGGGGGCAGAGGCGTCGTCGGATCCGCCGGCACGGCCCCCTTCGCTGGTTGGCCACAACCCGGAACTGCGGCGCCGACGATGAACCGTGAGGTAGGTGAGCCCGTGCGCGCCGGCGGCGAACGCACGCTGGGACCGACGCGGCAGCCAGACCACGAGCCCCGCGCGCAGATCCACCAGGCCGGTTTCGGTGTGTAGGTGTCCGGAGCCGGCGAGTACGTGGATGAGGACGTCCACCTCCGGGCCGGCGTGGGAACCGATGCCATCGCCCGCTGGCAGGGTGACGATGTTGGCGTCCAGGTCCCGCTCCTGCATGCCCAGGTTCCACACCGCCCCGCCACGGGCGTCGTCGGTCACCGATGAGGTCACCGCAGCGGCATCGACCACGACGTGCGGAAGCGCCGTGGAAGAGTGCTTGGTGACGCGGATACGCCACGGCTCGGAGGCGGTCTCTTCCCACGAGTATCCGTTGGGGTAGTTGGCCTCCAACATGGCGCGTAGCGTTGCCGGGTCGTCATCGGTGAGGATCAGCACTGCCTCGGAGACGTGGAGGTCGGCGAAGGCTTTCCACGCCGCGGCGAGGCGTTCCGGTGCCGCCACCTCCCGCAGGTCGACTACCGATGAGGGGGAACTGCTGGTCGTCATCAATCACCAATCTGCAGGAGTTTCGACGGCCAGCCCACGATAACCACCCGCCCGCGGGAGGCCCGCCCGCACCGTGGGAGGTCGGCCCGGTCCGTGGGAGGGCCGCCCGGCTTGGGGAGGGCCGCCCGTGGGAGGTCCGTCCGCCCCGTGCGGGATTTCCCCGCCCGCCCGCGCGGACCCGCGCAGCCGCGGCCAGCTCAGGCCTGGGCCCGGTTCGGGTCCCCACCGACGCCGGCATCGGAGCCGTTGATCCTCTGCAGGTGGCAAGATTGGTGGTGATCGCACCACATGGTTCTGAGCCCGCCGGCCGGCTCCATCCGGACACGGGTGGTCAGCCCGGGTCGGCGGGACGAGCCGGTGTGGGCGCGAATCGCTGCGGCGTGCACGTGCTTGCACGTCGCTGGCCAATGCCGTGTCGGCGTGTGCACAGTGGGACCGCGGGCGGCGCGGGGAGTCGAAGGAGTAGCCCATGAAGAAACTGATCAACGACCCCAAAGACGTCGTCGCCCAGTCCGTGGCGGGTTTCGTCCAGGCACACTCCGAACTGGTCACCAGCAGCGACGAGCCGGCGGCGTTGTTCATTTCCCGTGCCGGGGGGCCGGTGCCGGGGAAAGTGGGCTTGGTCAGCGGCGGTGGATCGGGGCACGAGCCGTTACACGGCGGGTTCGTCGGCGCGGGCATGCTCGATGCCGCCGTGCCGGGGCAGGTTTTCACCTCGCCCACGCCCGACCCCATCCTGGCGGCCACGCACGCCGTGGACGCAGGTGCCGGCGTGCTGTACATCGTGAAGAACTACACCGGCGACGTGCTGAACTTCGAGACGGCCGCCGAACTCGCCGACCTGGACGGCCTGGCGGTCAACACCGTCGTGGTCGACGACGACGTGGCGGTACAGGACTCGACGCACACCGCTGGACGGCGTGGGGTCGCGGGCACGGTGCTGGTGGAGAAGATTGCGGGCGCCGCGGCTGAGCGGGGCGATGACCTCCAGACGGTCACCGCGATCGCCGAGCGGGTTAACGCCAACGTGCGTTCCATGGGCGTGGCGTTGCGGGCCTGCACGGTGCCGCATACCGGCCGCCCCTCGTTCGATCTCGCCGATGATGAGATCGAGATCGGCATCGGGATCCACGGTGAGCCTGGACGGGAGCGCACGCCCATAGCGCCGGCCGACGACATCACCGATCGACTGATTGACGCGGTGTTGGAGGACCTGTCTCCACCATCGGGTGAATCAGTCCTGCTGTTGGTGAACGGCATGGGCGGCACGCCGCTGAGTGAACTATCCATCGTCTATGGCCGTGCCCGGCAGCGCTTGGAGGAAGCCGGGCTGCTGGTGCACCGGTCCCTCTTGGGCAATTACGTCACCGCGCTGGAGATGCAGGGCGTGTCGGTGAGCGTGCTGCGCCTGGACGGCGAGTTGACGGCGCTGTTCGATTCGCCGGTAGTAACCCCGGCACTGCGGTGGGGTGCCTGATGCAGCAACTGGATGGCGGTTGGGCGCGAGCCTGGATCCGCGAATGTGCCCGGGTGATTGCCGAGCAACGGGTAGCGCTGATGGAGTTGGACCGGGCGATCGGTGACGGCGATCATGGTGAGAACCTGGACCGGGGGTTCAGCGCAGCCGCGGCCCGCCTGGCCGAGTTCCCCGCCGACAGTCCGGGGGAGGTGCTGCGGCTGACTGCGGCGACGCTGATGTCCACCGTCGGCGGGGCCGCCGGCCCGTTGTACGGGACCGCGTTTCTGCGCGCCGCTCGAACGGCGGGTGATGACGACCTGGACCCCGGGCGACTCGCGGCGATGCTGCAGGCGGCGGTGGAGGGCATCACCACGCGTGGGCGGGCGAGGGCCGGTGACAAGACCATGGTCGACGCCTGGGCGCCGGCCGCTCAGGCAGCGCGACGCGCTGCCGGGGAGGGCACGGTGCAAGAGGTGCTGCAGGCGGCCGCCACTGCAGCGGCAGAGGGCGCACGGGCCACCGAGCCGTGGGTAGCCCGTAAGGGGCGGGCGAGTTACCTGGGGGAACGCGCCCGTGGCCACCGCGACCCAGGCGCCCAATCCAGCGCGCTGTTGCTGCAGGCCGCGGTCAGCGCGGTCCATCAGGTCACCGTGAGCGAACAGGAGAGTTGATGGCGCCCACCGCATTGGTCCTAGTGGCCCACTCCACGTTGCTGGCACAAGGCTGTGCGCAAGTTGCGGCCCAGATGGCGCCCGATGTTGTGATCCTGCCCGCGGGCGGGTTGGCCGGCGCCCACGACGATGACGGATTGGGCACAAGTTACGACCTCGTCGAACGCCAGGTACGCCAAGCGTTTCGCGACGGTGCGGTTCACGTTGTGCTGATCACGGATCTGGGGTCGGCAACGCTGACCGCGCAATCGGTGGCGGAGATGCTCGACGATGATCGCATCCTTGTGGCGGACGCACCGTTCGTAGAAGGTGCGGTGGCCGCGGCGGTCACGGCGCAAGGCGGCGCTAATGGCGGGCAGGTGCTCGCTGCTGCGGAAGAGGCGGCCGGATCGTTTCGCCCGCCTCGCTCCGCGGCCCCGGAGGTTCCACCCGGGCCGCCGCAGGATCAAGGCGACGGACAGGTGGTGCGCCGAACGGTCGAATTGCGTAACCGGCATGGCTTGCACGCTCGCCCCGCGGCGATGGTCGCTCGTCGCGTGGGGGAGTTCGACGCCCGGGTCTGGGTCAACGGGGTGGACGCCACCAGCGTGCTGGCGCTGATGGGACTCGGGCTCACCCGCGGAGCGCGCGTGGAGTTGCAGGCTACCGGCCCGCATGCGGCCCAGGTCATTGAGATGATCAGCGCCGACGTCGAGGCCGGTTTCGGGGAAGAGTGAACCCCCGCGCTGTCGGTACGGTGGGAGTATGAGCGGTACTCACCTGGCGGGCGGACCCGAACCCGCCGACCACGCCGGCGGCCCCGGAGCCACCGACGAAGCGGGAGCGTCCGAACCTAGCGGCCAGCCTCGCGCACAGCGCTCCGCCCGCGTCATCTTCTGCGCCACGGTGCTGGGGCTGGAGGCGTTCGTGGTGTTGTTCGCCGCGCTGGTGGCCATCGGGCTGGAGTTGGCGGAACCGGCCGTGGTGTGGACCGTGACCGGGATCGCCGCGCTGGCTTGCCTGGTACTGGCCGGACTGGTGCGGTACCGAGCCGCGCTGGTGCTCGGCTCCCTGGTACAGGTGGGGTTGATCGCCGCCGGACTGGTGATCCCGATGATGTACTTCGTCGGCGGCATCTTCGCCGTCATTTGGGTGGTGGCGTTGCGGCTGGGGAACCGCATCGACGTCGAGCGTGCTGAACGCGCTCGGGCCGAGTCAGCCAACCCTGCCTCCTCCGACCCCGATGTATCACCGCCCGGTCAGGGCGCCTGAACTGACCGTCAGCAACGGTGCAGTAAGAATGCTGGAACCGGTCCGCGCTGCAGCCGTGCCGGTCGGACCCGTAGTCGCCGGCCAGTAGGCTGACCCGTATGAGCCTGAACATCGAGCGCACCCTGGTCATCATCAAGCCCGACGGCGTCCGGCGCGGGTTGGTCGGTGAGATCGTGCGGCGGATCGAAGCCAAGGGGTACAGCCTCGTTGCTGCTGAGTTGCGCACTGCGGATACTTCGTTGCTAGCCCGGCACTACGCCGAACATGAGGGCAAGCCGTTCTATCAACCGCTCGTGGACTTCATGTCGTCTGGGCCGGTCCTGGCGGCGGTCGTCGAGGGGCATCGGGTCATCGAGGGCTTCCGCGCGTTGTGCGGAGCGACCGACCCCACCGCTGCGGCGCCCGGTTCGATCCGTGGCGATCTCGCCCGCGACTGGGGGTTGCCGGTCCAGCAGAATCTCGTGCACGGCTCCGATTCACCGGAATCCGCCGCACGTGAGATCGCCCTGTGGTTCCCTGACATCGCCGCAACTGGCACCGCTCGGGAGTAGCGTCGCTCGCGCCGCCGAGGGATAGCGTGGTCGGCGCCGCAGCAGAGTAGCTCTTCGGGTGTGTTGCTGCCCGAGGAGTTGCGCACACGCGAACGGGCCAGCACCGCCATCGGGGTGCTGGCCCGTTCGTCCCGGGGCCGGGAGAGCCCGACCGGCCGGTTACCCGGCGACTTCCTGCTTCACTTCAGAAAGGGCGACCGCCTCGTCGAACTCCCGGTCCAATTCGGCGTTCGGCTTGAAGGTCAGGTTGCTGACCAGCACAGCCACCAACACGTTCACCGCAAAGCCCGGCACGATCTCGTACAGGCTCGCGCCGAAGATCTCCGGACCGAACGCATTCCAGAGGAACACGGTGGCCGCCCCGGTGACCATCCCCGCCAGGGCGCCCCAGTTGGTCAGTTTGCGCCAGAAGAGCGACAGCAGGATCGCCGGGCCGAAGGAGGCGCCGAAGCCGGCCCAGGCGAAGGCCACCAGTTCCAGGATCGTGCCCCCGGGGTTGATGGCGAGCAGAATCGCGATGACCGCCACGACCAACACCGCCGCCCGGCCCAACATCATCAACCGGACCGGTGAGGTGTCCTTGCGGAACATCCGGTACAGGTCCTCCACGAACGCCGAGGAACTGACGATCAACTGGGAAGAAACGGTGGACATGATCGCCGCTAGTACGGCAGCGAACACGAAGCCGACCACGAGCGGGTGCAAGAGCATATCGGCGAGGGCGAGCACCACGTGCTCGGGGTTGTCCAACGGAACGGCGTTGCGGTGGAAGTAGGCGATGCCAACCAATCCTGCGGCCACGGCACCGAGCAGGGAGATCGCCATCCACCCGATACCGATCCGCCGTGCGGACTTGGCTGCGGCGGCATCGCGCATCGCCATGAAACGGACGATGATGTGGGGCTGTCCGAAGTAGCCCAGTCCCCACGCGAGTGCGGAGATGATGCCGATCACGGTCGCCCCGCCCAGGCCCAGGCCGGCGACCATCGAGAGCCGGGTCGGATCCACCTCGCGGATCGCGTCGAGCGTCTCGCCGACGCCGCCCACCGCGGCAACGCCCATGATGGGGATGATGATCAGTGCCAGCATCATCAGCGTGCCCTGGACCACGTCGGTCAGGGATGCGCCGAGGAAGCCGCCGATGAGGGTGTAAGCCAGGGTGACGCCGGCCACGATCAACATGCCGGTGAGATAGTCGGCACCGAACGCGATCACGAAGAACTCGCCGCCGGCGACCATCATCGATGAGACGTAGAACGTGAAGAAGACCAGCACAATGAGTCCGGAGGCTACGCGCAGGGCGCGGGATGAATCGTGCAGCCGGTTCTCGAAGAAACTGGGAATCGTGATGGAGTTCTTTGCCACCTCGGTGTAGGAACGTAACCGCGGTGCAACGAATTTCCAGTTCATCCAGGCGCCGATAGTCAATCCGATCGCGATCCACGATTCGATCAGACCCATGGCGTAAATGGCTCCGGGCAGCCCCATCATCAACCACCCGGACATGTCGGATGCCCCAGCGCTGAGCGCCGCCGTCCACGGCGGGAGTTTGCGACCGGCGAGCATGTAGCCCTCGTGATCGGTGGTTCGCCGGTAGGCGTAGATCCCGATGGCGATCATGATGGCGAAGTACAGGATCAGCGCGATCAACTGAAATGTGCGGTCAGACATTGCGTGGCCCCTTTGCCTAATGAAGTGATGGTGGTGATTAAAGTGTGGCTACGACGGTGACGAAGCCGGATGAGGTACCGACGGCGGAATTTCGTGTGGCCGCGGTGTGCCGAATCGGTGTGCGGTGATCGAGACGGCTTGTTCCCGCAGGAATGACAGTAATTCTACGCGCCCGGCGCTTACCACTGGGCCGGAATAGATAGCCAATGCCGGTGAACCGTCGGTCGCCTGCGCCAATTCCGTTCGCGAGCCGCCGATCAACCGGATACGGCCGCCTACGCGGGCCAGGTGGCGCGCACGGTGGCGCCACTGGTCGGCATCCTCCTGGCGAACATCGGTGCCGACGTCGCGCGCGTACTGCTGCACTGGGCCGGGCACATCGATCGCCGAACTCAGGGTGACCCGAGACCCGCTACGAGCGCCCGCTGCGAGCACTCGCAGCAACTCCACCACCCGCTCGCCCTCATACCGAATGGTCACCGGCGTGGGGTGGTAACGCAGGGCGTTGTGTTCGCTGTGCAGTCCGGTGGCGTCGCGGACGATCCCGAACTCCTCCGCCCAGGCCGCGACGTCGGTCTCTAGCGCGCCAGCGAGCCACGTGCGTTCGTCGTCGGCCACCTCCAACGCCTCGGCCGCGCGCAGAGCGCGCAGGGCGACTGGATCGGACAACTCCCCGGTGGGGGGCACGGGTTGATCGTGCCAAGTGCCCATCGCGAACAGGTAACTGGGTCCGCCCGCCTTGGTGCCGTTGCCGACGTTCGACTTCTTCCACCCGCCGAAGGGCTGGCGCTGCACGATCGCCCCGGTGATCCCGCGGTTGACGTACACGTTGCCGGCCTGGACCGATTGCAGCCAGGTGTCGATCTCATCCTCGTCCAGCGAGTGCAGACCGGAGGTGAGGCCGTACTCGACCTGGTTGACCATCGTGATGGCCTCTTTCAGCGTCTCGGCGGTCATGATGCCGGTGATCGGCCCGAAGTACTCGGTCAAGTGATACTCCGAGCCCGGCCGTACCCCGGCTCGTACCCCGGGGCGCCACAAGGTTCCTTCGTCGTTCAACTGCTGGGGGCGCAGCACCCAGTTCTCGCCGGGACCCAAAGTGGTCAGCCCGGTGTGGAGTTTGCCTTCCGGGGGACCGATGATCGGGCCGATTTGCGCCCGCTCATCCCACGGCATGCCAACGTGCAGGGAGGTGACCGCGTCCAGCAGTTGGCGATGGAACCGCTTGGAGCGGGCAACCGAGCCCACGAGGATGACCAGGGAGGCCGCGGAGCACTTTTGCCCGGCATGGCCGAACGCCGACAGCGCCACGTCATGCGCCGCCAGGTCCAGGTCAGCACTAGGGGTGACGACGATGGCGTTCTTGCCGCTGGTCTCGGCCAGGAGCGGCAGGTCGGTGCGCATCGAGCGGAACAGTTCAGCAGTCTCGTAGGCACCGGTGAGGATCAGTTGGTCAACGTGATCGTGAGCGATCAGCGCCGAGCCGAGGTCGTCTTCCCCGACCTGCACGTATTGGAGGACATCACGCGGTACGCCCGCCTCCCACAGGGCTTCGATCATCACTGCACCGGTACGTTTCGCCTGCGGTGCGGCCTTGAACACCACCGCGGATCCGGCAGCCAACGAGGAGAGGGTGGACCCGGCTGGGATGGCGGTGGGGAAGTTCCATGGGGGGGTCACCACCGTGACGTCCACCGGGGTGAACCTGGCGCCGGTCACCTGTTCCAGGCGTTTGGCGGATTCGGCGTAGTAGTGGGCGAAGTCGATCGCTTCGCTGACCTCCGGGTCGCCCTGTTCCAGCACCTTGCCGCACTCGGCGCCCATGATCTCCAGCAGGTCCGCGCGGCGCGACTCCAGCACGTCCCCGGCCTGGTGCAGAATCTCGGCGCGGGCTTCGGCGCCCATCTCCCGCCATCCCGGTGCTGCAGCACGGGCGGTGGCAAAGGCCTCATCGAGGGCTTCGCGGGTGGTGATGGTGCCTTGCTCGAGAGTGTCCAGCCCCAACGTGCTGTTCTGCATCCGCGAGCGGATCCGAGCGCCCCATGCACGGTTGGCCGCTACGGACGTGTCGGTGTCGGCAGTGTTGCGGAACCGGTCCCGCGGCGCCGGTGGCTGCGGTTGCGTCCGGTCCTGCACGCGGTGCGGGGCCGGCACCTCGGTGGGCATGATGTGCAGCGAGTTCAGGAAACGCTGCCGTTCCCGGTCGAAGAGTGCTTCGTCGCTATTGAGGTCGAAGACCGCCGACATGAAGTTCTCATCGGAGGCACCCTCATCCAGGCGTCGCACCAGGTAGGCGATGGCGACGTCGAACTCTTGGGGGTGGACCACCGGGGTGTACAGCAGCAGGTTGCCGATGTCCTTGCGGATCGCGGCCGCCTCGGCGGTGGCCATGCCAAGCAGCATTTCGATATCGACCTCGTCGGGGCCGCATCCTCGTCGTTGAGCCAACAACCAGGCCAGGGCGAGGTCGAACAGGTTCTGCCCCGCCACTCCGATGTGGACCGAGCGGGTGTGTTCGGGGCGCAGTGCGTAATCCAGCACCGCCTTGTAGGAGGCGTCGGTCTCCTGCTTCGAGCCCCAGGGGGCCAGCGGCCAGTTCCGCTGTTCGGCGTCCACCTTCTCCATGGGAAGGTTGGCGCCCTTGACCACCCGCACCTTGATCGGTGCCCCGCCCCGGTCCACTCTCGCGGCGGCCCACTGCTGCAACTCCATCATGGTGCTCAGCGCATCGGGCAGGTAGGCCTGCAGCACGATGCCGGCATGCAGGTCGTGGAACTCGGGCAGGTCCAACAGCGCTTTGAACACCGCCACGGTGACATCGAGGTCCTTGTACTCCTCCATGTCCAGGTTGATGAACTTCTGCCCGCTAGGGGCGTTTCGGGCGAGCCGGAACAGCGGCACCAGCGCCTCTACGGCATCGGACACCGCCTCATCGAAGGACCACGGGCTGTGCGGAGCCACGGTGGAGGAGACCTTGATCGAGATGTAGTCGACGTCGTCGCGGGCCAGCAGTCGTCGCGTGCCCTCTACCCGCCGTGCGGCCTCCTCCTTACCCAGGATCGCCTCACCGAGCAGGTTGATGTTCAGCCGCGCACCGGGCTGCCTGCTGCGGATGCGTTTGAGTGCGGGCCCCAACTTGCGTTCCGATGCGTCCACCAACAGGTGCCGGACCATCTGCCGCAATGTCGCCTTCGCGATGGGCACCACGACGCCGGGGGCGACCTTGCTGAGTTCCGCCCCCACGCGCACCGCGGTGCGTAGCGGCCAACTGAGGAACTGCGGAATGATCGGTACCAGGTCCTGGAGTTGCCGGGCGGCGGCCCGGTGGTCCTCCGGACGGATCACACCGTCGATGAAACGGACGGTGAACGTGAGCCCGTTCTCGTCACGTAGTACGTCCGCCAAGCGTTTGGCTGCCGGATCAACCGGCTCCAGCCGGCTGGCGTCCAACCAGCGCCGGACGAGGGCAATTGCTTCTTCGGCAAGGGCTTCGTCGATGGCTGTGCCCGTTTTTTCCGTCACGCTGTTGACCTCCACGTCCCCAGGGGCGTTGATGCCTGTTCGTCAGTCTGCCAGTCTCGATCTTTCGTGTTAAGCGAGAAAAAGCGAATGGTATTGTTCGGGATCTTCGAAAGGTATGCGGATGTGGGATGCTCACCGGTTACGCCTGCTCCGGGAACTTGAACTGCGCGGCACGATTACCTCGGTCGCTTCAACGCTCAACTATGCCCCCTCGTCGGTATCCCAGCAGCTTGCGCGCCTGGAATCCGAGGTGGGGGTGGCACTCCTGGAGCAGGACGGCCGGCGAGTACGCCTGACGGCCGCTGGACGGCGAGTGGCCCGGCACGCGGCCCGGGTCATCGATCTGCAGGAGCAGGTACGCAGTGAGTTGGCCCGGAACGAGCCCCAAGCCGAGACGGTGCGCGTGGCGACGTTGGAAACCGGCGCGCGCGCACTGCTGCCGCACGCGCTGAGCAGTGTGCGCGCACGTGCGCCGCACGTGCGCATCGAGGCGTCGGTGGTTCCTCCGGAGTACGGGCTGGCGGAACTGGAGGCGCGCGGCTTCGACCTGGCGATGGCCGAGCAGTACCCCGGGTACAGCAGGCCCCACGCCGAGACATTGCACCGGGAGACGTTGGGCACCGACACGATGCGACTCGCAGTTCCTGAAGACAGTCCGATCCGATCGTTGGCGGACACCCGCGAGGATCCGTGGGTGATGGAGCCAGAGGGCACCGCGGCCAGGCATTGGGCCATTCAGCAGTGCCGCGCGGCCGGGTTCGAACCTGACATCCGCTTCCACTCGGCCGACCTGGGTGTGCATATCCACCTCATTCGTGCCGGGCATGCCGTGAGTTTGCTGCCGGACCTGGTGTGGACCACGCCGCCCGAGGGCATCCGCCGGATTACGCTCACCGGGCCGTTCCAACGCGAACTTTTCACTTCGGTTCGGCACGCCAGCGTGGGTCGGCCGGCGATCGTGGCGCTGCGTACCGCACTACGGCAGGCGCTCAGCGACGTACAGAACCGGAACCATTGAGCCAGCCGGCCGGCGCGGTGCCGATGAGCGCTGGGCGCGGTGTCCCTCCGAGGGGCACCGCGTTACCCTGGCAATGGCTGGGACCGACCAGTACCAGTCGGTGACGCGGTGCCGCCGCGGACAGAACTGGCAGTGCGAGTGAGGAGGAGACATGAGCACCATCCCTGGTGATGAGTCCTGGAACGACGCCGGACTGGTTGATCCCGATGCGCACGAACCGGTCAACCTGGTCGATGAGGTCTCCCGCACCTCGGCCGACTCCGGAGAGGATTACACCCCGGGCACGCCCCGCCCCGATCTGTTCGGTGAGGCCAGCGAGGCCGATGTGGCAGACCAGGCGGTAGCGCTGCCACCCAGCCCGGAGGACCCGGACGCCTGAGCCCGTAGAAGCGAGAAGCGCCCGCCCTAACGCGTGAACCGCGCGCGGCCGGGCTTGAACGTGTCGCGTTGTTCGCCCGGTGAGCCGCAGCCGCCGTTAGAGTGACCGACGTGCACCTGAAGACGTTGACGCTGCGTGGTTTCAAGTCCTTCGCCTCGGCGACCACGCTGCATCTGGAGCCGGGAATCACCTGTGTGGTGGGCCCCAACGGCTCCGGGAAGTCCAACGTTGTCGACGCCCTGGCCTGGGTGATGGGGGAGCAGGGGGCAAAATCCCTGCGCGGCGGCGCGATGGCCGACGTGATCTTCGCGGGCACCTCCAAGCGGCCGCCGTTGGGCCGGGCCGAGGTGTCCTTGACCATCGACAACTCCGACGGGCTTCTGCCAATCGAATACTCCGAGGTGACGATCTCTCGCACCTTGTTCTCCGGCGGCGCCTCGGAGTACGCGATCAACGGCACCCCGTGCCGGCTGTTGGACATCCAGGACTTGCTCTCGGACACCGGAATGGGCCGGGAGATGCACGTCATCGTCGGCCAGGGGCGTCTCGACTCGGTGCTCCAGGCGAGCCCGGAGGAGCGCCGCCACTTCATCGAGGAGGCTGCCGGCATCCTCAAGCACCGCCGCCGTAAGGAACGAGCGCTGCGCAAACTGGAGACGATGTCGGCGAACCTGGCCCGCGTCAGCGACCTGTCCGCGGAGATTCGCCGGCAGTTGGGTCCGCTGGCCAAGCAGGCCGATGTAGCCCGCCGCGCCCAGGTGGTCCAGGTGGACCTGCGCGATGCCCGGGCCCGGCTCTTGGCTGACGACTTGGTGCAACTCACCTCTTCCCTGGCTCAGGAGATCGCCGATGAGACCGCGATCCGCGAGGAACGTGAGCAGGTGGAGGCGGCCCAAGAGAGCCGGCGACGACGACTGGCAGCCCTGGAAGCCGAGGCGGCGGCGGCCGCACCACGGCTGAGCGAAGCCACGGAGACCTGGTATCGGCTGTCCAGCCTGCGGGAGCGGCTGCGAGGGACGGCGACCTTGGCCGCTGAACGCACCAGGCTGCTCGGCTCGGCGAGTGAGCCCCAGCAGGGCCAGGATCCTGAGGACCTGGATGCGCAGGCGCGCAACACCCGGCAGGCGGAAGCCGATCTGCGTGCGGAACTGGAGACTGCCCAGCAGAAGTTGGAAACGGCCCAGCAGGCGCGCAAGACCGCCGAAGCGGCGGCGGCCGAAGCCGAACGGGAACTCGCCGCCGTCCACAGGGGTGTGGCCGACCGCAGGGAAGGGCTGGCCAAACTCACCGGCCAGGTCGGTGCCCGGCGAAGCAGGCTCGAAGGCATCGAGTCCGAATTGGCACGGCTGCGCAACGACCTGCAGGACGCCGAGCGCCGGCACGAGGAGGCCCGAGCAGGATTCGCCGGACTTGAACAGACCGTCGTCGGTGCCCACGAAGGGGAAGAGGGACTGGATGCGGCCCACGAGGCGGCCCTGGAGGCACTGGAGGCGGCGCAGGCCAAGGTGAACGAACTCACCGAGGCCGAGCGAGTTGCCGAAGCCGACCGGTCCACCTGGGCGGCCCGAAGAGACGCGCTGGACTTGTCCATGGCGCGTAAGGACGGCACCGGCACGCTGCTCGAGGGGGACGGGCCCGCCGGGGTGCTCGGGCCGCTCGCTGATCGAATCAACATCGAGCCGGGGTTCGAGAACGCTATCGCGGCCGCCCTCGGGCCGTTAGCCGATGCCGCAGCCGTGGAAACGGTGGAAGCCGGCGTGGAGGGGGTGCGACTGGTACGAGACCAGGACGCCGGCCAAGCCCACATGGTGGTCGCCGCCGCAGCAGCGCCGAGCCGTGACACCGGTCCGGCCCCATCGGGGCGCTGGGCCCGGAACCTGATCACCGCCGCCGACTCGTTACAGCCCGCCCTTGAATCCTTACTGGCCGAGGTGGTGGTGGTCCAGGACCTCGAGGAGGCACGCCGGCTGGTGGCCGAGCACGACCTGACCGCGGTGACGATCGACGGAGACGTCGTTGCCCGCACCCACGTCCGCGGCGGCTCGAGCGGTGGACCTTCGGTGCTGGAACTGCACGCGGCGCGGGAGGAGGCCGACCAGAAACTGCAGGACGCCACCGCACGTGCGGAACAGGCGCGCTTCGCGCTGGGCCCGGCACGGGAGCAGGTCAAGTCCGCCCAGCAGGACGTGGACGCCACCTTGGCGGCATTACATGAGTCCGATGCGCAACTGGCGGCCGTCGCAGAGAAGTTGGGCCACTTCCAGTCGGTCATGCGCGCCGCGGCGGGGGAGAGTGAACGAGCCCAACGGGCGATCGAGGAGGCGGAGGCCACCCGCGAGACGGTTGCGGCCGAACTGGCCGAACTGGCTGACCGACTGGAACGGGCGCAGGCCGAACCCGACGAGCAGAACACCGACGTGGAGGGCGCCACGGCGCGGCGGGACGCTACCGCCCAGGAGGCTACTGCCGCCCGGGGAGCGGAGACCGAGGCCCGGCTGCTGCTGCGCACCATCGAAGAGCGCGTCCGTGCAATCGCCTCCCGCGCCGAATCCTTGGAACGCGCCGCCGCCGCAGAACGCCACGCACGCGAGGTCGCCGCCGAACGGGCCAGACGGCGCGCCGAGCAGGCCGCGATCGCCACGGAGGTACACCAGGGGGCGCAGGCCGGGCTGGTGCACCTGGACCATTCCTTGAACCTGGCACAGCAACGACGCGAACAGGCCGAGGCGGAGCGGGCAGAACGCGAGGAAGCCCTGCGCGCGGTGCGTACCGAATTGGATGAACTGTCCGCACGGCACGCCGAACTCACCGATGTGGTGCATCGCGACGAGGTCGCCCGGGCCCAGCACAAACTACGCATCGAGCAACTCGAGCAACGCGCCATCGAGGAACTCGGCCTGGACCCCGAGGTGCTCGTCGCCGAATATGGGCCGGACCAACTCATCCCGCCGGTACCGCAGGCCGGCGCGGCCGATGACGAGGAACTACCCGAGCCCCGCCCCTACGTGCGCGCTGAACAGGAGAAGCGGTACAAGGCCGCTCAGCGCGCCCTGGCGCTGCTGGGCAAGGTCAACCCGCTGGCGTTGGAGGAGCACGCTGCCCTCGAGGAACGGCACCAGTTCCTCACCGAGCAACTCACCGACCTGAAGAAGTCCAAGGCCGATCTGTTGCAGATCATCGCCGAGATCGATGACCGCGTGGAGGAGGTATTCACGGCCGCCTATCACGACACCGCCGCCCAGTTCGAGGAGGTGTTCTCCCGGTTGTTCCCCGGTGGTCAGGGCCGGTTGGTGCTCACCGACCCCGACGACATGCTCACCACCGGCGTGGACGTGCACGCGCAGCCTCCGGGAAAGAAGATCAACCGGCTCTCGCTGCTCTCCGGCGGTGAGCGGTCGCTGACCGCGGTGGCGTTGCTGATCGCGATCTTCAAGGCCCGGCCCAGTCCCTTTTACGTCATGGATGAGGTCGAAGCGGCCCTGGACGACGTGAACCTCGGCCGGTTGCTGGAGATCTTCACCGAACTTCGCAACGATTCCCAACTGATCGTCATCACCCACCAGAAGCGCACCATGGAGATCGCCGACGCACTGTACGGGGCGAGTATGCGAGGCGACGGCGTGACCCAGGTGATCTCCCAACGCATCCGGCAGGACGCCTGAGCCCTCCGGTAGGGCGCAGCGCAGGCCGGGGCGGGTTCCGTCGTCTGGTTCGCAGGCACCGGCCGGTGTAGGCCACACTGGATGTCGTGATCGAGAACATCTGGTTGTACCTGGTCCTTGGTTTGCTGGTCCTGGTCGTCCTGGGGGTGGGACTGGTCCAGGGCGTACGGCGGCGCGGCCGGAGCGCCCCCGACCGCACGGACGCGCAAGCCCCGGCCGCGCCGACGACGGCATCGCCCGCCGAGGCCGACCGGGACGCAGAGCCAGGGGCATCAGCACCCGCGGGCACGATCCCGCCGGAGGCACCGGAAGTGGAACCGGAAGCCCCGGCCGAACCCGAACCCGCACCGGCGCTGGACCGCCCCGAAGCGCCGGCAACCCGGATGGCCCGGCTCCGCGGCCGCCTGGCCAGATCAGGGGCACTGGGCAGCACGTTGTTGAACCTGCTGTCCAAGGACTCCCTCAGCGAAAGCGACTGGGAGGAGATCGAGGAGACCCTGCTCCTTGCCGACGTCGGAGCCGGTCCCACCGACGAATTGATGACGGCGTTACGCCAGCGAGCGCGTGTGGACGGCGCACAGGGCCCTGAACAGGTGCGTGCCATGCTGCGCGAGGAACTCCTGAAAGTCGTTGACCCGCAGATGGACCGGGAGTTGCGGGCCACCCCCGGTATCGGTGACGACGGGGAGCCCCATCCCGCCACCATCCTGGTGGTGGGCGTGAACGGCACCGGCAAGACCACCACGGTGGGCAAATTGGCCCGGATCCTCGTTGCGCAGAACAAGGATGTGTTTCTGGGCGCAGCCGACACCTTCCGGGCGGCGGCGGTGGAGCAACTGGCCACCTGGGCCGAGCGCGTGGGGGTGCCGGTGGTCCGCTCCGACCGGGAAGGCGCCGACCCGGCGTCAGTGGCTTTCGATGCGGTCCGCGCCGCTCGGGAGGCCGAAGCGGACGTGGTGATGGTCGATACGGCCGGCCGGCTGCAGAACAAGGCCGGCCTGATGGACGAACTGGGCAAGATCAAACGCGTCGTGTCCCGCTCCGCGCCGGTCGCGGAAGTGTTGCTGGTGCTGGATGCCACCACCGGACAGAACGGTATGCGCCAGGCCCAGGTATTCAGCGAGGTCGTCGACGTCACCGGAATCGTGCTGACCAAACTCGACGGGACCGCCAAGGGCGGCATCGTGGTGGCAGTGCAGCGTGAACTCGGAGTGCCGGTGAAGTTCGTCGGCCTCGGCGAGGGGCCCGACGATCTGGCACCGTTCGACGCCGAGGACTTCGTCGACGCGCTGCTGTCCTGAGGTCGCTGCTGCCCTGAGGGGGCTGCTGTCCTGCCCTGAGGGGGCACCTCACCTACGCCGTCAGGTGTTTCGGCCCTGATCAGGCAGTGGCCCGCTCAGGTGGTCTGGGGCTCGACGCCCGGGCCATCCTCGTGGCCGGCTGCGCTGAAGCCGGGATCCTGGTCAAGAATCTCCACGTCGTCGAGCACCCTGGTGACAGTCAAGAGGAACAACACCGACTCCGGCGGGGAGATGAGGCGGGGGCGGTGGCCGAGTTGACTGCTGAGCCGAGCGATCCCGGACAGTGCCGAGGAGTCCATGAAGTTCACGTTCCGGGCATCGATGTCCACTGGCAAGCCGCGGGACAGCAGTTCGCTGACCGCCTCGGCCAGATCCGACTCCACGGTGATGTCGATCTCGCCGGCCAGGACGAGCCGCGAGCGGTCGGCCGACGTGAGTACCGCCACCGATCCGGGGTTACCGCTGTGATTGGGCAGCAACTCATCGGTGCCTTCCATCAGTTCGCCCTTTCATTCGGCGCAAGCCACCTCGGGTACTGGGACGCAACGAAGTTTACAGTGTAAATAACCGCGTAGGTGCATGTTTCGGTCACACCCCACGTGACGATTCGCCGCACACCGCACTCTCTACCGCATTCGGATGCAGGGGCAGTGCGGTCAATGCAAGAATGGGCCGCGATGCCACGCGACGGAGGGGCGATGGCCCGGGCAAGCGGCGAACGTGTAGAAGAGGGGCACGTTGACGCCGGTTCCGAGCGCGCGTCCCTCACCCGGGAGCAGATCGTGGAGACCGCGATCTCGTTGGTGGACAGGGAAGGCGTGGGTGCGTTGAGCATGCGCCGCCTGGGCGGCCTGATGGGCGTCGAGGCGATGGCGCTGTACCGGTACGTGGACGGCCGGGAAGATCTGCTGGATGCCATGGTGGACGCAGTAACGGCGCCAGTGGAATCGGTCGCGGCAGGCCCTGCTGATGCCCGATGGGGCGGTTGGCGCGGATACCTGTGGCGGCTCGCCCACTACATGCGCGACCTGGCCACCAAGCACCCCAATATCTTCCCGCTCGTCGCCACACGCCATCCAGCCGCCCCGTGGCTGCGGCCGCCGCTGCGCAACCTGGACATGGTGGAGGAGTTCCTGGACACCCTGCTCAACAGCGGCTTCAGCCAACAGCAGGCCGCGATGGTCTATCGGACCTTCGCCAGTTTCCTCCTCGGTCACCTCTTGCTCACCGCCGCCCAGGAAGCCGATCAAGGCCAACTTCACCAGGAACGCCCGGCGCTCGAAGACCTGGGCGACTTTCCCAGGATCCAGGCCATGGAGGAGTGGCTCAGCGATCCGGGCGCAGACCTTGAAGAGTTCACCGACTCGCTGGAGGACCTGCTGGAGGCCATCGCGGCGCACGTAGGAGAACCGCGCGCCGATGCCAACGGCTCGACGGACTGAACCAGGTTCGATCCAGCGTGAAAATCGGGTGGATCAAACCCTCCGCACGTTCTGCGCACCGCCGGTGAAGCCTCGGATGTGACCGAACACCAGCCGTGGCAAGCGCAACGGGGCGTTATCCTGACCTGAGTCCCGCATCCTGAGGTCGAATTCGAGGAAGTGCCAGTGTTCGCCAGTTTGTCCGACCGGCTCAATGCCACCTTCAAGTCGCTGCGCGGGAAGGGCCGGCTTTCTGAGTCCGACATCGAGACCACCATCTCCCAGATCCGCCGGGCTCTGCTGGACGCCGACGTCGCGGTCCCGGCTGTGCGGTCCTTCACCGCTGCGGTACGGGAGAAGGCGAGCGACGCCGAACTATCCAAGGCACTCAATCCCAGCCAGCAGATCGTCAAGATCGTGCACGAGGAACTGGTGGAGATCCTCGGCGGGGAATCCCGAGGCCTGCGGATGGCGAAACACCCGCCCACGGTGATCATGCTCGCCGGTCTCCAGGGCGCCGGTAAAACCACCCTGGCAGGAAAACTCGGACTGTGGCTGCGGGAACAGGGCCACACACCGCTCCTGGTCGCCTCCGACTTGCAACGTCCCAACGCGGTCAACCAATTGCAGATCGTGGGGTCCCAGGCGGGAGTACCGGTGTGGGCCCCCGAGCCTGGCAACGGGGTCGGCGACCCCGTTCAGGTCGCCCGCTCCGGCGTGGAACACGCGCGGGAGAAGCACCACGACGTCGTGATCGTCGACACTGCCGGCCGCACCGGTGTGGACCAAGAAATGATGGCCCAGGCGGCCGATATCCGTGATGCGGTGCAGCCGGATGAGACCCTCTTCGTCGTCGATGCGATGATCGGCCAGGATGCGGTCAGCACCGCCCAGGCCTTCTCCGAAGGAGTCGGCTTCACCGGGGTGGTACTGGCCAAACTCGACGGCGATACCCGCGGCGGTGCGGCGCTGTCCATCCGCACGGTGACCGGTAAGCCGGTGCTGTTCGCCTCCACCGGGGAGAAACTCACCGACTTCGAACGTTTCCACCCTGACCGGATGGCCTCCCGCATCCTGGACATGGGTGATGTGCTCACCCTCATCGAGCAGGCCGAGAAAGCCTTCGATGAGCAGCAGGCCGCCGAACTCGCCGAGAAGATCAGCGGTGACGGCGAGTTCACCCTGGATGACTTCCTCACCCAGATGCAGCAGATGAAGAAGCTCGGGTCGATGAAGAAGATGCTCGGCATGCTGCCCGGAATGGGCCAGATGCGCGAGCAACTGGAGAACTTCGACGAGCGGGATGTGGTCCGGGTGGAGGCGATCGTGCAATCGATGACGCCGGCCGAGCGCGCCAACCCCAAAATTCTCAATGGTTCCCGCCGCGCCCGGATCGCCAAGGGTTCGGGTACCACCGTCACCGAGGTCAACCAGATGGTGCAGCGGTTCGACCAGGCCAAGACGATGATGCGGTCCATGGCTCGCGGGGGTGCCCCCGGGATGCCCGGGATGCCGGGGGCCCCCGGGATGCCGGGCATGGGTGGCATGCCGGGTGCCGGCAAGAAGTCCCGTGGCCGGATGCAGGCTCCGCCGAAGAAGCGCAAGAAGGGCAAGTCCGGGAACCCGGCCAAACGGGCACGCCAGGAGCGCGAGGCCGCGGAGCGCGCCAAGGCCCGGGCCGGTTCCTCCTTCGGCATGGGCAACCAGGCCGATCAGATCGATCCGGAGTCGGTGGAACTGCCTCCGGGGTTCGAGAAGTTCCTGAACCGCTGATGGGCCGCGCCGGGGCCGGTGTGGCGCTGCTGTCGCCGCCTCAGCTGAGGCAACTGTGGGCGGCAGGATGGACCTGATCGTTCGCGGCGAGGTCATCACCGGCGCCGAGAGCAGCCTGCCCCAGGTGGGCATCCAGGATGGTCGCTTCGTGCTGGGGAGGGGCGCCAGCGCTCCGGGGCTTGATGTTGCGCATGTCATCGAGGGCTGGGCGCTTCCCGGATTGGTCGATGTGCATTGCCACATCGGCTTGAGCGACCAGGGTGCGGTGGATGAGCAGACCGCGTTGGCACAAGCCCGAGCCGATGCCAACGCCGGGACGTTACTGGTACGCGACGCGGGCGTACCCAGCGACACCCGGTGGCTGGAGGGTCGCGAGGACGTCCCCCGGATCATCCGTTCCGGACGGCACATTGCCCGCCCGAAGCGCTACCTACGCCACTTCGGCCGCGAACTGGAGTCCGTCGACCTGCTTCCGCAGGAGATGGCCGCCCAGGCCCGGGCGGGGGATGGGTGGGTCAAGATCGTGGGGGACTGGATCGACCGGGTGCGCGGCGCCGAAGCCGACCTGGAGCCGCTATGGCCCGGAGACGTGCTGGCCGACGGCGTTGCCCGAGTCCACGACGAAGGCGGGCGAGTGACAGTCCATACCTTCGCCGCCGAGACCCTCGACGACATGTTGGCCGCCGGCGTGGACTGCATCGAACACGGTACCGGCATGACCGACCACCACATGCAGATCGCCGCCGCCCGCCGGATCCCAGTGGTGCCCACGTTGTTACAGGTCAACCGTTTCGGCGAGATCGCCGAGCAGGGCGCGGAGAAGTACCCGCATTTCGCCGCCCGCATGCGACAGATGCATCGCCGCCGCTACCAGCACGTGCGCGACCTGTACGACGCCGGGGTACCGCTGTTGGTGGGCACCGATGCCGGCGGGACGATCCCCCATGGGCAGATCGCAGCCGAGTGCGCTCAGTTGGTGCGCGCCGGCATCCCCGTGACTGCCGTCCTGGCCGCAGCAACGTGGGCCGCGAGAGACTTCCTCGGCCGGCCGGGCATCGCGGAGGGTGCGCCGGCCGACTTGGTCGTCTACCCCGACGACCCCCGCCAGGACATCGCCGTCCTCGCGCACCCGACCGCGGTGATCCGCGGCGGCCGCGTCATCGCCTGACGCGCTTCGCCGGGGGCCGCTGGCTTCTGAAGTCACACCGTTCACCAGCGACTCGCCGCGGGCGGCGGCCGCGCCCGGACGACGACAGGCGAAATCGATGAGGTAAACCCGTTGACACCTCCGTAGTCCTGTGGTCCATTAGTCAGGTAATGAACCAAGGAGGAGGGTCGATGTTCGATGGAACGGAGCCGATCTACATCCAGATCGCTGACCAGATCCGTGCGGACATCGTTTCCGGTCGGCTGAACGCGGGGGACCAGGTGATGTCCACCACGCAGTACGCCACCACCTACCGGATCAACCCGGCCACCGCCGCAAAAGCCTTTGCCGAACTGGTGGCCGAGGGAGTTCTCTACAAGCAGCGAGGAGTGGGCATGTTCGTCGCCGAAGGGGCGCCGGAGCGACTGCGGTCCGAGCGCCGCGAGGCGTTCTTCACAGAGCGGCTCGATCCGGTTCTGGCCGAGGCCCGACTGCTCGGCATCCAGCCGGCCGACCTGCTCGCCTACATCAACAACGGAGGCCAGAAGTGACCGGACTGGGCATCACCGCCCACCACCTGGCGGTGCATTTCAAGGACACCCGCGCACTGGACGAGGTCTCGATTCAGATCGAACCCGGCAGCATTCACGGGCTGCTCGGTCGAAACGGTTCGGGCAAGACCACGCTACTTTCCACCATTGCCGGCCTACGTCGGCCCACGTCCGGTTCCCTGCTGGTCGATGGTGAGGACCCGTTCGAGAGTGAGCGGATCATGGGCGAAATCTGCCTCATCCGCGAAGGCGGCGACGTCCTGACCGATGAGCAGATCCGCATCAACCTGAAATATTTCGCGAATGTCCGGCGGTACTGGGACGCCGACTACGCCGAAGAACTCCTCGAGGCGTTCGAGTTGTCCCCGCGTAAACGTCCCGACAAACTCTCCCGCGGTCAGCGCTCGGCCCTCGGCGTGGTCATCGGCCTTGCCAGCCGCGCACCGGTGACCTTCTTCGACGAGGTCCACCTCGGGATGGACGCCCCCTCGCGCTACCGCTTCTATGACCTCTTGCTGGCCGACTACGTCGAGCATCCGCGCACGATCGTCCTGTCCAGTCACCTGATCAGCGAGATCGAGCAACTCTTCGCGACCGTCACCATCCTGGACCGCGGCCGGGTGCTCATCCATGACGACGCAGAAGAGCTGCGCAGCCGCGGTGCGGCTCTGATCGGGCCGGCCAGTGCGGTTCGGGACCTCGTCAGCGGGCTGCACGTGCTTTCCACCCAATCACTGGGCCCCACCGAAAAGGTCACCGTGTTCGGCGGCCTGGACGCCGACCTGCGCCACCGGGCTCGAACAGCCGACGTCGAGATCGGGCCCGTCTCGATGCAGGACCTGTTCGTGCACCTGACATCTGGGGAGGAACGATGACGACACCCACAACTCATCGCCCGACGTGGCTGACGGCGACCAAGACGCTCATCCAGGCCCACCTTCGGCTGGCCGTGTGGTTCTGGGCGGTGCTGGCCCTCATCCTGGTCGGCGCACACGTACTGATGAGCGGGGTCATCCCCACCCGGGTGCTGATCGCCCAGTACGGCACCCACGGCTCCACCTGGTTCCCCTTCACCTTGGCGATCATCTTCGTGCTCGCATACCTACCCGTGCACGTCACCTCCGGGATGACCCGGCGATCATTCATCCGCGCCAACCTGGCCACCGCGCTCCTCATGGGGCCGGCCTACGGCGCCGGGTTGTTCCTGCTCGCGGCGGTCGAGCGCACCGTCTTCCCCGAAGCCCCGGTACCTTTCGACCAGCAACAGGTCTTCGGGTCCAGCGGTCTGTGGGGCCTGCTCGTGGGCCAGGCACTGCTGTCCACCACCGGCATCGTCTGCGGGTTACTCGTGGGAATCGCTTACTACCGTTTGCACGCGCTCCTGGCCACGCTCCTGCTGATCCCCACCGTGGGGCCGGTCCTCGTGGTCGTGGCGCTGACCGCCTCCGATGCCCCGATCCAGCAATGGCTCGGGCTTCCCACCGGGACGGGGTGGGCGGTGGGCGCGGCGGCGGTGGTCATCGCCCTTGCTGCGCTCGCCTTCCACCTCATCACCCGCACCATTCCCATCAAAGCTGTGGAGTAGACATGGCACGCACACCAGTCATCGAGATCACCAACCTGCGCAAGACCTACGGCACCACCGTCGCCGTGGATGATGTGAGCCTGCACGTGGATGCGGGAGAGATCTTCGGCGTCCTCGGCCCCAACGGCGCCGGCAAGACCACCACGGTCGAATGCTTGGCGGGGCTGCGTACCGCGGATGCCGGAAGCATCCGCGTCCTGGGTCACGATCCCCAGCGTGACCCATCCTCGGTCCGGGAGGTGCTCGGAGTGCAACTTCAAAGTTCGCGCCTGCCCGGCAAGATCACGGTCCTGGAGGCCCTTCGGCTGTATGCCTCGTTCTACTCCGATCCGGCCGACGCCGAAGAACTCCTCGACCTTCTGGGCCTGGAGGCCAAACGCCACACCCGGTTCGAGGCTCTCTCGGGGGGACAGCAGCAACGCCTTTCCATCGCGCTGGCGCTGATCGGCAACCCGAGAGTCGCGATCCTGGACGAGTTGACCACCGGCCTGGACCCCCAGGCCCGCCGGGACACCTGGCAACTGATCGAGAAGGTACGGGACAGGGGAGTGACCATCGTGCTGGTCACCCACTTCATGGAAGAAGCCGAGCGGCTGTGCGACCGGCTCGCCATCATCGACGCCGGGCGGATCGTCGCCGAAGGCAGCCCCGCCGCGCTGATCGCGGACCTGGAGGATCGGCGTACCTTCCGGATGCGCCTGTCCGAGCCCATCGACGACGACGTGCTGACCAGCCTGGCCGATGTGGACCGTGTGTGCCACGTGGGCAACGAGATCGAGGTCACCGGCACCCGCACCGTGCTGCCGGCCGCGATGCTGGCGCTGGCCGAGCTCGACGTGGTCCCCGATGAGATCCGCACCCTGAACAGAACCCTGGACGACGTGTTCGTGGCCCGGACCGGCCGCGACCTGACCGCTGACTCGGAGACACTGACATGACCACCACCGCAACAACCACCGATATACCGGCCGCCACGGGGTCTCGCCCGCTCATCGCCCGCGGACTCCTCAGACTCACCGGCACCGAACTACGGCTGTTCAGCCGCGACGTCGGCACCGTGTTCTTCGCCCTGGTCTTCCCGACCGTACTCCTGCTGGGCATGGGCCTGGTGATCCCCGGCATGCGCGACCCGGTCGAAGGTATGGGCCCGCCCTGGGAGGGGATGCAGGTGATCCACCTCTTCACCCCCGCCCTTGTCAGCGTGGCGATCGCGACGGTGGCGTTGAATACGCTGCCCGCCTATCTCGCCGGTTACCGGGAACAAGGCGTATTCCGCCGCCTGTCGACCACCCCGATGCGCCCCAGCGGAATCCTGCAGGCACACCTGACCATCAGCGTCATCTCCCTCCTGGTCGCCGCTCCGGCTGCGGTCCTTGCCGCGGTGGTCGTCTTCGACGTGCCGCTACCGCAGCGTCCGGTGGTGCTCGCCGCCGCGTTCCTGCTCGGGGCCGGGGCGATGCTCGGTGTGGGACTGATCATCGGCGGACTGGCGCCCAAGGCCAACGTCGCCTCCGGAATCGGCATGCTGGTGTACTTCCCCATGCTGTTCTTCGCTGGGTTGTGGACTCCCGGCCCACTCATGCCCGACACTTTGCAGGCGATCGCCGGATACACCCCCCTGGGCGCTGCCAGCCAAGCGATGTCCCAGGCTTGGTTCGGCGGAGGTGTGCCCGCACAGCAGTTGGCGGTGCTCGCTGCCTACGGGGTCGTGACCTTCCTCATCGGCGCTCGCACGTTCCGCTGGTCCTGAGGACCATCAGCGATGTGGCCCATCTCCCACCAGAAGCAGGTAACCGTGCTGGCAACCGGCAGGTGAGATCTGGCACAATAACCCGCTGTACCCATTGCTGCGCCCGGCCCTCTCACCGGGTGCGGCGGTGTGTCCCGGCCGCGCACCACCCCGATCCCCACGGGGCGAGTGTTGTGAGCCCACCCAATCATGAGGAGTAACCACCAACGTGGCCGTCAAAATCCGTTTGAAGCGCCTGGGCAAGATTCGCTCTCCGCACTACCGCATCGTCGTCGCCGACTCCCGCACCAAGCGGGACGGTCGGGTGATCGAGGAGATCGGGAAGTACCACCCCACGGAGGAACCGTCCTTCATCGAGGTCAACTCCGAGCGCGCCCAGTACTGGCTCGGCGTGGGTGCCCAGCCGTCGGAGCAGGTGCTGGCGTTGCTGAAAGTGACCGGCGACTGGCAGACGTTCAAGGGCCTGCCCGGTGCCGAGGGAACGCTGAAGACCAAGGAAGGCTCCGAGGACACCGCAGCGGCAGTCGAAGCCGCCGACGCAGCCGCTGAACTGCGGAAGGCAGAGGCGGCGAAGGCCAAGGAGGAGTCCGCCAAGGACGAGTCCACCGAGCAGGAGTCCGCTGACGATGAGGCCGACCAGCCCAGCCAGGACGGCGAAGACACCGAAGCGCAGGCCTGATGCTCGCCGATGCGTTGGAGCACCTGGTGCGCGGGATCGTCGACAATCCCGACGACGTCCGCGTCGATGTCAAGACGCTTCGGCGCGGCGAACTGCTCGAGGTGCGCGTCAACCCCAAGGACCTGGGGCGGGTGATCGGCAGGTCCGGTCGCACCGCACGGGCGCTGCGCACGGTGATCGGAGCCCTTGCCACCGACGGGCCGGTGCGGGTGGATGTGGTCGACACCGACCGCCGGTGATGCGAGCACTGGGGGCGTCCGGATCGGAACCGGTCGGTGCGGACGCGGAGTATGAGGACGCATGACCGCTGACGCGGACGGCACGCCCCCGGCCGGGGACTCCCCGGACCCCTCGCCCCCACCTGCAGCCGAGACCTCGGGCAGGCCCGGCGCGCCAACGAACGAGCGGGACACGTTGCTGCGGCTTGCCACGGTCGGCCCGGCACACGGGTTGCGCGGGGACGTGCGGCTCGTGCTGCACACCGATGATCCCGAACAACGGTTGGCCCCGGGCACCCAGGTGCACACCGAGCCCGCGGATCGCGGTCCGCTGACCGTCGCGGCGCTGTGGGTGCACCGGGGCTTTCACCACGCCAGGTTCCACGGCCACGAGGACCGCACCGCCGCCGAAGCGTTACGCGGCCTGGTTCTGCACGGCCCGCCCGTCCCTGAACCCGAGGCGTGGTACCCGCATGAGTTGCGCGGTCTGCGGGCCTGCAGCCCGCAAGGGGCGCAGCTCGGCCAGATCGACGGCGTGCAGCATCTTCCCGCACAGGATGTGCTGGTCTTGCGCATGGCGGACGGGCAGCGTGCCCTGGTGCCGTTCGTGAGCCAGATCGTCCCCGAAGTCGACGTGCAGGGCGGGACGGTCACCATCGATGCCCCTCCGGGGCTGCTGCCGGGGCCGGAGGCGGAGCAATGACCGGCCGGCTCGATGTGATCAGCATCTTCCCGGAGTATCTGCAGCCGTTGGACCTGTCCCTGGTGGGGAAGGCCCGCCGGGACGGCTTGCTGAACATCACCGTGCACGACCTGCGCGAGTGGACCACGGACCCGCACCGCACCGTGGACGACACTCCGTTCGGCGGGGGCGCCGGGATGGTGATGCGGCCGGACGTGTGGGGGCGGGCGCTGGATGCGGTTTGCGCCACCGGAGAGCACCAGAACCGGATCGTGGTGCTGCCTTCTCCGGCCGGCGAGCCGCTTACCCAGGCGATGGCCGAGGAACTGGCGCTCATGGTCGCAGCCGGGGCGCAACTGGTCTTCGCATGCGGTCGCTATGAAGGCATCGACGCCCGGATCGTCGATCACTACCAGAACGCTCCGGCGACCACCGTCCGGGAAATCTCCATCGGCGACTACGTCCTCAACGGCGGTGAAGCGGCGACCCTGGTGATCATCGAGGCCTTGGCCCGGCTTTTGCCCGGCGTCCTCGGCAACCCCGAGTCTCTGGCCGAGGAGTCCCACGGCACCAGCGGCCTGCTGGAATACCCGGTGTACACCAAACCCGCCTACTGGCGCGGGCTGGAGGTGCCGGCGGTGCTGCGGTCCGGAGATCACCAACGGATCTCCCGGTGGCGCCGGGCCCAAGCGGTGCGCCGCACCGCCGAACGCCGCCCCGATCTGATCGACGCCCTGGGGCCGGTCCAGGTGCGCCGGGCCAAGGCCGACGACGTCGAAGAGGTCGCCGCGGTCGCCGCCCGCGCCTTTCCCTTGGCGTGCCCACCGCACATGCCCAGGTCGGACGTCGAAAGTTTCATCGAGCAGAACCTCAGCGCCGCTCACTTCCGCACCTACCTGCGTTCGCGGGAACGCCAGGTGCTGCTCGCCACCCTGGGAGGCGCCGTCGTCGGCTACACCATGGTCATCTACGGCGAGCCGCAAGACCCGGACGTGCGCGCCGCGGTCACCACGGGGCGGTCGGCGGAACTGAGCAAGATCTACGTGCTTCCCGAGCACCACCGCCGCGGGGTTGGGCGGGCCCTGCTCAACGCCGCCCTCGCCGAGGCACGCGCCAGGGGCATGCAGACCATCTGGCTGGGCGTGAACCAACTCAACGAGCGCGCCCAACGCTTCTACCACGCCCAGGGTTTCACCCGCGTGGGCACGAAGAAGTTCACCGTCGGCACGGCCACCGAGTCCGACTTCGTGATGGAACTCACCCTAGATACCTCCGAGGGCTGAGCTGGCCGGGCGCAGCAGATGTGGCAGAATTGCCCAGGGTCACCTCACTGCATGCCTCTGCCGCAGGGGAGTGCGTGCGCATTCGTGCGGGTGATCACCTCAGACCTCAGCGGCGGCTAAGACCGCCCGGATCAGCGCGCGTGACCTGCGGCACAGCGGAAAGGCACACGATGAACATTCTGGACGACGTCGACGCAGCATCCTTACGCACCGACGTACCCGACTTCCGCCCCGGCGACAACGTCAAGGTGCACGTGAAGGTCGTGGAAGGCAGCCGCTCCCGTGTCCAGGTGTTCCAGGGCACGGTCATCGCACGTAACGGAGGCGGCGTGCGGGAGACCTTCACCGTGCGCAAGGCCAGTTTCGGGGTCGGCGTGGAGCGTACCTTCCCGGTGCATTCACCCACGATCGACCGGATCGAACTCGTCACCCGCGGTGACGTGCGCCGGGCCAAGTTGTACTACCTGCGCGGCCGTCAGGGGAAGGCCACTCGCATCCGCGAGAAGCGCGAGACCGCCCAGGCGAACTGACCGCGACTGGCCGGCACGCGGTGGAAGGTACCAGCCATGGCGGCCGCGGCGGCGATGGTGACGGCGGCGACGACGGCGCGGTGACGCCTGCGGATGCCACCTCCGGGGGCGCCGCGCAGGGCAGGTCCCGCCGGCGAGACCAGGGTAAGCGAGGACCGGTCGCCGGGTTCCTGCGGGAGACCGCGATCGTCGTCGCGATCGCCCTGGTGCTGTCCTTCCTGATCAAGACCTTCTTCGCCCAAGCCTTCTACATCCCGAGCGTGTCCATGCAGGACACCCTGGACGTGGGGGACCGGCTCGTGGTCAACAAACTCGTGCCCTCGGTCAGCGACATCGAACGTGGCGATGTGGTGGTATTCGTCGACCCCGGCGGCTGGTTGCGGGACACGCCGGCGCCGGAGCCGTCCACGGTGCAGCAGATCCTCACGTTCTTGGGGATCCTGCCCGAGCACGCCAACGAGCACGTCATCAAACGCGTCATCGGGCTGCCGGGCGATCACGTGGAGTGTTGTGACGACCAGGGCAGGGTCATGGTCAACGGCGTGGCTATCGACGAGAGCCACTACCTGGCCGCGGGCGTGGCACCCAGCGAGGACGAGTTCGATGTGCAGGTCCCTGCTGAGCACCTGTGGGTCATGGGAGACAACCGGCCCCGGTCGGCCGACTCCCGCTACCACGGCGGTGCCGCCGGGGGAGGGTTCGTCCCCGAGGGCCACGTGACCGGACGGGCGTTCGCGCTGGTGTGGCCGGTGGACCGCTTCAGCATCCTTTCCAACGATGATGACGTGTTCGCCCACGTCCCGGACCCGACCTGAGAGACTGGGGCCGTGTCCACCAGTGACCGGTTACCAGGCCGCCCGCCCCCGGCACCCGCCCAGGCACGGGCGCGAGCCCCGCGTCGGCGCCTGACCAGCCGGCCGCCGGGTCGGCAGATGGAGCGCGAACTGCACGCCGGGGGGCACGAACTGGTCGCGGGGATGGACGAGGTGGGCCGCGGCGCCCTGGCCGGGCCGGTGAGCGTGGGCGTGGTGGTGGTCGACCAGACCACCGGGCGTATCCCGGCCGGGTTGCGCGACTCGAAACTTCTTCCCGCCCACACCCGCCAGGGCCTGTGCGACCCGATCCGGCGGTGGTGCCGGGCCAGCGCCGTGGGGCACGCCGACGCTGCCGAGATCGACGAGGTGGGCCTGACCGCGGCCCTTCGCCTGGCCGGCCAACGGGCACTCGCCGCGGTGATCGACCAGGGTGTGCATCCATCGGCGGTGATCTTGGACGGCCACCACGACTGGTTGACCGCCCGGTCCGATGCGCGCAGTGCGGTCTCCTCGACCGCCCCGGAGGCAACGGCTCACACCAAGGGTTCGGTTTCCGTTGCCGGCGAGGTGGCCTCGTTGATCCCACTGTCGGGACTCCAAAAGGCCGCGCCGGACCCCGCATGGCCGGCGTGGTTCCCGGGCGACGGACCCGTAGTGCACACCCGGATCAAAGCCGACCTGCATTGCGCCAGCGTGGCTGCGGCGAGCGTCTTGGCCAAGTGCGAACGAGATGCGGTGATGGTGGGCCTGCACGAGGACCACCCGGAGTTCGCCTGGGCGGAGAACAAGGGCTACGCGGCGCCGGACCACCTTCAGGCGTTGCGGAGCCACGGACCCACCCGGTGGCACCGGCGTAGTTGGGCGCTGCCCGGCGCGGAGGCCTACGTGCAGCAAGGCATGATGGACCTGTGAGTGCCGATGACTTGGAGAACTACGAGACCGAGGCCGAACTGTCGCTCTACCGCGAGTACCGCGACGTCGTCGGGCTGTTCTCGTATGTGGTCGAGACAGAACGGCGTTTCTACCTGGCGAACCATGTGGACCTGCAGGTGCACTCCGCCGGCGGTGAGGTGTTCTTCGAACTGACCCTCGGGGATGCCTGGGTGTGGGACGTGTACCGCTCGGCCCGGTTCATCAAGTCCGTTCGGGTGATCACTTTCAAGGACGTCAACGTTGAAGAGTTGGCCAAACCCGACCTGGAACTGCCCGAAGGCTGACGCGAGTCCGCCGAGGCGGTAGTTTCCTCGGCCGGCGTCCGCCTGGAGATTGGCCGCCCACACCTGGTCACGTCGTCCACAGGCACCGAGGCGGTTCGTCGCGGTGGCGGGCATGGACCTGCATCCTGGGCCCGGGGGTGGGTGATGACGACGCAGAAGCAGCGCACCGGCGCGCGCGGGGAACAGATTGCCGTGAGGTATTTGCGATCACGCGGGATGAGCGTCCTGGCCACGAACTGGCGGTCCACGGCCGGTGAGGTGGACATCGTCGCCACGGAAGGTGCGACGTTGGTGGTGGTGGAGGTCAAGACTCGCACGTCGCATCGGTTCGGCACTCCGGCTGAGGCGGTGACGGTGGCGAAGATGCACCGGTTGCGACGGCTTGCCGGGCAGTTCCTCAGCGAAAGCACCTCCCGCTTCGACCAGGTCCGAATCGATGTGGTGGCCGTGTTATTGCCGCTTGACGGTCGCGTGTTCGTCAAGCACCTGTGCGGGGTGAGTTGAGCGCCGACCCGAACCGCAACCACAGCGGTGGCCGCAGTGACCGCAGTATCCACAGCCCTGCGTCGCCCTTGGCGAACGTCCACAACCCGCTCGCCGGTAGCCACGGGCTGGGCACCCGGGAGCCAGTCTGGAAGCAGAGCGGCCGGAAGCCGGTGAGGGACCAGAGTGGCCGGAAACGGGTCGGAACCAGAGCAGTTCCGCAGCGTGGATGCAGCGGCGGCATAGCCGAAGGAAGGCGGAGGAGCCATGGGATTGGGGCGTACCTGGGCGGTGGCGCTGACCGGGATGACCGGGACCCTGGTGGAAGTCCAGGCCGACGTGGGTGCCGGTGTGCCGGACGCCACCATCATCGGCTCTACACGCGGTGCGACGAAGGAAGCAAAGCACCGGGTCAAGGTTGCGTTGAAACGTTCCGGCTTCACCTGGCCGAACGCCAGACTCGTCGTCAACTTCTCTCCGGCCGACGTTCCCAAAGCCGGGTCGGTATTCGACCTGGCGCTGGCAACTTCCATCCTGTGCGCCAGCGGTCAGATCACCTCCGAGGCGGCCCGAAGTGTCCACCTCGGCGAGTTGAGCCTGGACGGGCGCGTGCAAGCGGTCCGCGGCGTACTACCTGCTGTGCATGCGGCCGTCCGCGCAGGGTTTCCCCGCGTGGTCGTGCCCCACGCCAACGCGGCCGAAGCCGCCCTGGTGCACGGGGCGCACGTCACCGGGGTCAAACACCTGATCGACCTCGCGGAACACTACGGCGTGACGGTGTCAGAGGCCGTGCGCAGGCGCGTTCACAGCGAACTGCCACCGGCCACCTCTGCGTACCAGCCGCTGGACGACAACACCGAGAGTCCTGATCTTCGTGATGTCCTGGCCCAACATCAGGCCAGGCACGCCCTGGAGGTGGCGGCAGCGGGGGGCTACCACTTACTGATGGAAGGTCCCCCGGGCACCGGCAAGACGATGCTGGCCGCTCGTTTGCCGGGGTTGCTGCCGGACCTCGACGACGCTGACGCGCTGGAGGTGACATCTGTCCACTCCCTCTGCGGCACCTTCCGTCCGGACGGGGGACTGATCCGGCGCCCACCGTTCGAAAGCCCGCACCACACCGCCAGTGCTCCCGCGATCGTGGGCGGCGGCAGCGGAACCCCGTGGCCCGGGGCCATCTCCCGGGCGCACTGCGGGGTGCTGTTCTTGGACGAGGCCCCAGAATTTCCCAGTCGGGTGCTGGAGGTGCTGCGTCAACCCTTGGAGGCCGGCCGCGTAGTACTCGACCGCTCCGGCACCCACACCTGGTACCCCGCAAGGATCCAATTGGTCCTGGCTGCCAACCCGTGCCCGTGCGGCCTTGCCGGCGATGCGCACTCCCGGTGTCGATGCACTCCCCACATGGTGCGCCGATACCGCGCGCGACTGTCCGGGCCGGTGCTGGACCGGGTGGACATCCACATCCGGGTTGAGCAGTTGTCCCGTGCAGAGGTGGCAATGAACTCCGTCCCCGAATCCTCCGCCGCTGTCCGCACGCGCGTGCAGCATGCACGCGCGCGGATGCGCCACCGGCTGACCGGGACCCGATGGGCAACATATGCCCAAACACCCGGCAGTTGGATCCGCGAGCAGACTTTCGCGGTCGGGCGCCACCTGACCCGCGACCTGGAACGCGCTCGGGACCGGCGTCAGATCACCATGCGCGGGTTCGACCGCGTATTGCGGTTGGCGTGGACACTAACCGACCTGGGCGAGCGAGAGCGGGTCAGCGCCGATGACATCGCCGCCGCCTTCACCCTCCGGACCAGGGACACACATGACTAAACCGGCATTCGATATCACCGACGAACGCTTAGCGGCCGCGGCTTGGAGCCGGATCGCCGAGTCCGACGACGTGGCAGCACGTCCGCTGCTGAGCACGGCGGGCGCGGTGGCCGCCCTGGATTGGCTGTACCGCGGGGCACCGGGCACCCCACCCGGTGCGCAGCCGGCACCACAGTGGTCGACCGCTGCCGCGCGGTGGCTGCCACGGCTGCACAATCTCGATCCCCGCCGGGAACTGGAGGTGATCGACCGTCGCGGGGGCCGGCTTCTGCTGCCCGGGGACGACGACTGGCCCGCGGCCGTCGATGACCTACCGGACCCGCCGTGGTGCCTATGGAAGGTGGGCCAGGGGAGCGTTGGGGGGTTGAGTGCCTCGGCGGTTTCGATCGTGGGGGCGCGGGCGTGCACCGACTACGGCCACCGGGCCACTCAGGATCTGGCATACGAGGTCGGCGGCGAGGGAATCACGATCGTGTCCGGAGGTGCCTTCGGCATCGATGCTGCGGCTCACCACGCCGCGTTGGCGGCCGATGCCCCGGTCCTGGCGGTCATGGCCGGCGGTTTGGACCGCTTCTATCCCAGCGCGAACAGTTCCCTCCTACAGCAGGTCGCCGAACACGGGGCGGTAGTGGCCGAGGTGCCTCCGGGGACCGCGCCGATGCGCTCCAGATTCCTGCGTCGCAACCGACTGATCGCCGCGCTCGGTCGGGCAACGGTGGTGGTGGAGGCAGGGTGGCGGTCCGGGGCTCTGAACACCGCCCGGACTGCCGGGCAGTTACTGCGCCCCGTCGGCGCTTTCCCCGGCCCGGTCACCTCGGCCGCCTCTGCGGGATGCCATCGGTTGATCCGCGACGGCGAAGCAGTGCTCGTCACCAGTGCCCACGACGTCCTGGAACTTGTCAGCCCGCTGGGCTCGGTGCAAGGAACCGAACCGGCCGTGCAACCCGGCCTCCTGGACGAGTTGGGCCCGGACCAAGCACGGGTCCTGGATGCCCTCCCGGCTCGCGCCGCCGCCGGTTTCGATGGTCTGGTGCGGGCCAGCGGGCTAACCGCGGGTCAGGTCCGGTCCGCACTGGGACTGTTGGAGTTGGGCGGGCATGTCAGCCGGGACGGCTCTGGTTGGCGCCGGGTCCGCTGAGCAGGTCGGAGTCGGATGGCAGCGACGCACCGCAGCCGGGTGCTGCGAGGGACCGTGTCGCGCTCCCGGCCGCGGCACGCTCGTGTCACAGTGGGCCTATGGCCCAGGCACCGCAAGATCCGGTGACGAACCGGCCTGGGGACACCCAGGTCCTGGAAGCCTTTGCCTCCCACCTTCGGCTGCAACGTGGACTGTCGGTTCATACGGTGCGCGGGTATCGCGGTGACGCCGCCGCACTATTATCGAGTCTGCCGCCGCTGGCATCGGAGCCCGAACGAAGCGACCTGGGTTCCCTTGACCTCACCGCACTGCGACATTGGCTGGCAGGCCTGTCCCAGCGGGGCCACAGCCGCTCCAGCCTTGCCCGGCGCGCGGCAGCGGCCCGTACGTTCACCGCATGGGCGACTGCCGCGGGTTGGCTCTCAACCGATCCCGGCCCGCGGTTGCTCGCGCCCCGGGCTGACAAAGTGATTCCGCAGGTGTTGACGACTACCGAAGCGGCTACCTTGCTCAAGACGGCCGCGCAACGAGCGGAGGACGGCCCGGTCGAGGTCCGCGACTGGGCGGTGTTGGAGTTGCTGTACGCCTCCGGACTGCGCATCGGGGAGTTGGTTGGCCTCGACGTGGGCCACGTGGACTTCGCCGAACGGTTGGTTCGGGTGCTCGGTAAGGGCGACCGGGAACGAGTGGTGCCGTTCGGTGTGCCCGCGGCTCGAGCCGTGCGGCAATGGTTGCAAGTCCGCCCCCGGATCGCGGGCGAGCACAGCCCGCCGGCGCTCTTCTTGGGTGTGCGCGGCGGGCGGTTGGGCGCGCGACAAGTGCGCTCGGTGGTCCACCACGTGACGGCGTTGGCAGGCGTGCGCGATCTGGCCCCACACGGACTGCGACATTCGGCTGCTACCCATCTGCTCGAGGGCGGCTCCGACCTGCGCTCGGTGCAAGAGGTCCTCGGACACTCATCGCTGCAGACCACCCAGCGCTACACCCACGTGTCTACCGAGCGACTCCGTGCAGCGTTCCACCAGGCCCATCCCCGGGCGTGACGGCGACGCGTTCACCCACCGGTACACCCGTTCATTCAGTACGGGTAGAGGCGGACCACCACTGGCTCCAGTCCCAGGAGGGTCAGCGGATCGATGTAGGTCTCAGGTGCGGTCCGCGCACCCCAGTGCAAACAGTCCTGCGTGCAGTGGGGCTCGCCGTCCCAATCGGCTAGATGCCCGATGACCGTGCCGGCCGCCACTGTGGTGCCAACTCGCACCACCGGGTCGACCGGCTCATAGGTAGTCCGGATGCCATCGTCGTGGTCGATGGAGACCACGGGCCGGTCCACCACCCGGCCCGCGAAGGCCACCACTCCTGCCGCGGCCGCACGGACCGGTTGCCCGGCAGTTGCTTCGAGATCGACGCCACGGTGACCTGCGGCCCAGGACTGTGCCGGTGGCTCGAAATCCCGCACCACCGACGGTTCCGGGCTCAGCGGCCAGTCGTACACCAGCGCCTGGGAGTCGCCGCCGGTCTCCACCGTGGGAGGAACGGAAGCGTCTGGGGTGACCGCGACCGGTTCGTCGACGGATCCGCGCACGGTTGGACCGATCGCACCGACCAAGGCGATCGCCCCGAGCGCGATCAGCCCTGCGCCCGCCGCCCGGAAGTTCATCATCCTGCCCCTCTCCGCCCGCGACCGTCGCCGCGGCCCTGCCACGGTGCCCGTACCGGCTCACCACCCGTGTGTCACCGAGCCTGACCGATAGTTCCACCCGGTCGGGACCGGTGTCCGAGCACGTGGGGAGGACGTGCCCGACTGGCACCAGCCTGTGGATGAACGGCGCCGGCCGGCTTGGGGTCCCGCGCTCCTCGCCAGCACCATCCGCGCTCCTCGCAACGCCTACCCCAATTACTCGTGCCTGTTCCGACGAATCCCGGCGGACCCCCTCGAGTCGCGCCTGAACCCGACCGTCGACTACCCTGATCCACGCCCCGTTTATTCTCGGATCTATGCCTTCACGTCCCCTTCGATCGTGTGCCGCACCGCCGCGTGAAAGTGAGCAGAATCTCAAGGAACGGGACGTGACGGCCGCGGACGGCCCTGGGGTGTCGGCCGGGGATCGGGTAGGATAGGGGCCGCAGCCGGTGCGCCTACAGGCACATCTTGGGGTGACCCGGCTGACATCGCGTGTTCACCCACCTTCGGGGGCCATGTGGCGAGGTCCGCACCTTTGGTGCGGTGCCGCCTGGTCGTGAGCACTAGGAGTCACCACCGCACGCCGGTGGTCACGAATAACCGAAACCGTGCGCCTCGAGCGCACCCGATCCGCGGCCTGCCGGTCGCGGCGAAAGGACCAGCCATGGCTGTTGTCACCATGCGCCAGCTCTTGGAGAGCGGCGTCCACTTCGGGCACCAGACCCGCCGGTGGAACCCGAAGATGAAGCGCTTCATCTTCACTGAACGCAACGGTATCTACATCATCGATCTGCAGAAGTCGCTGCAGGACATCGACCGCGCCTACTCCTTCGTCAAGGACACCGTCGCCCACGGCGGAACCATCCTGTTCGTCGGCACCAAGAAGCAGGCGCAGGAAGCGATCGAGGAGCAAGCCACCCGCGTCGGCATGCCGTACGTCAACCAGCGGTGGTTGGGCGGGATGCTCACCAACTTCGGCACCGTGTCCAGGCGCCTGCAGCGGTTGAAGGAACTGGAAGAGATCGACTTCGACGACGTCGCCTCCTCGGCGTACACGAAGAAGGAGCTGCTCATGCAGCGCCGGGAGCGGGACAAACTCGCCCGCACCCTCGGCGGCATCCGGGACATGACCAAGGTGCCCTCGGCGGTGTGGATCGTGGACACCAAGAAGGAGCACCTGGCGGTCGCCGAAGCGCGCAAGCTCAATATCCCCGTGGTGGCGATCCTGGATACCAACTGTGACCCGGACGAGGTCGACTACCCGATTCCGGGCAATGACGACGCGATCCGGTCGGTCGCACTGCTCACCCGCGTGGTCGCCGACGCGGCCGCCGAAGGCTTGATTGCTCGCCACGGTGGCGAGAAGGGCGCCACCGAGGGACAAGAGGCCGAGCCGTTGGCGGAGTGGGAGCGGGAATTGCTCGCCACCCACGAGTCGGAGAGTTCCGGTGCGGTGTCGGTCGCTGCCGCCGAGGAGCCCACACCGGCGGCAGAAGCCGCGCAGCAGGTCGCCGGCGGCATCAACGAGGCCAAGGACGTGGCCGCAGCCGCCGAGGAAGCCGAGGCGGTCAGTGCCCCGGACGCCGCACCGACCGAGGACCAGCCGGAGGAGGCCACCGCGCCGCAGACCGCACCGGCCGCCCACGAGGAGGCCCCGGTCCAGAACGCCGAGGCTGACGAAACCACAGAGACTGCTTGATTCCCCACACCTGGAAGGACACTGATGGCGAATTACACCGCCGCTGACATCAAGGCGCTCCGCGAGCGCACCGGCGCCGGCATGCTGGACGTGAAGAAGGCCCTCGATGAGGCCGACGGCGACAGCGAGAAGGCGCTTGAGATCATCCGCATCAAGGGCCTGAAGGGCGTGAGCAAGCGCGAGGACCGTGCCGCGTCCGACGGCCTGGTGGCCGCTTCGATCGTCGACGGGGATAGCGGGCAGCGGGGCGTATTGGTCGAGGTGAACTCCGAGACCGACTTCGTGGCCAAGAACGACACGTTCGTGCAGTTGGCCGAGCGGGCGGTCACGGCGGCGAGCGACTCCGATGCCCAGGACGCCGAGGCGTTGCTGCAGGTGGATATCGAGGGACGCTCCCTGCAGGAGATCGTCGATGAGACCGCAGCCACGCTCGGTGAGAAACTCGTCGTGCGGCGTCTGGCCCGGGTCGAGGGAGAGGTCGTCACGGAGTACCTGCACCGCACCTCCAGGGACCTGCCCCCGCAGGTCGGTGTGCTGGTGGCAAGCGACGAGGCAGCGGGGTCGGTGGCCCGGGACGTGGCGATGCACATCGCCGCCTATAGCCCCACCTACCTCAGTTCCGAGGACGTGCCCGAAGACCTCGTGGCCGATGAGCGCCGCATCGCGGAGGAGACCGCCCGTGCGGAAGGGAAGCCCGAGAAGGCCATGCCCAAGATCATCGAGGGGCGGCTGAACGGATTCTTCAAGGAGAACGTCCTGTTGGATCAGCCGTTCGCACGGGACCCGAAGAAGACCGTCGGGCAGATCGTGAACGAAGCCGGCGGCAAGATCACCGGTTTCGTGCGGTTCCGCGTCGGCGCCTGACCCCAGACAGCCGGTCTCGGTCCTGCCGTGGTAGGGCCGGGGCCGGCTGTGGTGTGCGTAGCACCCTCCAACACCAACGCACACCACAGCACCTAGGCCTGCGGTTCGCTGTGACCAGCGGCTGCGGCATGATGGAACAAGCCCGCTGACCAGTACCAGGGAGCATCGATGAGCACCGCGGACCCGGCCAACCGTCGAGTATTGCTGAAGTTGTCGGGGGAGGTGTTCGGCGGAGGCAGAGTCGGTCTGGACCCGGACGTCGTTTCCGGGGTCGCCCAGGAGGTGGCCGTGGCCGCGATGGAGGGGGTCCAGATCGCGATCGTGGTCGGCGGCGGAAACTTCTTCCGCGGTGCAGAGTTGTCCCAGCGCGGCCTCGACCGGGCCCGCGCCGACTACATGGGCATGCTGGGCACGGTGATGAACTGCCTGGCGTTACAGGACTTCCTGGAAAAGGCGGGTGTCAACACCCGGGTGCAGACCGCTATCACCATGGGCCAGGTCGCCGAGCCGTACATCCCCCTTCGTGCCATTCGGCACCTGGAAAAGGGGCGGGTAGTGATTTTCGGCGCCGGCGCCGGCATGCCGTACTTCTCCACCGACACGGTGGCCATCCAACGTGCCCTGGAGACGCACTGCGAAGAGGTCCTGGTAGGCAAGAACGGCGTCGACGGCGTCTACACCGCTGACCCGCATACCGATCCGAACGCCGAACTGCTCAAGCACGTCACGTTCGATGAAGCGCTCCGCCGGGGGTTGCGCGTGGTCGACTCCACCGCATTGGCGCTCTGCCGTGACAATGAACTACCTATGCACGTGTTCGGAATGAGCGAGCCGGGCAACGTCACCCGGGCTTTGCGTGGTGAGATGATCGGGACGCTGGTCACCTCCCGGTGAACGGCGAGAGTGCAGCGAACAACAAGGAGAAACCATGATCGATGACATCCTCCTCGAAGCCGAGGAGAAGATGGCCAAGGCAGTCGACGTCGCCAGGGAGGATCTGGGAAGTATCCGCACGGGCCGAGCCAACGTCGGGATGTTCAACAAACTCGAGGTGGACTACTACGGCGCGCCCACGCCGCTACAGCAATTGGCGTCGATGACGATCCCGGAAGCGCGCACCGTGCTGATCTCCCCGTATGACAAGTCCTCGATGAGCGCGATCGAGAAGACCTTGCGGGAGTCCGACCTGGGGGTGAACCCGTCCAATGACGGCGTGGTGATCCGGGTGGTACTGCCTCAACTGACAGAGGAACGCCGCCGGGACTATGTCCGGCTCGCGAAGAGCAAGGGCGAGGACGCACGCGTCTCGGTGCGCAGCATTCGACGGAAGGCGCGCGAGGACCTGGACAAGCTCGGCAAGGACGGGGACGTGGGCGAGGACGAGGTGCAGCGGGCGCAGACCGAACTGGACACGCTCACCCGTCAGCACACCGACGAGATCGACTCCCTCTTGGCCGGCAAGGAGAAGGAACTCCTCGAGGTGTGATTGCAGGGGCGATGAATGAGCAGCACCCCAACGGCGACCCGCCGCTGACCCGGCGGCAGTTACGGGCTGCCGAACGGGCGCGGGGCGAGGCCGCGGCCGCCGCGCCGCCCGTGCCGCTCGCGCCACCTGAGGTGTCCAGGGCAACGGGGGCCACCCCTGGTACCCCAGCAGCCTCGTCACCCAGCCCGACTGAGGCGCAGCGCCCCGCCGCCCCGTGGGCGCCGATGCCGCGACAAGGAAAGTTGGCCGGACCGGCAGCGGGCAACCGCCGCACTGCGGGCCAGGTGAGTTCCCCGGCGAGCCCCAAGGAGCCAGCGGCCCCACAAGCCGTGCCCGCGCCGGCAACCTCCAGGAGAGCAGCACGCCGGCGCGCGGCTGCCGGGGACGACCCCCCGGCCTCTCGCGCCGGACGGAACCTGAAGTCGGCGATCGGCGTCGGCGTCGCACTTGGCGCCATCCTGCTGCTGTCGCTGTTCATCCGCGATGAGGGCTTCCTCGTGCTGGCGATCCTCGCCAGCAGCCTCGCGCTGTGGGAGTTGGACCGGGCCGTCAGCACCCGCGATATCGACATGCCCCTCGTGCCGCTGCTGGTGGGCAGCGCCGGGATTCTCGTTTCCGCCTACACCTCGGGGCTGGAGGCGATGTGGGTGGCGTTCATGCTCACTGCCGGCGGCGCATTCATCTGGCGGGTCCTGGAGGGCAGCGGCCCCACAGCCCTGCGAGATGCGACGGCGGCGATCTTCGCCGCGGCCTATATTCCGTTCCTAGCGGGATTCCTGGTGCTCATGCTCACCGGCGATGGCGGGCCCTGGTTGGTGTTGGCGTTCATCGCGCTGGTCGTGTCCAACGACCTCGGTGGTTACATCGCCGGTGTTCTCTTCGGCCAGCATCCGATGGCGCCCACTGTGAGCCCGAAGAAGTCCTGGGAGGGCTTCGGCGGGTCGATTGTGCTCACGGTGGCCGTCGGTGTCGGAATGACCGTCTTCGCCCTCGACGGGCCCTGGTGGGCCGGAATCGTGCTCGGAGTGGCCACGGTCGTGGCCGCCACAGTGGGGGAC
>DATGSR010000116.1:0-2215 GCA_035302405.1 Beutenbergiaceae bacterium
ACTCTCCGCCCACGGGGTTCTCCACGATCTGGAAGGCCACTGTACGTGCCCGGTGCAGTTCAACTGCAAACACTCCGTGGCGCTGCTGCTGCAGGCCCGGCAACAGACCCGCCAACCTCTCCAGCGCCGGCCGCACTGGGAACTGGTGTTCGAGCAGGCCTTCCCCGACGCCGGTGAGCACGCCACTCCGCTGGCGTTGGCGGTGGCGTTCAACCCCGACCACACCGGCGCCGACGCCGGCGGCTACCTGTGGGCGACCGACACCGGCGGCGTGCTGCAGATGCGGCCGCTGCGCCCTGGGAAACGCAAGCCGTGGGTGAACACCGGAGCCACCTGGACCGATGTGCGCAACCGCTCGATCGACGGCGCCGATCCGGCCCAGATGGACGCCCTGGACGCCCTGCGCCGGATCACCGCCGCCGCCGATCCGTGGTCCTTGGGAGAGCCGGCCTGGGTGAGTGTGGACCGCACCGACAATCCCGGGTTGTGGCCCGTGCTGACCGAGGTGGTTCGCGCCGGAATCACGTTCATCCCCGAAGGCGTCAGCAGTGTCGACGGGCTAACGGCAGTGACACTTCAGGAGGAACCGGGCAGGGTATTCGTGCGCATCGACGAGGCCGACGACGGCGATGTGCACGTGAGCGCCGACGCCGCCCACCCGCAAGCTCCCGCCGGTGCCGACATCCACCTGATAGGCACGCCCGCACACGGGATGGCCTGGACCGACGGCCCTCGCCTGCACCTGGCACCGCTGGAGCGGGCGGCCAACAACTCCTGGACCACACTGCGCCGTGAGGGGCTGGTCCGCGTCCCGGCCCAGGACCGTCCGCGGTTCGAACGCGAGGTGCTGCCGCGGGTGCTGCGCGAACCGTGGTCCAGCCCTACTGGCCGGTACATTCCTCCCCAGCCGCCGGTGCCCCAGTTGCACTTGGAAGTTCGGTTCCGCACCGGCGACTCCGCCGTGCCCCGAGCGATCCTGGCGTGGAGTTTCACCTACTCCGATGATCACGGCGAGGAGTACGGCCCGCTGGACTTGGCACCCCGGCCCGGTGATCCGCGCCGCGACCCTGTAGCGGAGAACGAATGGCACCAAGTCGCCGCCGACGCCCTCGCCCCGCTGGGCAATGTTGCCGTGGACAGCGGCACATTACGCCCGCGGGCGCTGGTGCACGGGATGGCGGTGGTCACTTTGGTGACCGACGTGCTGCCCGCCCTGGAGCAGGCCGGGGTGGTGGTGGCCGCTGCGGATGTCCCGGCTTTCAGCGACGCCGGTCCCCCGCAGGTGCAGGTCGAGGTGGCCGAGGCGGACCGGGACTGGTTCGACCTGCAGTTGACCATGACGGTGGCCGGGCAGGATGTGCCGATCGGCCACGTGATCACAGCGCTGACCCGCGGCGAGGAGGCGTTGTTCCTGCCCGATGGGTCCTTCATGCGGTTGGAGGACCCGGAGCTGGAGCAACTCCGGCAGTTGCTGGCCGAGTCCTATGAGATGACCGATCAGCGTCGCCAGCAACTGCGAGTGCCGCGGGTACAGATCTCCTGGTGGGAGGAGTTGCTCGGGCTGGGCGTAGTCACCGCGGCGGAACACCAGTGGTTGCAAGCCCTGCAGTCGGCTCTGCACAATCCACCCGCTCCCCCGCCGGTACCAGCGGGACTGACGGCGTCGCTGCGCCCATACCAGGTGGCCGGATACCAATGGCTGGCTGCGCTGCGCCGCTCCGGTCTCGGGGGGATCTTGGCCGATGACATGGGCCTGGGTAAGACCCTGCAGGTGCTGGCGATGATCCTGGATGAACGCACCGGGCATCGCGCCGGAGGTGTCCGGGCCTTGACGAAGGGTGAGCCGCAGGGCGGCTCGCCCGGTGGATCGAACGGCGGCTCGTCCGGTGGATCGAACGGCGGCTTGCCCGGTGGATCGCCCAGTGACTTGTCCGGTGGCTCGCCCAGTGGCTCGAACGCCGAGGTGGGCGCACCCGCAGACGCCGCCGGCCCGCCGGTCAACACGGCGGACTCACCGGCCGGTCCGTGGCTGGTGGTGGCCCCCACATCGGTAGTGCCGAACTGGGCGGCCGAAGCTGCCCGGTTCACCCCGGACCTGCGAGTGGCCGTGGTCACCGCCACCGGCGCCCGACGCGGCCAGAGTTTGGCGGAGGCGGCCCGTGGTGCCGATGTGGTGGTCACTTCTTATGCGTTGCTGCGGTTGGAGGCTGAGGAG
>DATGSR010000117.1:0-3114 GCA_035302405.1 Beutenbergiaceae bacterium
ATGTTGCCAATGCCTCCGACCTGCGCGGTTGCGTAGTCTCCCTTGTAACTGTGGGTTGCCCCACAGCCCAGCGTTCGGCGCAGAGTAGCCCGACGGAGAGGAGTCGCCGCCATGGCGTTGAAGTGGAAGTTATACAACGGAGGTCAGACGCCAGAAGCGGGGGCCGTCGTCGCTCCGGATGAACGACTGTCGTGGCCCCGGACCATCGGCCTGGGTGGCCAGCACGTGGTGGCGATGTTCGGTGCCACCTTCGTCTTCCCCATCGTGATGGGGCTGAACCCGCAACTCGCAGTGATGATGTCCGGCATCGGCACGATCATCTTCCTGCTGATCGTCAACGACAAGGTGCCCTCTTATCTGGGTACCTCAGCGGCATTCGTGGCCGCGGCCGCGGCGATCCGCGCCCAGGGCGGGGAGAGTTCCGATGTCACCGGGGCATTCCTCATCGCCGGGCTGATACTCGTGGCCGTCGGGGTGATCGTGCACTTCCTCGGCGGGCGGGTCATCAACAAGGTATTACCACCTGCGGTGACCGGCGCCGTCGTCATGCTCATCGGGTTCAACCTCGCCCCGGTGGTGGCCGGCATCTACTGGCCGGCCGACCAGTGGGTGGCGGTGCTGACGATGATCTTCGTGATCTTTGCCGCCGTCGTCATCCGCGGTTTCCTGGGCCGGGTGGCGGTGCTGCTGGGCCTGGTGTTCGGCACGGTGATCTCCTGGCTGTTCGACCTGGTCGACGGCGGCCAGGTGAACGAGGCCGGAGAGACCGTGGCGCGGATCGACTTCTCCGCGGTGTCCGACGCCGCCTGGATCGGACTGCCGCAGACCATCACCCAGGCCGATGGCACCGTGCTATCCGGCGCGCACCTGCCGACGTTCTCGGCCACGTTCATCATGCTGGTGATCCCCGGTGTGATCGCGCTGGTCGCGGAGAACGCCGGGCACGTCAAGGCCGTGCAGGAGATGACCGGCAAGGACTTGAACCCGTACATGGGCCGGGCGTTCATCGGTGACGGTGTGGCCACCACGCTGGCCGGTTTCGTCGGCTCTGCTCCCACCACCACCTACGCCGAGAACATCGGTGTGATGGCCGCGACCCGGGTGTACTCCACCGCCGCCTACTACGTGGCCGCGATCGTGGCGATCTTCTTCGGGTTCTCGCCCAAGTTCGGTGCCGCGGTGGCCGCCGTGCCGGACGGGGTGCTGGGCGGGATCACCGTGGTGCTCTATGGGATGATCGGTCTGCTGGGCGCCAAGATCTGGGTGGACAACAAAGTCAACTTCGGTAACCCGGTCAACATGGTTCCCTTGGCCGCAGGCATCATCATCGGCGTGGGAGACGTATCACTGCAGTTCACCGAGACGTTCTCGATCACCGGTATCGCCCTGGGCACGATCGTGGTGATCTTGTTCTACCACCTGTTCCGGCCCTTCGCCCCGGCCCACTGGAAGGTCGATGAGTTCGGGGTGATGAAAGTCCAGAACGGCGACCCCACCCAGAAACAGGACGGCCCCGCCGACGAGGCACCGGAGCGCCGTTGACCATCCCGATGCTAGAAGGAGGCCAGTGAAGCCCCCGAAGTTCACCTATCACGCGCCGCGCTCGGTGCAGGAGGCCCTCGACCTCCTGGCCGAGCGCGGCCCGCAGGCCAAAGTGCTGGCCGGCGGGCAGAGCCTGGTACCGGTGCTGGCGATGCGGCTGGCCACCCCGGAGAACGTCATCGACATCAACCGCCTCGAGTCCGAATTAAGCCAGATCCAGGTCGATGAGCACGGGGTGCGGATCGGCGCCCTGGTGCGGCACGCGTCATTGGAGCACGACGACGAGGCGGCGGCCCGGGTGCCGCTGCTGCGGCAGGCGTTGGGGCACGTCGCCCACCCCACCATCCGCAACCGCGGTACGACCGTGGGCAGCCTGGTGCACGCCGACCCGGCCGCGGAGATGCCCGCGGTGCTGACCCTGCTCGGCGGGTCGGTCACCGCCCAGTCCGCCGAGGGCGAGCGCACCATCGACGCCGCGGACTTCTTCTTCGGACCGATGGAATCGACGCTGCGGGAGGACGAACTCGCCGTCTCCGCGCACTTCCCGGCCCCCCAGGGACGGTTCGGCACCTACTTCGATGAACTGGCCCGCCGCCGCGGTGACTACGCGATGGCCGGGGTGGCCGCCGTGGCCGCGCTGGATGAGGCCGACGCGCTGACGTCACTACAGGTCAGCCTGGTGTCGGTGACCGACGTGCCGGAGGTATTCGACCTGACCGACCTGGTGGCCGGGGCGCGGTGGGAGGACGTGGACACCCAAGCGCTGGGCGATCACGTGCGGGACACCGTGGAGACCGAGGGCGACCTGCACGCCAGCGCCGACTACCGGCGCCACCTGGCCGGAGTCCTGACCAGACGAGCGGCCCGCCAAGCGGCGATGCGGGCCAAGGAGCGTGCAGTATGAGCGAGCAGACCACCTACCGCGGGCCGATGGCGCATGGCGGCGGGATGACGGCGGACGACGGCGGGATCGGAGGCGCCGGTGCGGCCGGTGCTGGTGCTGGTGCTGGTGACCAGGTCGACGCCGGTGAGCAGATGGCCGACGTGGCACTGACCGTCAACGGGGTGCCGCGCCGCGTGGAGGTGCCCGTGCGGCGCACCCTGAGCGACGCGCTGCGGGTGGACCTTGGCCTGACCGGCACCCACGTGGGCTGTGAGCACGGGGTGTGCGGGGCGTGCACGGTGTTGCTGGACGGGCAGCCGGTGCGCGGTTGCCTGATGCTGGCGGCCACTGCCGACGGGCACGAGGTCACCACCGTGGAGGGACTCGGCGAGGAGGACGGGTCGCTCGGCCCGGTGCAGCAGGCGTTCGTCGACTGCCACGGCCTGCAGTGCGGGTTCTGCACCCCCGGGTTCCTCACCACCATCACCGCGTTCATCGAGGACAACCCCGAGCCCACCGAGGACGAGGCCCGGGAGGCGATCGGCGGGAACCTGTGCCGGTGCACCGGGTACCACAACATCGTCTCGGCGGTACTGCGCGCGGCTGAACTCGCCCGCGGCGAGGAAGGAGCGGACGACGACGCAGCGCCGGCCGACAGCGCTGAGCAGCCGGGCGGCCCAGCGCGGTCT
>DATGSR010000118.1:0-17170 GCA_035302405.1 Beutenbergiaceae bacterium
ATGTGGTGCCCCGGGTGGGATTCGAACCCACACTGGATCGATTTTGAGCCGATTGCCTCTGCCAGTTGGGCTACCGGGGCCGGTCCACGTACCAGCGTACCGCCGCCTCGGAGTGCTTTAGCACCACTGTCGGCAGTCTCACAGCGGTTCTGGCACGCGCAATAGTGTCACACCGGGATAGGCTTTGGAACTGTGAGCGAGGATCAGAACGGCGCGTCGCCGACACAGGATGCAGCACTGGACCTGGACGACCTACACGTCCCTGCCCGGGAGGTCGCACCCGGAGCGGACCCGGACCATCCCCGTCGCCGGGTGGTGGTGGCCGAGGACGAGGCGCTGATCCGCCTGGACGTGGTGGAGACTCTGCAAGACGCCGGGTACGAGGTCGTCGGCGAAGCCGGTGACGGCGAGACGGCGGTCACCATGACCACCGAACTCGAGCCGGACATCGTGGTCATGGATGTGAAGATGCCGCAACTGGATGGCATCTCCGCCGCGGAGCGGATCACCAAGGCCCGCATCGCCCCGGTGGTGCTGCTCACTGCTTTCTCGCAGACCGAACTGGTTGAGCGCGCCCGCGACGCCGGTGCGATGGCCTACGTGGTCAAGCCCTTCACCCCGGAAGACCTGCTGCCGGCGATGGAGATCGCGCTGTCTCGCCACAACGAGATCACGGCGCTGGAATCGGAGATCGCCGACCTGGCCGAACGGTTCGAAACCCGTAAGCGGGTGGACCGCGCCAAGGGGCTGCTGATGACCAAGATGGGACTGACCGAACCCGAGGCCTTCCGGTGGATCCAGAAGACCTCGATGGACCGGCGCTTGACCATGCGTGAAGTGGCCGACGCCGTCATCGACCAGGTCGGGGGCCGGTCAGACGACTGAAGATAACGATTCGGCAACGGTTAGACTAGGATCCTTAGCGTCGTCGTCGAAAGGATCCCGACTAGTGCGCTCCGTGTCCGCCCGGTTCGCCGAACCACAAGACCTGGATGCAGTGGTACCCGTACTGCGTTCGGTTCGCGCCGACTCCCCGCTCGGCGCGCAGTTGGTCGACCCCGAGGCTGACCTCAGCGGCCACCTGCACGCCTGGTATGCCCAACCGCAGAATCATCTGGTGCTCGTTGAGGACGAGACCCAGGTAGTGGGCGCGGCGCTGGCCCAGGTGATCGAGGCGAACCTGTTCTCCGACGTGATCTACCTGCAGATCGAAGCACTGTTCGTGCAGAACGAGTACCGACGGCGGGGAGCGGGCCGGGCGCTGATGGGTCAAGTGGCGCTGGTGGCTGCCGAGGCGGATGCCGAGTACGTCGTTTCGATGCCGGCCAGCGGTGCGCGCAGTGAGCAGCGGTTCCTGTCCGGCCTGGGCTTCACCGCAGTGGGAACACGGCGGATGATCGCCACCGCAGACCTGCTGCGCCGTCTGGAGAAGCAAGTGAAAGGCCGAGAACGGCGCGGCCGTGGCCTGGACGAACTGATCGCCCGACGACGCCGCTCCCGCGGCCTGCCGCCCACGCCACCGCGGGGGCTGTCGTTGAGTGATCTGGCCGAACGCACGAAGGACGCGTTGGCCCACGACTCCTCCGCAGGTGTCGGTACAGGTGACTCGCGAGGCACCCGGGAGCGGAGTGGCGAGACCGCCCGGCAGCATCAGGACGCTCAGCACACGCGCTGAGTCCGAAAGTCCATCGCATGGTTAGCGCAGGGTGATCACCTGGCAGGTGAGGCGCGCAGTTGCTACGCGGGCGCCGTCGTCGTCGGTGATGACAACCTCGTAACTGGCCGTGCGCCCGCCCAGGTAGAGCGCGCGGGCTTGCCCGTGCACCCAACCGGAGCGGACTGCGCGGTGGTGGGTGATGTTCAGGTCCACCCCGGCGGCGGTCCGGTCCGGGTCGATCGTGAGGGCGTGGGCGTGTGCGGCCACCGAGGCCAGAGTCTCGGCCAACACCGCACTGGCGCCACCGTGCAAGATCCTTGCCGGCTGGGTATTGCCCGCCACCGGCATCCGCCCGGTGGCCTCCTCCGGAGTGATCTGTTCCAACTCGATGCCCATGCGGGTGATCAACGTGTCGGCCAGCGCTTCGGGCGGATACTGCTCGCTGTGGGTCATGGGTCATAGGGTGGCACCTGTGAGTGACAACGCGCGACCAAAACTCCTGCTCATCGACGGCCACTCGATGGCTTACCGGGCCTTTTTCGCCCTGCCCGCGGAGAACTTCTCCACCACCACCGGGCAGACCACCAACGCGGTGTACGGGTTCACCTCGATGCTGATCAACCTGTTACGCGATGAGGACCCCACTCACTTGGCAGTGGCATTCGACGTCTCCAGCCAGACCTTCCGCAAGGAGGCCTACGCGGAGTACAAGGCCACCCGGGATGAGACCCCCGATGAGTTCCGTGGGCAGATCCCGTTGATCGAGGAGGTGTTGAAGGCACTGGGCGTGCCGGCGCTTGGCGTGGAGGGCTTCGAGGCCGACGATGTGCTGGCCACCTACGCCACGCAGGGCAAAGCCGCGGGGATGGAGGTGCTGATCTGCTCCGGGGACCGGGACACCTTCCAATTGGTCGACGAAAACACCACAGTGCTCTACCCCCGAAAAGGGGTCTCCGATCTGGTGCGGATGACCCCGGAGGCGGTGCAGGAGAAGTACGGTGTGCCGCCCGCCCGCTACTCCGATCTTGCGGCGCTGGTGGGGGAGACCAGTGATAACCTGCCCGGCGTGCCCGGCGTGGGACCCAAAACGGCGGCGAAATGGCTCGGGGCACATGAAGACCTCACGGGCATCATTGCCAACGCGCCACAGATCAAGGGAAAAGCCGGGCAGAACCTGCGCGACCATCTGGACCAGGTGCTGCTGAACAGGCAATTGAACGAGTTGCGCGCGGACGTCGAGGTTCCCTACACCCTCGATGACCTGAATCGGCGGCCCTATCAGCGTGAGCAGATCCATCAGGTGTTCGACGCCCTGGAATTCCGGGTGCTGCGTGACCGTCTGTTCGCGATGGAACCGACGGACGCAGAATCAGTCGATGCCGGTGCATTCGACGTCACCCTGGCCGATGAGCCCCTCGAGGCGTGGCTCAAGGCCCGCCGCGGCAAACTTCTCGGCGTAGATGTGCGGGGCACGGGCGGGCCGGCTGGTGCCGATGCGTGGGCGGTGGCGATCGCCGACGACGACGGGGCGGCCATCGACGTCGACCTCACCGAGGTGACACCCGAGCAGGAACAAGCCCTGGCCGCATGGCTCGCCGACGAACAAGCACCCAAGACCCTGCATGAGGCCAAGGTCGCCTGGCACCGGCTTGCCGAACGCGGATTCACCCTGGGCGGGGTGCAGTTCGACACCGCCCTCGCGGCCTATCTGTGCTACCCGGACCAACGCAGTTATGCCTTGGCTGACCTGACCGTGCGGCATCTGCAGCGGGAACTGCGCACAGAGGAGGACGACGGGCAACAGACCCTGGACCTGGACGGGCCCAATGAGGCCACCTTGGCCGCCACGCGAGCCGCAGCGGTGCGGCAACTGACCGATGCGCTGTCCGAAGAGGTGGAGAAGCGTGCTGCGACGTCGTTGCTGCACGACCTGGAACTCCCGGTCTCCTGGGTGCTGGCGGAGATGGAGAAAACGGGCATCACCGCTGACGTTTCCTACCTACAAGAACTGGAATCCCAGTTCGACGCCGGGGTGCGCCAAGCCGCGCAGAGTGCGTATGACGTGATCGATCGGGAGGTGAACCTGTCCTCTCCCAAGCAACTGCAAGAAGTGCTCTTCGAGCAACTCGATATGCCCAAAACGCGCAAGACGAAGACCGGGTACACCACCGACGCCGATGCACTGGCTGACTTGTATGCCAAGACCGAGCACCCGTTCTTGCAGCATCTGCTGACGCACCGAGACCTGATCCGGTTGCGCCAAACGGTGGAGGGTTTGTTGCGTACGGTGGCCGACGACGGGCGGATCCATACCACGTACTCTCAGACCATCGCCGCAACCGGTCGGCTGTCCTCGGCCGAACCGAACCTGCAGAACATCCCGATCCGCACCGAGGAAGGTCACCGGATCCGGCAGGCGTTCGTGGTGGGCGCGGGGTTCGAGACGCTGCTCACGGCCGACTATTCCCAAATCGAGATGCGGATCATGGCGCACCTGTCCGGCGATGAGGGCCTGATCGAGGCGTTCCGCACCGGGGAGGACCTGCACAACTTCGTCGGGTCCCGGGTGTTCGGGGTGACTCCGACCGAGGTGACGCCGCCGATGCGGGCGAAGGTGAAGGCGATGAGTTACGGCCTGGCGTACGGGCTGAGCGCATTCGGGTTGTCCAAGCAACTGAAGATTCCCACCGCCGAAGCCCGGTCGTTGATGGAGGAGTATTTCGAACGGTTCGGGGGAGTGCGGGACTACCTGTCCGGAGTGGTGGATCAGGCCCGGGCCACCGGGTACACCGAGACCATCCTGGGACGTCGTCGCTACCTACCGGACCTGGGCAGCGACAACCGGCAGCGCCGGGACATGGCCGAACGAATGGCGTTGAACGCCCCGATCCAGGGCAGCGCCGCCGACCTGATCAAAGTCGCGATGCTGGGGGTGCACCGGGAACTGACCAGCCGCGGTCTGGCCTCCAGGCTGCTGCTTCAGGTGCACGACGAACTCGTGCTGGAAGTAGCCGCCGGGGAGCAGGAGGAAGTCGAAGCGATTCTGCGGAAAGAGATGTCCGGCGCCGCAGAACTTTCGGTACCACTGGAGGTTTCGGTGGGCGCCGGCAGCAACTGGCGCGAAGCGGGGCACTAAGGGTCGCGCGGCTCAAGGTCCGGGGCAGAACGCGAAGGGGGTGGCCACGACGCACAGCGGGTGAGGGCAGGGCGACGCGTCGCGGAGCAGGTAAAGGTTCGGCGCGGCCGGTCAGGGCTTGATCGTGGAGAAGATTGCGGTGCCCGGCAGGTACGCACCACGCTCGGGCCCCCAACCTCCCCAGATGTTGGTGTTGTGCTCCGGCCACTCCGGCTCGATCAGGTCCACCACGCGCAGACCTGCGGAGATGATGTCGCGAATGTGGTCGCCGATCGTGCGATGGAACTCGGAGTAGATCACGTTGCCCCGCCCATCGAGTTCGGCGTACGGGGTGCGGTCGAAATAGGAGCGCACCACTCCCAGCCCGTGCGAGGTGGGGTCGTCGGGAAACGACCAACGCATCGGGTGGGTCACGGAGAACACCCAGCGGCCACCAGGGCGCAGCACCCGGGCCACCTCGGTATGTACCCGGTGAGCGTCGGCGACGAACGGGATCGCCCCGAACGCGGTGAACGCCACGCCGAAAGAGTCATCGGCGAACGGCAGGTGCCGGGCATCAGCCACCAGGGCGGGTACGTGGATCCCCGTGCGCTGGTCGAGCTCGGCTGCGGCTCCGATCATCCCCGGGGCCACATCCGTCGCGACCACGTCAACACCGCGTTGGCGCAACCACCGAGAACACTGAGCCGCGCCGGCGCCGACTTCGAGCACGCGCTGGGACCGAAGATCATCCACCGGACCAAGCAGGCCGGCTTCGGACTCGCGCAGCCCTTCCGGACACCAGCAGAAGTCCGCATCGCCGAGGAACTCACCGTGTTCGGCCAAGTAACTGTCCGCTTCGGCGCTCCACCAGTCCCGATTCGCCTTCGCCGCCGCCTGGGAGTCCACGCGCTGGTAGCCGGCAGCGCTGATCGCCTCGCCACTCATCGTTCAAGTATGGCGGGCCGGAGTGTGGCGAAGGAACCAGGCCCGCAAGTCATGAGCCATGGGTTCGCTAGGGGTCAGGTGCCGTCCAACCGGCGCTCCCAGTGGGCATGGTCGGCCCAGGTGTCCACATCGCCCACGTGCTCGACCCCCTCCTGCACATAGCGGAAACTCAGTTCCGCCACCAGCGCCCGCATGGGGGTTCCGTGGCCGGTGCCGAACGGGGCCAGCGCGGCCAGTAGGTTCTGGGTGCGATAAACCGCCAGCAACCACTGCGGGTGTCCGCTGGCATCGCGATGGCACACCGCGTGTACGTCGTCGCCGGCACCCGATCGGGCGGCAAGTAGGGGCGCTAATGCGCGGGCAGCATCCGGTTGGTCGACGGCCAATACGCAAGTCCAGGGCGCAGGCTCCCGCCCGGTCCGCAACGAGTTCAAGCCGGCGGCGATACCGGCGACCGGGCCGCCGTCGGGCGGGTCCTCGAACACTTGAGCCACGCCGTCGGGCACCGCCACCGGGCCCACCACGACCACGCGCCCGGCGCCGGTCACCGCGTCCAGGGCCCGGCCCAACAAGGGCTGCCCGGCCACGGTCAGGGCTGCCTTGTCCCGTCCGCCGAGGCGCATGCCGCGCCCGCCGGCCAGGATCATCGCATCGAAGCCGGACGGACCGCTGCCCCCGTGGTCGCCACCCATGGGAGTGAGCGTATCGGGCCGGTGTCCTGAGCGAACTGCACCGGCCGATCCTGCTGTTCCACCGGCCCGCTGCGGAGTTGTTACAAGCACGGCATGTAATAATTAGTGCACGGTGAACCAACGGTGGGAGAGGGTGGGAGAGGGCGATGACGAACCGACACGTGCATCTGATCCAGGCGAGCGGTGGCAGCTGTGGTTGCGGGGTCGGGCATGCGCAAGAGCCGGAGTTCGACGTGCGGGAAATCCCGCACCGCTTACGTCACGGCGCGGTGTTCGGCGCACTGGCGGCAGTGGGCGCTGGTGAATCGATGGTGCTAGTGGCGCCCCACGACCCCAAGCCGCTCCTCGCGCAGATCGCCGAACGCGAAGCCGGCGCGATGTCGGTGACCTACTTGGAACGAGGCCCGCAAGCCTGGCGGCTTCGGCTGCAGCGCGAGGGCGACCTTGCCTGAACAACCTCCTCGCTGGCAGGCGCCTCGCCAGCCACGGCCCACCACCGGGGCTCTGAGCCTGCGGGCCGGGCCGGACGCCGCGGTGATGCTGCTCGACGTTCCCGCCCCGGGCCAACGCGACCACCTCCCGACGGCGCACGGCATGCTCATGGTGGCGCCATGAAGTCACGCGGCGGTCGCCAGGCGCCGCCGCCAGGCCCGCGGGGTGCCGCCCCGGCGGACGGCGGTGGCGAGTCGGCGGACGGCAGTGGCGGGTCCGCGAAGCAAGCAGGCCGGCCAGCGGGTCATCGCATCGGCGCCGGGCCGCTCGCCGGGAACGGCCCACGGCGCGGCTCGACCGCGACCTCCACCACCCGCGGCGTGTGGGCGTTGCGGGACCGGCCGGCTCTGGTGTGGCTCGCGGCAGCCGCGGTAATGGCCGTCATCCACCCGTTCGTGCCCGAATCACGCTGGTTGATGGTGCACCTGGTGCTGCTGGGTGCCGCGACCCACTCGATCATGGTGTGGAGTGTCTACTTCGCCCAGGCGCTGCTGAAGACCCCTACGGCACTGGATGATCGTCGTCGGCAATCACGACGCCTGGCGGTGTTACTCATCGGCGTCAGCGCGGTGCTCATCGCCGTGCCCACTGCGTTGTGGCCGCTGACCGTGGCCGGTGCCACGTTGGTGGTCGGCGCCGTTACCGCCCATTTCGGCGCGCTCTGGCGTCGGCTGCGCCATGCCCTACCGGGACGGATGCGGGTGACGGTGCATTATTACCTGTCCGCAGCCGCGTTCCTGCCCGTGGGGGCGGTGCTCGGGGTGCTCCTCGCGCGAGGATATGCCGACCCGTGGCACGGCCAGTTGCTCACCGCGCACACCATGGTGAATGTGTTGGGGTGGGTGGGCCTAACGGTCACCGGCACCCTGATCACGCTATGGCCCACGATGCTGCGAACCCGGATGGACCGGCGCGCGGAACGGCTCGCGAAACAGGCCCTGCCGGTTCTCATCGCGGGGTTGGTCGCGGTGCTGGCCGGTGCGGTCACCGGCGCGCCGATCGCCGTCGTGGTCGGGTTGCTGACCTACATGGCCGGTGTGATCTGGTGGGGTCGGGCGTTGGTGCGCCCGGCCCGGGTCCGCCCTCCTCGGGAGTTCGCCCCGGCTTCGGTGGCCGCGGCGCTGGTGTGGGCAGTGGTGGGGCTGGTGGGGGTGTCTTCGACGGCCACCACCAGCAGCACCTGGGGTGAGGTAACGGCCGGATTCGGACCCGTGGTGGCCGTGATCACGGCTGGTTTCGTGGTGCAACTGCTCACCGGCGCGATGTCCTACCTGATCCCGGTGGTGCTGGGCGGTGGCGGGGCGGTGGTGCGCACCACGCAGTGGTGGTTCAACCGCGGCGGGACGGCTCGGCTGGTCATCATCAACCTCGGGCTGGTGTTGTTCCTCGCGCCGGTGCCCAGCGCCGTGCGGGTCACCACCTCGATCGCGGTGCTGGTGGCGATGGTCTGGTTCATCCCGCTGATGATCGGGTCGATCATGGCCGCTCGGCGGATGAAGCGTAGGAATGCGACCACCTCGGCCGGCGCGGTGACTGCTGTTCGCGCACCCAGGGCTTCCCCGGCGGCACGGCAGGCAACGCGGGAGCCGTTCTGGCGAGGCAGGCAGGTCGTGGCGGGAGTCAGTGCCCTGGCGGTGGCGATCGCGGTGGGGGTGGGGATGGATCCAGGCGCAGCCGGGCTACCGAGCGACAACGGGGGTTCAGAGCGCACGCCGCAGTCCGCCACGGCCATCGCCCCCACCGGGCGGACCACGACGGTCCAGGTAGTGGCCGAGGGCATGCGGTTCACCCCCGACCACATCGAAGTACCGACGGGCGACCGGCTAGTGGTGGAACTGACCAACGCCGATGAGTCCGAGGTGCACGACCTTCTGCTCGGCGATGGCCACACACCGCGGTTGGGCCCCGGGGAGTCGGCAACATTGGACGCCGGGGTCATCTCCGGGCCAACCGAGGGCTGGTGCACGATCGTGGGCCATCGGCAGATGGGCATGGTCCTGACCGTGAGCGTGACAGGGGCGCCCGCAGCGGATCGGACCGGTCCTGCTTCCGGCCCAGGTGATGTGGACGAGCGTGAGCCGGGCGACGGCGACGCAGCCGCGGGCGCGCACGCGGGGCACGGGCAGGGCGAACTTGGGCACGCGGTTGAAGGTTCCCGACCCTTGATCGTGCCCGACGAGGCTGACCTGGAAGGAACCATCGACCCGGAGCTACCGCCATTACCGCCCAGCGACGGCACCTCCCAGGTCCACGAAGTGACGCTCACTGCCCGGGAACTGGAGTTGGAGGTGGCCCCGGGGGTGTGGCAACGGCGCTGGACCTTCAATGGTCAGGTTCCGGGGCCCACCCTGCACGGCCGGGTCGGTGACGTTTTCGAAGTCACCCTCGTTAACGACGGCAGTATCGGCCACTCGATCGACTTCCATGCCGGTTCTCTGGCGCCCGATGAGCCGATGCGCACCATTCCGCCAGGAGAATCGCTGGTGTACCGGTTCACCGCGCAGCGGGCGGGCATCTGGCTGTACCACTGCGGCACCGACCCCATGAGCAGTCACATCGCGGCGGGAATGTTCGGCGCGGTCGTGATCGAACCGGAGGACCTGGACCCGGTGGACCGCAGTTACGTGCTGGTGCAGTCCGAGGCGTACCTGCAAGCCGAGAGGCACACCCGAGGGGAGGCCGCCGAGGTAGACGCCGACCGAGCCGGGTCCGGCCCCGCCGATGTGCTGAGTTTCAACGGCATCGGATTCCAGTACCGTCAGCAACCGTTGGAGGCGCAGGTGGGGGAGCGGGTGCGGTTCTGGGTACTGAACGCCGGCCCGAACCGGGCGGGGAGTTTCCACATCGTCGGCGCCCAATTCGACACCGTCTACCTCGAGGGCGCCTACCACCTTCGCCGCGGGGAGGACGCCTTCGGAAACACCGGCGGCGGAAGCCAGGCGCTCTCGGTAGCGGTCGCCCAGGGCGGGTTCGTCGAGACCGTCTTCCCCGAAACCGGCCACTATCCGATGGTGACCCACGTGATGGCCGACGCCGAGCGGGGCGCGTCCGGCGTGGTCGCGGTGAGTGAGTGAGGCCGCGTCCGGCGCAGGCAAGGTGGCACGATCCACGCGCCCGCTCCGTAGACTGGTGGCATGCCGTCACTGCCGCCGCTTGTGGAACCGCTCCCGGAACTGCCCGAAGCAGAGCGTGCCCGGACCGCGAGGCAGACTCGCTTGCCGGAGTTCGGCGAGATCGGTCAACGCAGGCTTGCCGGCGCTCGCGTCCTGGTGGTCGGCGCCGGAGGGCTCGGGGCGCCGGTGTTGCAGTACCTCGCCGCGGCCGGTGTGGGCAGCATCAGCATTATCGACGACGACGTGGTCGAAGCGAGCAACCTGCACCGCCAGGTGATCCACGCCCACGAGGACCTGGGCAAACCGAAAGCCGACAACGCGCGCCGGCAGGTACTCGGACTGAACCCGAACGCCCAGGTGCACGTGCACAAGGTGCGCCTGGGGCGCGCTAACGCCGAGGACATCCTGGCCGGCCACCATGTGGTGCTGGACGGCACCGACACCTTTGCCACGCGCTACCTGGTCGCCGACACCTGCGCGGACCTGGGCATCCCGCTGGTGTGGGGCTCGGTGCTGCGGTTCGACGCACAAGTGTCGGTGTTCTGGTCCGCACCACCCCGCCCGGCGCATGCGGTGACGCTGCGAGACCTGTTCCCACAGCCGCCGGCACCCGGGGAGGTGCCCTCGTGTGCCGAGGCCGGCGTGATCGGCTCCCTGTGCGGGATCGCCGGGTCGATCATGGCCACGGAAGCGATCAAATTGATCACCGGGATGGGTCAGGTGTTGCTCGGCCGGGTCGCCGTCATCGACGCATTGTCCATGCGCGTGCACGAAGTTCCCTTCGGCGTCGAGGCAGTTGATGCCGGCGCACGTGCAGAAACCGGACAGGGGCGCGCCGCCGGACCGGGGGAACCGGAGAACCGGGCCGGCCGCTTAGCGAACGGCCCCGGGCAGCGCGAAGCGCTCGCCCAACGGTATGGCGCCGGCCCCCCAAGCCCGCACACCCTCGCAGCAGCGCCCGTAGCCGCCGGCGCACAGGCTGCGCTCACCAGTTTGGACCTTGAGGCGTTCCTCGACCGCCGAGAGCAGGCGACGAATGGGCCCGTGACCCTGGTCGATGTGCGAGAACCGGCGGAAGCCGCCCAGGACGCGCTGCCCGGTGCGGTGAACCTGCCCATCAGCGTCCTGCTCCAGGTGGACCGCGCCGAGAACCAAGGCGCCGAAATCGCCCAGCTTCTGCGCCAGCACGGGCTGCAGCCCGACCAGGACCTGGTGACCTACTGCTCCGCGGGTGTGCGTGCGGCGCGCGCTACCCGGGTGCTGTCCCGGGCCGGGTGGTCCAGTGCGGTACTCACGCCCGAAGCCGTGGATCAGTTGCGGGCACAAGTGGAGCGCGCATGACGCTGATCCCAGTGGCCCGGCACCGTGAGAAGGTCCTCGGGAGCGTGCAACCGCTGCCGGCGGGAACCGTGCCACTTGCAGCGGCCCACGGCCTGCGGCTGGCCGCCGATGTGCGTTCGCGGTTGTCGGTCCCGCCGTGGGACAACTCCGCGATGGACGGATACGCCGTGCGGTATGAGGACATCGCCGCCGCAGGGCAAGAGCCCGTGACGTTGGACGTGGTGGCCGACCTGCCAGCCGGCAGCGCTCTGGACCCGCCCCTGCAGCCGGGTCAGGCTGCCCGCATCATGACAGGTGCGGTCTTGCCCAGCTCGGCAGACACCGTGGTGCAACTCGAGCACACCGACCGCAACGAACCGCATGGGGAACTGCCCGGCACCGTCACGGTGCTGAAGGAACAACAACCCGGCGGACACGTGCGATACGCCGGGGAGGACCTGCAGCCGGGGGACCTGGTGGCCACCGGCGGAGCGGTCGCCGATGCCACCGTACTGGCCGCGCTGGCCGCCACCGGCCACGACGCGGTGTGGGTGCACCGGCGCGCGCGGGTGGCGGTGATCGCCACCGGTAGCGAACTGCAGCCCCCGGGCGCAGAACTGGCGCGGGGGCAGATCCCGGACTCCAACTCCCTGCTGCTCAGCGCGCTCGTGCGGCAGGCGGGCGGGGAGGTGAGCGCGGCGGTAACGGTGGGCGATGACCCGGACGACTTGCGCCGCCGCCTGGCGGAGGTCACACCCGAGGCGGACATGATCGTGCTGACCGGGGGCGTCAGCGCCGGCGCCTACGACCCCCTGACCCGGGTATTCGCTGATTCGGCCGACGTCTCCTTCAGTTCGGTCTCGATGCAGCCCGGCAAACCGCAAGCGTTCGGCCGGCACCGGCAGGCGGTGCTATTCGGCCTTCCCGGCAACCCCGTCAGCGCCTGGGTCTCGTTCCACGTCTTCGTGCGCCCAGCGCTGATTGTCATGCACGGGGCGGACCCGAGCACGGTGGTGCCTAACCCGGTGCCCGCGCGAGCGGTGCGGGGTTGGCGTACCCCACCGGTCCGGGACCAGTACCTCCCCGCCCGGATCGGCATCGACGCCGATGGGCAGTACACCGTCGAACCAGCCGCGACCAAAGGTTCCAAGTCCCACCTGGTGGCGAGCCTGGGCCGCGCCAACGGATACGCCATCGTTCCCGGCGATGTGGATCAGGTGGCCGGCGGCGACGTGGTCCACGTCGTGATCGACGAGCAAGGAGCACTATGACCGCTTTCACCCACTTGGACGACGCCGGGCACGCCCGGATGGTCGACGTCACCGAGAAAACCCCCACCGTCCGCGCAGCCACCGCCAGCGCCATGGTGCACTGCAACGCCGAGGTGATGGACCACCTGCGCAGCGGCACCACCCCGAAGGGCGACGTGTTCGCGGTGGCGCGGATCGCGGGTATCAACGCCGCGAAGAAGTGCGCCGAACTGCTACCCCTGGCCCACGTCATCGGGGTGCACGGCGCCAGCGTACAGGTGGACCTGCACGACGACGGTATCGCCATCAGCGCCACCGTGCGCACCGCCGACCGCACCGGCGTGGAAATGGAGGCGCTGACGGCCGCCTCGGTAGCGGCGCTGGCGGTGGTGGACATGGTCAAGGCATCGACAAGGGCACCTGGATCAGTCACGTACGCCTGGAAGCGAAGGACGGCGGACGCTCCGGATCGTGGCGCCGTGCCAAGGATCCCGATTCCGTCGACGACACGTCCGCGAGGACGCACGCCGGGGAGGAACGATGAACCAGAACGCAGGGACGAACCTCCCGCCGGAGGTTCTGGACGAATGGCTCCAAGAACTGGTCGCCCTGCTGGAACTGCGCCAGCACGTGGACCCGCACACCGACATCGACGCCGTGCTGGACCTGACCCGCCACGTCAGCCACGCCGTCGTGCGCCCGGCAGGGCCGCTGGCCATGTTCGCGCTCGGCCTGCTGTTGGGCGCACGGGTCGGCCCGGGGGAGCCGGTCGCGCCCGCGATCGCCGAGATAGCCCCGCGTATCCGCGCCCTGGCCGACGAACAGGGCGCGGCGATGAGAAAGCAGATGGAGTGAGCAATGAGCAGGGTTCGGTTGTTCGCGGCGGCAGCAGAGTCAGTGGGCCAAACGGAGGTACACACGCAGGCGGTGACGGTCACGGAACTGCTCGACCACCTGAGCACCCTCGGCGGGCCCGGTACGGCGGAGGTGCTGGGCCGGTGTTCGCTGCTCATCAACGGACGTCGATCCAAATCCGGTGGCGATGAGATCCCCTCCGGCGCCGTAGTGGACGTCCTGCCACCGTTCGCCGGCGGCTAGTCCGTCCACGTAGCCGGCGGGGTCGACCCCGGTCGATCAACCGCCGATGGCGTTCATCCCCCGTGCGGGTTGGAGGAACCCCGGTTCGTCGATTCCGTGGCCCGGCTTCTTCGCGTCGATGCACGCCCGTAGCACCGCATCGATATGGGCGTCCACGTCGGCTTCGACGTGGCCCTCGCGGGTGGAAGTTGAGCGACGGTCCGTGGGCGTCGCGCCGTTGGCCTGCGGTTCATCCGGGCGCAGCACGGGTAACAGGTCGTACTCGCTGGTGGAGAACAGACAGTTGCGCAATTGACCGTCGGCGGTCAGGCGCAGGCGGTCGCAGGCACCGCAGAAGGGGGCGGTGACGGAGGCGATGACGCCTACCTGATGGTTGGTGTCTCCCAAGTACCAGCGCTCGGCGGGCGCGCCGCCGCGGCCGGGTACCGGGCGCAGTTGCCAGCGCTGACCGAGCGCATCCAGGATCTCTTCCCGGGTGACCATCTGGTTTCGGTCCCAGGTGTGTCCGGCGTCCAACGGCATCTGCTCGATGAACCGCATCTGGGCATCGTGGGCAATGGCGAACTCCACCAGGTCGACCAGTTCATCCTCGTTGACGCCGCGCATCGCGACCGCGTTGAGTTTCAACGGACGCAATCCGCTCGCCTGGGCGGCGGCGATCCCGGCCATCACATCATCGAACCGGTTGCGACGGGTCAACTCGGCGAACCGGTCAGCCCGCACGGTGTCGAGGCTGATGTTCAACCTCGCCAAGCCCGCCTCAACCAGACTGTCCAGCACCCTCGGTAGCCCGATGCCGTTGGTGGTCATTGCCACCTGCACGGGTTCGCCCTCACCGGTGCGCAAAGAGGCAAGGCGCCCGACGACGTCGACGATGTCACGGCGCAGCAACGGTTCACCGCCGGTGAGCCGGAACGTGGAGATCCCCGCCTCGGCGCAGATGCCCGCCACCCGCACGATCTCGTCGACGCTCAGGATCGAGGACCGCGCCAGCCATTCCATACCTTGTTCGGGCATGCAGTACGTGCATCGCAGCGAACACCGGTCGGTCAAGGAGATGCGCAGATCGCGATGCACCCGGCCGAAGGAATCGACCAGGGCGCTCCCGCGACGCGGGTCGGTGCCTGCGGGTACCTCCGGCGGGCGCACCCCGATCGTCACTGGTACGGGATTGGTACTCATTGCCTCGTCCGTTGGGTCATAGTCCGCTCCATTGACTGGTCCCGTCGGCGGTGTGCTGCTTCTTCCACACCGGCAACTCCACCTTGATCCGTTCCACCACGGTACGACAGATGTCGAAACCTTGGGCGCGATGAGGGGTGGCCACGCATGCCACCAGCGCCAGATCACCCACCGCCAGTTCTCCGATCCGATGGCTGACGGCGATCCGAACCGGAGTCAACGCGGGTTCCTGCCCGGCATCCTCGTCATCGGGGGAGTGGCCGCCGCCGAGGGAAGGACCGTCAGCGGGGGAGCCGCCGCCGTCAGCGATGCCAGCGCCGGCGGGGGGAGCGCCGCCGTCGACCATCTCGGCGACGAGGCGTTCCAAGACCTGCTGCGCATCCGGATGAGCCGAGTAACTGATGGAGGTGACCGTGCCCGGCACCTCCGGGTCATGATCGCGAACCTGTCCGATAAACGTCGTCACCGCACCACACTGTGGATCCTCCACCGCAGCCAGGTGTTGGGCGACGTCCAACACCTTTTCGGTCACCTGCACCAGGCCGACCTGTTCACGCGCCGGGGCCGTGCTCATCTGTGATCACCTCCGGAAACCTGCCACCGCAAGTGGCTCTAGGGGACACCGTCTCATGAGGTACCGCGGTGGGGCGCCTCTCCGGCCGCACCGAGACTGCTCTGACCTGGTGCGGGACTGCCCGGACTTGGTGCGTGGCCGGCCGGACCTGGCGCGGGACCACCCCCGCCCCGGGGTTCCGGCTGCCGCAGCGATGCGGACGATCAGGCATACTATGAGCCTAACCCTCAGGACGATCGGTGCCTACCGAACCGCGGCCGTGCTCGAGAACACCGAAACGGGTTGGACGGTGGGTACGGGTGCCGAACCCGGAGGGAACGGTGCAGAGAATCGACGTTGCCCCGCGCCGTCGATCCTGGGTAGAATGCACCGTTGGTGCTTCGTGCCCGCGTGCTGCGGATGAGGACTCATCTGTGGGGTGTGGCGGTCGAACACGGGTCGCGCCTCTGGTGCAGTTGTACCGGTAGCCACGGCCCGTCCCGGTCCCAGCCGGGTACGGCGTGCCACAAGTCAATTGTCCCAACAACCCTGTCCGCATCGGAGTCCACTACTCAATGACTATCACCACCCCCGCTTCGGCGAACGTCCCGTCAGTCGCGGTGAACGACATCGGCTCGGAGGAAGACTTCCTCGAAGCCGTTGACGCGACCATCAAATATTTCGATGACGGCGACATCGTCGAAGGCACTGTCGTCAAGGTCGACCGCGATGAGGTCCTCCTCGACATCGGGTACAAGACCGAGGGCGTCATCCTCTCTCGGGAATTGTCCATCAAGCACGACGTCGACCCGAACGAGGTCGTCGAGGTGGGCGATGAGATCGAGGCACTTGTCCTACAGAAGGAGGACAAGGAGGGACGGCTGCTGCTGTCCAAGAAGCGCGCCCAGTACGAGCGTGCCTGGGGCACGATCGAGAAGATCAAGGAAGAGGATGGTGTCGTCACCGGCACCGTGATCGAGGTCGTCAAGGGCGGCCTGATCCTCGACATCGGCCTGCGCGGCTTCCTGCCCGCCTCCCTGGTGGAGATGCGACGGGTGCGGGATCTGCAGCCCTACATCGGCCAGGAACTCGAAGCCAAGATCATCGAACTGGACAAGAACCGCAACAACGTGGTGCTCTCCCGCCGCGCATGGCTGGAGCAGACCCAGTCCGAGGTGCGGTCCACCTTCCTGCAGACCCTCGCCAAGGGTCAGGTACGTACTGGCGTGGTGTCCTCCATCGTCAACTTCGGTGCATTCGTGGACCTCGGCGGGGTGGACGGCCTGGTGCACGTCTCGGAGTTGTCCTGGAAGCACATCGACCACCCCAGCGAGGTCGTCGAGGTGGGCCAGGAAGTCACCGTCGAGGTGCTGGATGTGGACTTCGACCGCGAGCGGGTGTCGCTGTCGCTGAAGGCCACCCAAGAAGACCCGTGGCAGGCATTCGCCCGCACCCATGCAATCGGCCAGGTGGTGCCGGGCAAGGTCACCAAACTGGTTCCCTTCGGTGCGTTCGTGCGTGTGGAGGACGGCATCGAGGGCCTGGTGCACATCTCCGAGTTGGCGCAGCGCCACGTGGAGTTGCCCGAGCAGGTGGTCAAGGTCGACGACGAGGTGTTCGTCAAGGTCATCGACATCGACCTGGAGCGCCGCCGGATCTCCCTGTCCCTCAAGCAGGCCAACGAGGGTGTGGACCCCTACAGCGACGAATTCGACCCGTCCCTGTACGGCATGGCCGCCGAGTACGACGA
>DATGSR010000119.1:0-8748 GCA_035302405.1 Beutenbergiaceae bacterium
CCGATATTCAGGGAGAGATCCTTCGATCGCCGCGCGTTCGTTGCGGTTGCGGTGGTGGTTTGTGGCACGGTTACCACCAGCGCCGTTGTGAGCCTGCAGTTGTGCGCCCACGTGCGCCGATAGGACACAATGAGTGCCGGATCGTCCGGAAGAGGAGGAGCGCGGTATGGAAGACCTGTTCCCCACGGTCGGCCGCTGGGCCAGCGGCTATGACCGCGAGGAGGTCGAGGAATTCTTCGAGCGCGCCAAGGCCGCCTATGAGAACGGGCGGATCAGCATGAGCAGCGAGGACGTGCGCACCGCCGCTTTCGATCTGGTTCGGCACGGATACGACCCGGCAGCGGTGGACGCGGCGCTGGATCGCCTGGAGGCAGCGTTCATCCAGCGCGACCGTAGTGAATTCGTCGCCGCGCACGGCCAGGATGCGTGGATGGAACAGGTTGCCGAACGTGCCACCACGCTGTACCCGCGCCTGGTGCGCCCCCGCGGAGAACGATTCGCCCCACCGGAGCGGGGCCGCGGATACCAACGGGAGGCGGTCGATGATGCCCTGGACCGGTTGGTTGCCTATTTCGATGAGGGCGCCGAACTGAGCGCCGCCGAGGTCCGCTCGGTCACCTTCCCCTCCGCCCCCGCATCCCGCGCCTACGCCGAAGGCCCGGTCGATGCCTTCCTGGACCGCGCCATCGACATCCTCCTGGCGGTGGAGTGAGCCGCTCGCTGATCATCCTGGGTAGCACCGGTTCGATCGGCACCCAGGCACTGCAGGTGATCGCCGCTCATCCCGAGCGGTTCGACGTCGTCGGCCTCGCAGCCGGCGGGTCGAACCTGGACCTGCTGGCCGAACAGATCCTGACCTACCAGCCCGAGGACGTAGCCCTGGCCGGAGACGCCGAGGCGCTCCGGGCGAGGGTGGAGGCGCGGGCGAGGGAAGCAGGCGCAACGCCGCCCGCCGTGCGGATCAGTTCCGGCCCCGACGCGGTAGCGGCACTAGCCGGTTCGGGTGCGGACCTGGTGCTCAACGGCATCACCGGTTCGGTCGGATTGGGCCCCACGTTGGCGGCGTTACGGGCGGGATCCACGCTGGCGTTGGCGAACAAGGAATCCCTCGTGGCCGGCGGCCCCCTGGTGCGCGCCGCCCAACGGCGGCCGAACCAGATCGTCCCGGTGGACTCGGAGCATTCGGCGATCGCCCAAGCGCTGCGGGGCGGGCGCCGGGAGGAGGTCCGGCGTCTGGTGCTGACCGCCTCCGGTGGGCCGTTCCGCGGCCGCACCCGGGATGAGTTGGCCGCCGTCACCCCGGCGCAGGCACTGGCCCACCCGAACTTCGACATGGGCCTGGTGGTGACCACCAACTCCGCCACCATGGTCAACAAGGGCTTGGAGGTGATCGAGGCCCACGTGCTCTTCGATGTTCCGCTGGCGCAGATCGAAGTCGTGATCCACCCCGAGCAGCAGATCCATTCCATGGTGGAATTCCACGACGGGTCCACTATCGCCCAGCTCGGCCCGCCGCGGATGCTGGTGCCCATCGCCCTGGGGCTGTCCTGGCCGGAGCGCCTGGAAGATGTGGACGCACCCACCGACTGGTCGGTGCCGCAGAACTGGCAGTTCCACCCGTTGGACGACGAGGCGTTCCCGGCCGTGGCCCTGGCCCGCGCGGCCGCGGAATCCGGGGGCACCCATCCGGCGGTGTACAACGCGGCCAACGAGGAATGCGTGCAGGCTTTTCACGCCGGTCGCCTGCCGTTCACCGGGATCGTCGATACCGTGGCCCACGTGGTCGCCGAACACACCGATACCAACCAGAGCGCCACCGGCGAACTGACGTTGGCGCAGGTGGCCCGGGCCGAGTCCCGGGCCAGGTCCCGAGCCCGGGAACTCATCGGCTGAGGCGACCTGCTGGTCCGCTATCCGAACCGGAGGTCATCATGCCCGTCGCCCTTGTCACCGGAGCCTCTCGCGGTATTGGCGCCCACCTGACGCGCGCCCTGGTTGGGGCCGGCTGGCAGGTAGCGGCGCTGGCCACGAACACCGACCTGCTGCGGGAACTGGCCGAGGCAGCCCGCGAAGAGGAACCCAGCGCGGGCGACGACGCATCCAGCCCAAGGGACGACGCGCACCGCCGAGGTGCGGCGGCCCACCCGAACGGCAACACGCCCGGCCCGGTGCTGCCGATCGGGTGTGACGTCACCGACGTCGCCCAGGTCGATTCCGCCGTCGAGCAGACGCTCGCCGCTTATGGCCGCATCGACCTGTTGATCAACAACGCGGGGATGAACCACACCGAGGAACTGCTGTGGGAGATCGATGCGCAGGAGTGGTGGGATGTGATCCGGGTCAACGTCAAAGGGCCGTACCTGCTCACGCGGGCGGTGGTGCCGCATATGATCGCTGCCGGCGGCGGCCGGATCATCAACATCAACTCCGGCTCGGGCACCCGTGACAGTGCTGACAGCAGCGGCTACAACGCCTCCAAGAGCGCCTTGTTCCGCATCACCGGCGCTACCGCGGCCGCGGGGGCCGCGCACGGTGTGTACGCCTTCGACCTGGCCCCAGGGGTGGTGCGCACCGACATGACCGCCGTGATGAAGGCACATGCCGACCGCACCGAATGGACCAGCCCGGAGCAGGTCAACGAACTGGCGCTGTCGCTGGCCACAGGGGAGTTGGACGCCTACTCCGGGCGCATGGTCCGGGCGGGTGCTGACACCGTCGAACAACTGCGGGACCAAGCGCCCAGGCTGGGGCCCGATGACCGCAAACTCAGGTTGGTCCCGTGGGGCGAGGATGACCCGCTTGCCTGACCCGGATGGATCTCGGGGTGATCCGATCGCCGATGGCCGGCGATCGGCGCCCACCCCGCGGTCGCCATTCCCCCCGCGCTCGGGCCCCACCCCTCGGTCGCACTGCGAACCGCGGCCGTCCGCGCCTCAGCCCTTCGGACCCCGCCTGGCGTGGGCCGACCTGCCCGCCGCCGTTCGCGGCTTGGTGGAGCAGGCGCTGGGGTCACCGGTGGTCACCGCCGCCGACCAACGTGGCGGATTCTCCCCGGGGGTCGCCGCCCGCGTCACCACCGAAACCGGAGGCCGCGCCTTCCTCAAAGCCTGCAGCACCGCCGTCAACCCCGGCTCGGTGCAACTGTTCGCCCAGGAAGCCCGAGTGCTGGACATGCTCCCGCACCAGGTCGACGCCCCGGCGTTGGTGGGCCACCTTGAACAGCCGGTGGGGGACACCCAGTGGGGAATTCTCCTCACCGAGGACATCGAGGGACGTCAGCCCCGCACCCCGTGGAAACCTGCGGAACTCGCGGCCGCGCTCACCGCCTACCAGCACCTGGCCTCGATCTCGCTGCCTGCGGGCCTCAACCTGCCCACGCTCGCCGACGCCCTGGCGTGGGAGACCACGTTGATGGCGAAGGTGGCTGCCGATCCTCCCGCGGCACTGGACCCGTGGGTTGGCGCCCACGCCCACGACCTGACCGCGCTCGCGGCCCGGGCGCGAGCGGCTTTGGCGGGAGGGGCACTGGTCCACCTGGACGCCCGCTCGGACAACCTGCTGATCACACCCTCCGGAAGCGTGCGGATCGTGGACTGGCCCTGGGCCTGCATCGGCGCACCCTGGATGGACGTGCTGAACCTTGCCCTCAACGCCAAGGTCTACGACCACGACGCCGACGTCCAGCCGCTGCTCGAGGCGATCCGCGAGTCGGGCGCGAACGACGACGCCGTCGACTCGGTCCTGGCCGCCTTGACCGGGTATTTCTGGTACGTAGCAACCCAGCCGCCCCCACCCGGCCTGCCCACGCTGCGGTCGTTCCAACTCGCACAGGCACAGGCGTTGAGCAGGTGGCTGGCCACCCGGCTGGAGCGGTGAGACCCAGGCCCGGCTCCGCGCTCACGAGCCGCTGCGAACCAGGCCGGTTCCGCATCCTCGTGAGCCGCTGCGAACGAGACCGAATCAGGTATTCGGAATCGGCTCGCGGCGACGTACGCTGTGCGATGCAACGGTAGAAGAGGAGCCCATGGAGTTCTGGTTCGGCGTCGGTGTGATGGTGGTGGGCATCATCGTGTCCATCGCCTTGCACGAGATCGGTCACCTGATTCCCGCCAAGGTCTTCAAGGTGAAGGTCACCGACTACTTCGTCGGCTTCGGCAAGACCTTGTGGTCCACTCGCCGCGGGGAAACCGAGTACGGCGTGAAGATGTTGCCGTTGGGCGGATTCGTGCGCATGGTCGGCATGTTCCCGCCGGCCCGGGCGGACGTGGCCGCCACTACGGAACGCACCGGGATCCGGGGATGGGCAGACCGGGCCGCTCAGGATGCCCGCTCCTTCTCCGCCGAGGAAGTGGCGCCCGGCCAGGAACATCGCGCGTTCTACTCCCTGAGCGTGCCCAAGAAACTCGCGGTGATGTTCGGCGGGCCGGTGATGAACCTGCTGATCTGCGCGGTGCTGTTCGCGATCATCCTCACCACCTTCGGGCAGTTGACCCCCACCAACCGCCTGGCAACCGTCTCCGAATGCGTCCTGCCCCCGGAGGAGAACCGGCAGTGCGGCCCGGACGATCCCGCCGCCCCCGCGCGGGAAGCAGGCCTACGGGCCGACGACGTGGTCATCTCCTGGGGGCCGGTCGCCGTCAACGACTGGGACGACGTCGCTGAAGCGATCGCCGCCGGCGGCACGGGTCCCACCGACGTCGTCGTGGAACGTGACGGGCAACCTCACACCGTGACCGTCACCCCGGCGCTCGCAGAACGGCCCGTGGTGGACGACGACGGGCAGGTGGTGCTCGACGGCGGGGAGCCGCGGACCGCCCAGGTGCCGTTCGTGGGGATCAGCCCGGCGGGGGAGTTGAGCCCGCAGCCGATCACCGCTGTGCCCGGCATGGTCTGGGAGGTGTTCACCGGAACCGTGCGGGTGGTGCTCACGCTGCCCGAGCGGCTGGTCGGCATCACCCAATCGCTGCTGGGCCAGGCTGAACGCGACCCCGGGGTGATGGGCGTGATCGGTGTGGGCCGGTTCGCCGGGGAGATCGCTTCGGTGGAACTGAGCGACTACGGCCCCGCAGAGCGGGCCGCGGACCTGATGTCCCTGCTGGCGTCGCTGAACATGGCTCTGTTCGTGTTCAACATGATCCCGTTGCTGCCGTTGGACGGCGGGCACATCGCCGGGGCGCTGGTCGAAGGCGCCCGGCGCCGGTTGGCGGCCCTGTTCGGGCGACCGGACCCCGGACCGGTGGACACTGCCAAGTTGATGCCGCTGACGTACGTGGTGGTGGTACTGCTGATCGGGATGAGCCTGTTGCTGGCCGTGGCAGACATCATTGATCCCATCACGCTGACCTAGCCGCTCGAGCTTAGACTGGGGCCCGTGAGTGCACCAGTGAACCTCGGCATCCCCACCATCAAGGAACCACCTCCCGTGCTGCGCCCTCGGCGCAAGACGCGGATGATCAACGTGGGACCGCTCCAGGTCGGCTCCGAGGCTCCGATCACAGTGCAGTCGATGACCACCACGCCCACCACGGACATCAACGCCACCTTGCAGCAGATCGCGGAACTGACCGCGGCCGGTTGCGACATCGTCCGGGTGGCGGTCCCCACCCCGGATGACGCCGCGGCGCTGCCGGTCATCGCGAAGAAGTCCCAGATCCCGGTAATCGCCGACATCCACTTCCAACCCAAGTACGTGTTCGCCGCGATCGACGCCGGATGCGCAGCGGTGCGGGTGAACCCGGGCAACATCAAGAAGTTCGACGACAAGGTCAAGGAGATCGGCCAGGCCGCCGCCGACGCCGGGGTGTCCATCCGCATCGGCGTGAACGCCGGCTCCCTGGACAAGCGGTTGCTGGCCAAGCACGGCAAACCCACCGCCGAGGCACTGGTGGAGTCAGCGGTGTGGGAGGCCTCCCTGTTCGAGGAGCACGGCTTCCGGGACTTCAAGATCTCCGTCAAGCACCACGACCCCGTGGTGATGGTGCGCGCCTACGAACTGCTCGCCGAGGCCGGGGACTGGCCGCTGCACCTGGGCGTGACCGAGGCCGGCCCGGAGTTCCAGGGCACGATCAAATCCGCCACCGCGTTCGGCGCCCTGCTCTCCCAGGGCATCGGGGACACCATCCGGGTCTCGCTGTCCGCCCCGCCGGTGGAAGAGGTCAAGGTCGGCACCCAGATCCTGCAGTCCCTGAACCTGAAGGAACGCAAACTGGAGATCGTCTCCTGCCCCTCCTGCGGACGGGCCCAGGTGGACGTGTACACCCTGGCCGATGAGGTCACGGCCGGGCTGGAAGGCTTGGAGGTGCCCCTTCGGGTCGCAGTCATGGGGTGCATCGTCAACGGTCCCGGTGAGGCACGAGAAGCGGACCTCGGTGTGGCATCCGGCAACGGCAAGGGCCAGATCTTCGTCAAGGGCGAAGTGATCAAGACGGTGCCGGAGGAGTTGATCGTCCAGACCCTGCTCGATGAGGCGAACCGGATCGCTGCGGAAATGGGTGTGGAAGCCGGCACCGGGTCACCGCAAGTCGACGTGACCTGAGCCAGCACAATGCGTGAACGGCCGCACCGCCGGCCTCGGCGGTTCCGTCCCCGCCACCTGCAGGTGGTCCGCGATGAGGCGATCTCGGTGGTGGACGCCAACACGGTCCACCCCGAGCGGGTGCGCCGGCGTGCGGCCGAGGACCCGGTCGGCGCGGCGTTGATGGCGGAGTTCGTCGAGTCCCTCAGCAGCAACCCCTTCAGCCGTTCCCAGGTGATGTGCGCTGTGCGCGGCGATGACCTGCTCGGCCTGTGCCTGATGGCCGGCAACATGGTCCCCCTGGGGCTGCCCGCGGAAGCGTTCGGCCCGGTCGCAGAACACGTACGCCGTCGATCGTTGCGGTTCTCCTCCATGGTGGGTCCGGCCGAAGAAGTGATGGGATTGTGGCGGTTGCTCCGCAGGCATCTGGGCGGAGCACGTGACATCCGCCCGGACCAGCCGTCGTTGATGATCGATCATGAGCCGCACATCGACGCCGATCCGCTGGTGCGGCCCGGGCGGCTGGAGGATCTGGAGATTCTCATCCCGGCATGTGTGGCGATGTTCACCGAAGAGGTGGGCTACTCCCCGCTGAGCGCCGGCGGGGGATACGAACGGCGGATCCGCAACCTGGTGGAACAGGGCCGTTCCCTGGTGCGTATCGAGGACGGCCCGGGCGGGCCGGAAGTGGTGTTCAAGGCCGAGATCGGCACCGTGGGGTTGGGAGCGGCACAGGTCCAAGGGGTGTGGGTCAACCCCCGGCGCCGGGGCCAGGGGCTGGCGGCACCGGGTATGGCTGCGGTCGTCGAGCACACCCGGGCCATGTTCGCTCCGATCGTGTCGCTGTACGTGAATTCCTATAACACCGCGGCATTGGCCACCTACGAGCGGACGGGGTTCCGCCAGGTGGGCACCTTCGCCACCATCCTGCTCTGAACGGGGCCGGAAACGACCCCGCCTGCGTGCTGGCGCCGCAGGTCCTGCCCGCGTCCAGGCGCCTCAGCGCAGCAGGCGCGACAGTCGGCGATCGGCGAGCGGTTTGCCACCGGTCTGGCAGGTGGGGCAGTACTGCAGCGAGGAGTCGGCGAAGGAAACCTCGGCGATCACATCACCGCACACCGGGCAGGGCTGGCCGGTACGCCCGTGCACCGACATACCCGAACGCTTCACGTCCTTCAACTCGCCCGCCGCTTTACCCGTCGCGGCGCGTACCGCTTCGGTGAGTACGGTGTGGATGCTGTGGAATAACCGATCCCGTGCCTCCGGTGCCAACGACCGGCTCAACGCGAACGGGCTCAGCCGGGCCGCGTGCAGGATCTCGTCGGAATAAGCGTTCCCGATACCCGCGATCACGCGTTGGTCGCGCAATACGCCCTTGATTTGCGCGTTGCGGGCGTTGAGCAACTCATCGAACACCGCTGGGGTGAAGTCCGCCGACAACGGATCCACCCCTAAGGTGGCGATCTGTTCCACGTCCCCGGCCCGGCGCACCACGTGGATCGCGAGCCGTTTCGTTGTCCCGGCCTCGGTCAGATCGAACGCCCCCACGTCGAGGGCCACCCGCGCGGCCAGCCCGGACCGGCCCGGGCGGGGCACACGTGTTGGTGCCTCATCCTGCCAGCGCACCCATCCACCTCTGGCGAGGTGGAAGACCAGGTGCAGTTCGTCGTCGTCGTCGGCGCTTGCCGCTGCAGCAGGATCGGCACGGCTGTCCCCGCGTTCGCTGGAACTATCAGCGTTCGCGGCGGTGACCACATCGATCCACTTCCCGTGCCGCTGCACCCCGGTGACGGTCCGGCCGTGCAACGCGGTCACCGGCGGGTCGTACGTCTTCAACGCCGGGAAGGAGACCACGTGCACCGCGCGGATGCTCCGGCCGGCGCACTGGGCACCCAGTGCCTGCGCCAGCCCCTGGACCTCCGGGAGTTCGGGCACGTCGTCAGTCTCGCACAACTCCTGCGCCCTCAACAGGGCAGATCCGCCGGGCCGGGCGGCTTCGGGGGCGGCCGGTTGCACGGTCACGAACAACTGAAACACCCGCCGTGAGCACTGCGGCATTGTGACGATAGCCGCCGCGCGGGCACAGATAGACTCCCAGCGTGATCATGCGAATGTCGAGCCTGTTCCTGCGTACCCTGCGGGAGGACCCGGTCGATGCGGAGTTGGCGAGCCACAAGTTGCTCGTCCGCGCCGGGTACATCCGCCGCGCCGCCCCCGGGATCTACACCTGGTTG
>DATGSR010000120.1:0-2306 GCA_035302405.1 Beutenbergiaceae bacterium
GAGGGGCGCGATGCGGACCTGAGCGTCTTTGACCCCGAGGGGACCTTCGTCGTCGACCCGGCACAACTGCACCACAAGAACCCCCTGACCGCCTACGCCGGACAAGAACTCACCGGCGTGGTGCGGCGCACCCTGCTGCGCGGCCGCTGGGTCAGCGACGTGCCGCAGGGAACCCTGATCGGAGGACACCCATGAACCACGTGCCCGGTACTGCTGTCGCCGTTGGGCAAGCGCCCGGCGACCACACCGATCAACCGCCGGCGTTCACCGCGTTGACCGATCTGGCTTCCCGGGCGCTGGGCGCCAGCGTGATGGCCGCCAACGATGAACTCTTCGCCCAGCGGGAGAACCTCATCAACCCCTGGGAGCCGGCGTTCGACCCGGCCGCGTTCGGGCACAAGGGCAAGGTGTATGACGGGTGGGAGACCCGGCGCCGTCGCGATGAGGGCGCCGACTGGGCGATCGTGCACTTGGGTGCGCCGGGCCGGGTTCGTGGGGTGGTGGTGGACACCGCGTGGTTCCGCGGCAATTATCCGCCCCACGTCTCGATCGAAGCCGTGCACGCCCCCGGATATCCCTCGGTGGAGGACCTGCTGCAGGCGAACTGGACCACCCTGGTGCCAAGGAGTGCGTGCGCCGGGGACACCAAGAACTACTACGCGGTGGAGCACGACGGGCGTTGGACCCACGTGCGGCTGACCATCTACCCCGACGGGGGAGTGGCGCGCCTGCGCGTGCATGGCACGGTGGTGGCCGACCCGGACTTCCTGGTCGGCACGATCGACCTGGTCGCTGCGGAGAACGGCGGGCGGCTGGTCGAAACCTCCGATGCGTTCTACTCCTCCCCGGCGCAGATCATCATGCCCGGGCGGGCGCGAAACATGGGGGAGGGATGGGAGAACGCACGACGGCGAGGGCCGGGTAACGATTTCGCGATCTTCGCGTTGGCTCACCCGGGCACGATCCAGCACCTGGAGGTGGACACCGGGTACTACGTGGGTAACGCCCCCGGCGCGGTGCGCGTGCGCGCACTGGATGCTCGCACATTGGATCCGGCAGGCACTGCGGCCCCGGCAGGTTCAGCGGACCCGACGGCCGCGGCTGACCCGGCGGGCGCAGTCGTCGCAGCCGACGACGCAGCCTGGGTCGACATCCTCGCGCGCAGGCCGGTGCAGCCCGACACCCGCCACCGCTTTCTGGCCGAACGGGACCTGGTAGCCACCCACGTGCGCCTGGACGTCTATCCCGACGGCGGACTGAGCCGGCTGCGGCTATGGGGCGTGGTGGAGCCGCGGGCGCTCGACGTGGCCCGATAACCCGAACCCGTTGGTGCGTCTCACCGGAGAAAGCCCGAGGTCGCTCATCCAGATCGATAGACGCCTTGGACAAGTTTGACGACCAACGGGCAGGCTTGACGACCCATGGGCCGATCGACGTTGGTTCGCACTCGTGCCCGGAAACAGTCGGCTCTATGCTGCGGCGGTAGAGACTTCGACGACGGGAGTTCTGATGGCTGCTAGCGGCGGTACCAAAGCGGTAGTCACCGCGCTGATGGCCAACCTGGGCATCGCCCTGACGAAGTTTGTCGCTTGGATCCTCACTGGTTCCAGTTCGATGCTCGCCGAGGGCGTCCACTCGGTGGCCGACTCCAGCAATCAGGCGTTACTGCTCATCGGCGGGCGCCGCGCCCAACGGCAGCCCTCCCCGACGCACCAGTTCGGTTACGGCCGAGTGCGGTACGTGTACGCCTTCATCGTTTCCATCGTGCTGTTCACCCTCGGCGGCTGCTTCGCACTGTACGAGGCCTGGCACAAATGGTCCGACCCACACGGCATCGAGGCATGGCACTGGGTCCCCCCGCTCGTGCTGGGCCTGGCCATCCTCATGGAGGCCTTCGCGCTGCGCACCGCCGTCAAGGAAGCCAACCGGGTCCGCGGCCGGCTGCCGTGGCTGCGCTACATCCGCAAGACCCGTTCCCCAGAGTTGCCCGTGATCCTCCTTGAGGACACCGGTGCCCTGGTCGGTCTCGTCTTCGCGATGGCCGGAGTCGTGCTGACCCTGCTCACCGGAGACGGTCGCTGGGACGCCGCCGGGACCGCGGCCATCGGCGTCCTGCTCGTGATCATCGCCGTGTTCCTCGCCATCGAGATGGCCTCCATGCTCATCGGAGAGTCAGCGGTCCCCGAACATCACCGCGCGATCGAGAAGGCGCTCGTCGGTGACGGGGTCGACTCGGTCATCCACATGCGCACCCTGCACCTGGGCCCCGACAGAATCCTCGTCGCCGCCAAGATCGCCGTCACCCG
>DATGSR010000121.1:0-2822 GCA_035302405.1 Beutenbergiaceae bacterium
GGTCCGCTTCGACGGCTCGGACATGATGCCCTCGGAGGTGGGCGCCGGATCGTTCTGGAGCGGCATGGTCGACTGGATCAACGGCTCGGACACCCAGGACGTGCTCGACCAGATCGAGTCCTCCTGGCCGTGATCCGGGGAGGGTAGTAACAGTCGGGGCCGCGACCGCTGAAGTCGCGGCCCCGACTGGCCCCGGTAGGACGACGGAGTTGTCGATGGACTTCTTCCTTTATTCCAAGATCGGCCAGATGGTCCTGGCCGTGCTTGCGCTGTTGGCCGTGGTCGCCGTCCTGATGGGTGCGGCCCGGGTGGCAGACCGGTTCGCCCTACGGTCCCGCACGTTCTGGATGGTGCTGTTCTTCGGGGGCCCGGCGTTCCTGCTCCTGGGCGTGGGGCTGATCTACCCGGCGATCCGCACCACGATCATGTCGTTCATGGACCGCCGCTCCGATGAGTGGGTCGGCTGGGACAACTACGCCTGGGTGTTCACCAACCCCGACTCTTTGCAGGGCTTCATCAACACCTTCTGGTGGGTGTTGCTGGTCCCGAGCGTGTCCACCTTGGTGGGTCTGGTGTACGCGATCCTGGTGGACAACTCCAGGTTCGAGAAGACCGCCAAATCGTTGCTGTTCATGCCGATGGCGATCTCCTTCGTCGGCGCCGGCATCATTTGGAAGTTCGTCTACGAATACCGCGGCGCGGCCCAGGAACAGATCGGCCTGCTGAACGCGATCATCACCACGCTCGGGTTCGAACCGGTCCGCTTCCTGCAGGACTCCCCGTGGAACACCTTCTTCCTCATCGCGGTGATGATCTGGATCCAGGCCGGGTTCGCGATGGTGCTGCTGTCCGCGGCGATCAAGGCCATCCCCAGCGACATCGTCGAGGCCGCCCGGCTGGACGGCGTCAACGCCTGGCAGATGTTCCGCAACATCACTGTGCCCAGTGTTCGCCCCACACTCGTGGTGGTGCTCACCACGATCATCATCGCCACCCTGAAGATCTTCGACATCCCGCGCACCATGACCGGCGCCCGGTTCGACACTCAGGTGCTGGCCAACCTGATGTACGACCAGTCCTTCACGTTTGGTAACAACGGAATCGGTTCAGCCCTGGCGGTGATGATCTTCGTGCTGGTGATCCCCGTGGTGATCTTCAACGTCCGGCAGATGATCATCAACCGGGAGGTGCGCGGGGCATGAGCACCACACCAGCGAACCCGGCAATCACCCAGAGCGGTGCGAAGACCACCCTGCCCGACCCGATGCGCCCGGCGCGCACCTCCACCGCGGCCCGCACCAAACAGATGCTGACCTCCAGGATCGGGTCGGCGGCGGCGATCATCATCGCGGTGCTGTGGACGGTGCCGACCGTGGGGCTGTTCATCAGTTCCATCCGCCCGGCCGCCTCCATCCGTACCTCCGGCTGGTGGACGTTCTTCACCAACCCCGAGTTCACCCTGGCCAACTACCAGGAGGTGCTCTTCGGCCGGGCCTCCTCCGGAGCGTTGTCGAACTTCTTCCTGAACTCCGTGGTCATCACCGTCCCGGGCACACTGCTGCCGTTGGTGGGGGCGACCATGGCGGCCTATGCCTTCTCGGTGTTGCAATGGCGCGGCCGGGACACGATCTTCGTGGTCGTCTTCGCCCTACAGATCGTGCCGCTGCAAATGGCCCTGATCCCGCTACTGCGGATCTTCTCCGGCACCGCCGCGGCCGAGATGTTCCCCTATCTGGCGGTGTGGGTGGCCCACGCCGCGTTCGCGATGCCCCTGGCCACGTTCCTGCTGCACAACTTCATGTCCGAGATCCCCCGCGAACTGATCGAGGCCGCCCGGGTCGATGGTGCCGGGCACGTCAGCGTGTTCTTCCGCGTGATGTTGCCGTTGTTGGTGCCGGCGATCGCCGCGTTCGCGATCTTCCAGTTCCTGTGGGTGTGGAACGACCTGCTCGTCGGGCTCACGTTCACCGGCGGGAACACCGCCGTGCAGCCGCTGACCGCGCGGCTTGCGGAGATGGCCGGATCTCGCGGGCAGGACTGGCATCTGCTCACCGCCGGGGCGTTCGTCTCGATCATCCTGCCGCTGATCATCTTCCTGCTGCTGCAGCGCTATTTCGTTCGCGGGCTGCTGGCGGGATCGGTCAAGGGATAATGCGCGTCAGCGGGTGAGTGGCGTCCGGGATTGATTGGCGCCCGCGATTGATTGGCGCCAGCGGGTGAGTGGCGTCCGGGAAATCACGACGGCGAGCCATCCCAGATCAACACGTCACCATCCCGGCGTGCCCCCTCCGCCGGGCGATGAGGCCGCACCGTGCCGTTGTGCATCAGGTGCCCGACCGGCACCTGCGTGGTCAAGGCCACGACGTCCGCGATCAGCCGGCGGTGGCAACGCCACCACACCGACTCCGAGCACATCACCCCCACCCGACGGTCGCGACTTTCCTCGATCACCTCGGCCAGCGCGTCTCGGAACTCCTCGGTACGGGTATGGGCCGCGTAGGCGCGAAAAGCGTCCACCTGCCACCAGGAATCGGGGGACTCGCCGTCGGCCTTGCGCAGGTGCCGCCGCCCGCCGAGCCGTTCCTCCCAGCGGTAGGCGACCTTGAACTCCGGCAGCCAGTCGGCCAGCGCCTCCCGGGCCATGTCCGGGTGACGGCGACTGGCCGGGTAGCGGCGCACATCGACCACGCCGTCCATCCCCGCGCCGGCGAGCAACTCACCCAACTGGGCGCGGTCCAAGGTGCCATGTCCCACCGTGAGAAGAGGCATGGGCCCATTGTGGGCCGCGAGCACGCGGGATGCAGGCTCGAGAGCGGGTCGCA
>DATGSR010000122.1:0-7109 GCA_035302405.1 Beutenbergiaceae bacterium
GCCCGCTGCCCCGGCGCTGTCGGTTGCTGGGGCACTACTACCTGCCGCGGCCCTGCTGGGTGCTGGGGCGCTGTTGGTTGCTGGGGCGCTGCCGCCTGCCGGGGTCCTGCCGCCTGGCCGGGCTCTGCCGTCTGATGGCGCGCTGCCGCGCATCTGCGGGATCCACAACACCAGCGCGGCTAGGGCCGGGATCGCCCACACCGCCAGCGCCGCCGGGGCGCCGACCCGATCCGCGAGCGGGGTGACGGTGGCGGCCGCGAGCGCCGCCATGGTCATCGTCACCACGTTGGACAGACTGGTCGCCCCGCCGATGTTGCCCGGCACCGCCTGGCGCACTGCGGCCGGAACCAGCGCCCCGGCGATAGCGATACCGGTTCCCAGCACCACTGTGCCGGCGTACAGACCCGGTGCACCGGCCAGCGCCCGCCCGGCGGTGCCGACCGCGATCAGCGCGATTCCCAGGCCGAGCGCCTTCTCCAGCCCGTACCGCACGGCCAACCGCGGTGCCAGGGGCGCGAGTAGTCCCATGCACAGCAGCGGCAGCGACGTGAGCCCGCCGGCGGCCACGCTGGACAGTCCCAGGGACTCGCTGATCCGGTCCACCAACGGTGGCAGCGAGGTCAGCGGCCCGCGCAGGTTCGCCGCGATCGCGAGCAACGCGACGATGGCCAGCGCGCCACGGCGCATCGTCACTGCGGGGCGATGCTGCGCTCCGCCAGTGCCGCGATGGCTGCGGTGAAGCACTCCTGGGGCGGGTTCACCAGCCCGGCGCCGACCTGGCCGACGCCGGCCTTGGCCCCGGCCATACCGGTGTTAATCTGCGGCAGCACCCCGGTCTCGATCACTTTGGCGACGTCGATCCCGGTGGGCGCGCCGCGGAAGGACAGGATCGGCACCCCGAAGCGGGAGTTCTCCCCGGTGGTGATCTGGTACATCAACCGGGTCGCTTCCAGCGCGTCGGGCACCTCACCGCCGACGAATCGCACGATCGCCGGGGCGGTGGCCATGACGAACCCGCCGATCCCGGCGGTCTCGGTGATGGCCGAGTCGCCGATGTCCGGGTTGGCGTCCTCGGGGCCGAAGTCGCCCAGGAACAACCCGTCGGGGGTGTTCGCCGGGCCGGTGAACCATTGGTCACCGGTGCCGGAGGTTTGGATGCCGAAGTCGGTGCCGTTGCGGGCCATCACGGTGACCACGGTCGAGCCGGGGATGTCCGCGCCGGCGCTGGTGAGCAGTTTGCAGGCGGGCATGCCCAGGTTCAGGAAGAAGTGGTCGTTGCCGCCGATGAAGCGCACGGCGTCAGCCACGTCGGAGGAGGGTGCGTCGGATTCGACCATGGCGGGCAGCAGGTCTCGCATCAGCATCAGGGTGCCGGCGCGGTTGCGGTTGTGGCCCTCATCGCCCATCTGCACCATCTGGGCGATGATCGCCATGATGTCGACGGTGCCGGTGGCCCGGGCGGCGGTCTGCAGCAGGGGGCCGAGCACGTCGGTCATCCACCGCAGCCGGGTGATCACTTCCTCGCTGTAGGCGCCGTAGCGCAGCACCTTGCCCAGGCCCTCGTTCAGGGAGCACCAGGAGCGCCGGTCCGAGGCAGGATCGCGCAGTTCGAACATCCACATCGAGGGGCTGACCACCCCGGCCATCGGGCCGACCGCGCCCCGGTGGTGGCAAGGTTCGAAGGTGAAGGTGCCGCGGGCGAGTTCGGCTTCCGCCTGCTCGGGGGTCTGCGCCAGGCCCTCGAACAGCACCGCGCCAATCATCGCTCCGCGCATCGGGCCGGACATCCGCTCCCAGGTGATCGGCGGCCCGGCGTGCAGGAAGTGGCCGCGTTCCAGGCCAAGGGCCTCATGGGCGGGCCGCACGTCCACCAGTTCGGCGCCGGCGGCCATCATCCGTTCCACGGCGGTGCGGTTGGCCTCGGTGCGGCGCGGGTCGGCGAGCACCCGGGCGAGCGGGCCGGCGGTTCCCGGGAGGGGCGGCGCCCATTGGACGTCGGTGACCGGCACGCCTTGGGCGCGGATCTCCTCCGACAGCAGCGCGGCGCCGGCGGTCACGACCGACAGGGGTGCGGTCAGCAGATCCTCGGTGGTCATCAGGCACCTTCCTTGATGAGGTCGGCGGCGAACCGGGCCGCCGCGGCGTTGGACGTGAACACGGCCGCACCGGCGCCCTGCAGCGTCTTGGCCTGACGTTGCAGGTCCTGGGGGTCGGCGTCGGTGCCGCAGAGGGAAACCACGACTGCCAATGAGCGCCCGTCCGCGCCGGCGGTGTCGATCGCGGCGGTGATCGCCGGGCCGAGGTCGCCGGCCGGGTCGGGGTTGGCGCCGTACCCGAGGACGACGTCGAGCAGGATCACCCGGCTGCGCGGGTCGGCGGCTTCGTCGGCGAGCCGGGCCACGCGCAGGGCGCCGTCGATCATCGGGTGCGGGCGGCCCTGGGTGAGTTGGTCATCTCCGAAGTCGATCATCAGGTGCCCGTCGTGGCGCAGGTCCGCCGGGAGGGCCAGTTCGGGACGCAGCGGGATGTTGGAGTGGATCGGGCCGAGGACCTCCTGAGCCACGAGCATCGCCTCATCGCACAGGGTGCCGCCGGCGAACAGGCCGCGTAGCGCGCCGGGGCCGGGAGTCGGGGCCGAGGCCGGTTGCCAGGTGGGCCACTGCGGCACGGGCCGGCCAAGGTGGGCCAGTGCGGCTTCGGCGGCCTCGGTGATGGTGGGCTCGCCCGGGCCGAGGAGCGCGAACTGCACCGGGGTGGACAGGCCTTCGGCGAACTGCCGCAGGTCGGCTGCGACCTGCTCGTGCGGTGGTTTGGAGATCAACACGATCAGCTCGGTCTGCGGGTCGTTGTCCAACGCTCGCAGCGCCGCCCGGGCGGAACGGCCCTGGACCTGTTCGGACAGGTCCCGCCCGCCTAGTCCCAGGCAGTGGGAGATGCCCACGCCGGCGGTGTGCAGCAGGCTGGTCAGGTGCTGTGCGCCGGTCCCGGAGGCGGCGACCACCCCGACCGGGCCGCGGTCCACCCGGTTGGCGAAGCCCAGGCCCACACCGCCGATCACGGCGGTGCCGCAGTCCGGGCCCATCACCAGCAGGTCCTTCTCGGCCGCCTTGTCCTTGAGGATGATCTCGTGTTCCACGGGCACGTTGTCGCTGAAGATCATCACCGACCGGCCCTCGTCCAACGCGCCGGCTGCCTGGGCGAACGCGTGCTCCCCGGGAACGGAGATGACCGCCAGGGGTGCGTCGCTGCGGCGAAGCGCCCAGGCGGTGCTGCGCGGGGCGGGCTCATCGGACATCGACCCGGCACCGGAGCCCTCTTGGCCGATCGAGGCGATCTGGGCGTCGACCTGGGCCAAGGCGTCTTGGAGGGCTGCGTCGTCGTCGGCTTCGATAGCGACCACGAGGTCGTTCGGGCCGGCGTCGGCGGGGACGGTGAAACCCATGCCCGTCAGCAGGTCGAGGTTCAGTTCGGTGGCCATCGCCACGTTGGCTCTCTGGACGCCCGCGCCGCCGGCCACGGCAGCACTGACCTGCATCAGCGAGACCGAGTCGACGTAGTGCCCGCGTCGCACTTCGACGTGTGCGGTCACGAGACCTTCCTTTCTGCCGCGGCAGGAGTCGGCTGCCGAGCGGGGATTGATGTCGGTGAGGGGGAACGTTCGGGTCGGGCGCCGGCGGCTTCGAACTGGTCGGGGGTTCGTGGGCCGGACGCTGTTTCGAATTGGTCGTGGGCTGGTGCGCCGGAGGCTGATTCGAACTGATGGGTTGGCGCGCCGGCCGCCGCTTCGAACCCGTCGTACAGGCCGCGGATCAGGTCGGCGCCGGAGGTGTGCCCCAGCGTGAGCACCCGGTGCAGCGCCGAGGTGAGGTCGCGCTGGTCGCGGATAGCGCTGAGCAGTTCGCGCAGGGGTGCCGCGGCCCGCCCGTCGGCCGCGCCCCGCAGGGAGACGATCGATGCCGCCGTCGTGCGACCGGTGGCGCGGCCCGTGACGCTGGTTGCGGCGGCCCGGATGCCCGGCGTGCCCAGGGCAACGTGGGCGAGAATCGCGCCGGCGAGGATGTCATCACCACTCGGGGTCACACCCGGGCCGCGGCCGATCAACCGCGGGGCGTCCATCGCCAGCGTCTGGGGCGCGGCGGTGCCGGTGCTCCAGTGGTGCCGGACCACCGGCCAGGCGGTTCGGCGCCGGACCGCTGAGGCGAGAGCAGAGCGCAGGCGCGCCCGCCCCCACCGGGCTGCCGTCGTCGTGATGGCCGGGGCGCGCAGGTCGATGTCCATGCGCACTCGCAGCGTGCGCGGCCCGCAACGAAGTTGCCCGCCGCCCACGAGGATGGGAGCGGTTCCCTGAGCGGTCAGGAAGTCTCGCCACCTCAGCCCGGGGGGCATCATCACGCTGTCCGGCACGGTGATGCCGCCGTCATCCACCAGCACCAGGCGCGGTTCGCCCGCCGGCGTGCCCAGATAGACCGCGGCGGAAGTGCGTAGCAATACCGTCATCGGCTGCACCTGCCCGCGTAGGACAGGCGCCAGGGCATGGTCGGCGCGAGCGGTCGGCAAGCCTCATCACCTCCCAGCGCCTCGGCGTCGTGGCGCCTCGGGCCTGTGGGCCTCTGGCGCCTTGGATTGTGACGGTAGTCGCACCGGGCCCCTCGACCCATGTGCGAAGTTGCCAAGGCTGGCCGGTCACGATGTGCAACCTTCCCCAACCCTCGGGTGAGCACCGTAGCGCGCTCCTCGGTCGCATGCGGATGACGGGCCGCTGCCGGCACCGGCACCAGCGCGACCATCCCGAACCGCTGCCCGCGCAAACACAGCGCGAACATCGCGCCGGGCCGCCGCCTGAAAGCGGCCCACTGGCCCGCCTGAAAGCGGACGCGAAACGTCCGCAATGGCCACTACCGTCCAGAAGATGACGGAAACACACAGGCCGATCCTCGACCTCATCGTCATCGACTGCCCAGAGGCTTTGGAGCTGGCGCAGTTCTACTCGGCATTGCTGGGGTGGGCGATCGAACCCGGCGCCGACCGGGACTGGGCCACCGTGAGCCCGCCCGCAGGCGGCGTCTCGCGCAGCAATCCGGATGGGCGCACGTCCCTGGCATTTCAGCGCATCGATGACTGGGTGGCGCCCACCTGGCCCGGCGGCGCGCACCCCCAGCAGACGCACCTGGACCTGTTGGTGGATGGCATCGACGCCGCCGAACCGGGCGTGCTAGCCCTGGGGGCGCGCCGACACGAGCACCAACCGTCCCGCGATGGTGGCTTCCGGGTCTATCTGGACCCCGCCGGCCACCCGTACTGCCTCATCACGTGAACCTGGGGCGAATCGACTAAGCCTGGCGTGCACCACTGCACCTAGCGCGCAGCGATGGCGGGCCAGCAGCCCTCCCGTTCCGACATCGGCACAGGTAGGCTCGACGCATGGTCGAAGTTGCCAAGGAAACCGCGCCGAGTGCGCAAGTTCTTCCAAAACGGCTGGACGGGGACCTGGGTTACGGCCTAACCGTCGACGAGTTGCTCCACCTGCCGCCGTTGGCAGGCACGCGGGTGCTGGCCGGTGCCAAGGGACTGGACCGGCGGATCGAACGCGCCAACGTGATGGAAGTCCCGGACATCACCGCCTGGGTCAAGGCCGGGGAACTGCTGGTGACCACCGGGTATGCGATCCGAGAGACGCCAGAGGTGTTGCGGTCCCTCATCGGGGAGTTGGACGAGCGCCGCCTCGCCGGCTTGGCCATCAAATTGGGCCGGTACCTGGATGAGTTGCCCGAGTCGGTGATCGCCGAGGCGGACCGGCGAGGCTTTCCAATCCTGGTGCTGCCGGACATCAGTTTCGATGAAGTCCTCACTGCGGTCTTCACCGAGGTGGTGGACCGACAGAGCGCCCTGCTGGCCGGATCGGAACGAATCCACCGCGAACTGTTGCACCTGGTGGCCGCGGGGGGCACGTTGGCCGACGTCACCAACCGCCTCGCCACACTGGCCGACGCCCGGATCCTGGTCACCACCGCCGACGGGCGGGTGCTGGCCGAGGCCGGCCCCGCCGCCAGTGGGGCGGGGGCTGCCGGCGGCGATGGCCTACGCCGCGACGCCACCGGACGGGTGTACGTGGAGGACCTGGAGTACGGGTTCACCTCCGGGCCCCCGGACCGGATCGTGGTGCCGGTGGTGGCCGGCCGCTACGACCACGGCCGGTTGGTCGCCACTGCGGTCACGCGCCCGCTGCGCCAGGTCGACGCACACGCGATCGAACGGGCGGCGATCGTGGTGGCCCTGAGCCTGACCAAGCAGCGGGAACTGTCGGCCGTGGAGGGCAAGTACCAGGGCGACTTCCTCCGCGATGTGTTCATGGGCCGGGCTGGCTCCCGGGAGGACGTGCTCTCCCACGCCCGCGGCCTGGGATGGGACTTCGAGCGCCCGTTCGTGGTCCTGGTGGCCGAACACGACGAACCCGGACCCCGGTTCTCCGGCAGCGGGGATCGGCCCCAGCCCCCGCAGGACCGGTTCGCCGCGGCGTGGCGTTCAGTGGTTACCGCTCAGGACCCGGCGGCCGCGGTGGTCAACCTCAGCAGTGAAGTGGTGGTGCTGATCGGCGTCGATCCGGACAAACCCACCGACGCGATCAGCATCGCCGGCCGATTCGTGAGCGCCGTCTCCGGTGACGGCGGCGGGGGCAGGCTGACCTTCAGCACCGGCGTCTCCCGGGTGGTGCACGACGTCGCGGACATCCGCCGGGGCTACGAACAGGCCCGCAGCGCGGTCCGGGTGGGCCGCTGGCAGCACGGGCCCGGCGCGCTGGTCGAGTTCGACGCCCTGGGTGTGCAGCGACTACTGAGTCTGGTCTCCGACCCCGGCGAGATCGACTCATTCATCGCCGACGTGCTCGGTGAACTGGCCGAGGACAACGACGACGCCGAGGACCTGCGCCGCACCCTGGACTCGCTCCTGGCCCACAACCTCAACGTCGCCGAAACCGCACGTGCCCTGCACTTCCACTACAACACGCTGCGGTACCGGATCGCCAAACTCGAGCGGCTCGTGGGGCCGTTCACCACCGATCCGCACCTGCGGCTGGATCTGGCGGTGGCCCTGCGGGCTCATCGCCTGCG
>DATGSR010000123.1:0-29603 GCA_035302405.1 Beutenbergiaceae bacterium
CGGCTCCTACGCACCTTCGCTCGCCAAGGATATGGTCCTGGGTCCGTTGGGAGGCCGGACCGCGGAGGAGGCGCTCGCCGACGGGGAGAACCCCGGCAGCGTGTGGGCCGCCATCTGCGAGGTGAACGACCTTCCGGAGCATGTCCGCTGGCACCACCGCCAACCTCCCAAACGCCAACGGGGCTGAGAGGTGCGGGCGTGCGTGCCCTACAGTGCCGCGTATGTCCCTGATCGAAGCCCGTGGCCTGGTAAAGACCTTCGATGACTTCGTCGCCGTCGACGGCATCGACTTCGAGGTCCAGCCCGGGGAGTCGTTCGGCTTTCTCGGCCCGAACGGGGCTGGCAAAACCTCCACGATGCGCATGATCGGCTGCACCTCACCCATCACCGACGGCAGCCTACGCGTGCTCGACATGGACCCGCGCACTGAGGGCCCGCAGATCCGCGCCCAACTCGGGGTGGTCCCGCAACAGGACTGGTTGGACACCGAACTGAAGGTCGATGAGAATCTGCTGGTCTACGGTCACTACTTCGGCCTGTCTCGCGCGGAGTCCGCTCGGCGTGCCGGCCGGCTGTTGGAGTTCGCCGACCTCACGCACAAGGCCAACGCGGTGGTCGACAGTCTCTCCGGCGGCATGAAACGCCGGCTCACCATCGCCCGTTCACTGATCAACAACCCGCGGCTGCTGCTCCTGGACGAGCCGACCACGGGCCTGGATCCCCAGGCGCGGCACAACCTGTGGCAGCGGCTGTTCGAACTCAAACGCTCCGGCGTCACCCTGGTGCTGACCACCCACTACATGGACGAGGCCGAACAACTGTGTGACCGCCTGGTGGTGATGGACGGCGGGCGTATCGTCGCGGAGGGTTCTCCCCGGGCGCTCATCGCCCAGCACGCCTCCAAGGAGGTGCTGGAACTGCGATTCACCGCGCACGACGACGGCGTGGCCGTCCAGGTGCAGGACCTCGCCGATCGGGTGGAGGTACTCGCCGATCGCCTACTGCTGTACGTCGATGACGGCGAGGCGGCGCTGGAGGCGGTCACCGCCAGGGGCATCCACCCGCTGGCCACACTGGTGCGCCGGGCGTCCCTGGAGGATGTGTTCCTGCGGCTGACCGGCCGGAGCCTGATCGAATGACCCGTGCCGAGAACCCCGCGACCGCCCACGGCGCGGGTGACGCGCCGGCGGAAAGCGAACGACGGCGGAACGCGGCTCCGGCGTCATTGGCACCGCCCGCAGCGCACAGCGTGCGAAGGCCCGCTCCGTGGCGGGCGGTGCTCTCCTACTGGCTGCTGCGCTACCGCCGGATCTGGCCCTCCACCGTGGTCTCCTCGTTCCTTGCCCCGCTGCTTTATCTGGCGGGCATGGGTTACGGGCTGGGATCTCTGGTGGATAGGCCCGGGGGTACGGCGATCGACGGCGTGTCATACGTGGCATTCGTGGCCACCGGGCTGGTCGCGGCGCAGACGATGATGAGCGGTTCGGCCGAGGCGACCTACAACGTGCTGGCACCGATCAAGTGGACGCACACGTATCACGCGATGCTGGCCACCCCGATCCGAGTGGTGGACGTGGTGCGCGGGCACCTGGTTTACATCCTGATCCGGTTGACCATGATCGCCGTCGTGTTCACCACGGTGGCCATCGCACTGGGTGCGATGAACCCGTGGTGGGCTCCCGCCGTCGTCGTGGTTTCGGTGCTGTGCGGGATGGGCTTTGCCAGTTGCACCTTCGCCTACGCCGCCGGCATTACCGACTCCGGCCAGGGGTTCAACATCCTGCAGCGGTTCATCATCATGCCAATGTTCCTGTTCTCCGGAACCTTCTTCCCCTTGGCGCAACTCCCGGAGGCCCTGCAGGCGGTGGCGTGGGTTTCGCCGCTGACCCACGCGGTGGCACTCACGCGCGCATTCGGGCTCGGACCGGAATCGGACTGGTGGCTACCGCCCGGGCGGATCGCGGTGCATGTGGCGGTGCTGGTCGTCCTGGCCGCGATCGGCTATCTGCTCAGCGTTCGCCGACTGACCAGGCGGATGGTGGTCTGATGCTGGCCTTCTTCCTGCGGCCCTGGGCGTTGGTCAGCCGCAACGCGCGGGCGGCCGGGCGGCACGTGTTCACCTTCGTTTCCGGTTTCTTCGAGCCGGTGTTCTACCTCTTCGCGTTGGGTGTGGGCATCGGCACACTGGTGGGCACGATCGAGGTGGACGGGCAGCAGATGCCCTACGCGGTGTTCGTGGCCCCGGCGATGCTGGCTGCCTCGGCGATGAACGGGGCGGTGATGGATGCCACCTTCAACGTCTTCGGCAAACTCAAGGACGCCAAGCTCTACCACTCGGTCCTCACCACCCCGATGGGCCCGCGCGATGTGGCCCTGGGGGAGATCACCTGGGCGTTGCTGCGCGGAGTGATCTACTCCAGTGCGTTCCTCGTGGTGGCCGCACTCGCCGGATTCGTGCTCTCACCCTGGGCCGTCCTGGCGATCCCGGCGGCCTCACTGATCGGACTGGCGTTCGCCTCGGTCGGGATGGCCGCCACCACCTACATGCGGTCCTGGAACGACGCGGACTACGTGCAACTGGTCATCCTGCCGCTGTTCCTGTTCTCCGGCACGTTCTTCCCGCTGGACTCCTACCCCCAGGCCCTGCAGGCGGTGGTGCAGGCCACCCCGCTGTATCACGGCGTTGAGTTGACCCGGGCCCTGTCCACCGGCGCGGTGCACACCGGCCTGCTGGTGCATGTGCTCTACCTGGCTGTGATGGGCGCGGTCGGAGTGTGGGCCGCCACCCGTCGAGTGGGGCGACTGCTGCTGACGTGACCCGGGTGTCTGCGCTGGGGCACCCAGTAGGACAAATCCGCCCAATTGGATGGTTCGGGTCGTGTGGGGGCGGGGTGGTGCGCCGTAACCGCCCAATTGGATGGTTCGGTCGGTGGGTGTGGACATGGCGCCTGGATTGGCTCGGCTGCCGACTCTGCGCGCCGCTCGACTTGGCATGAAGTCGGCGTGTCTTGGCACGAGGTCGGCGTGTCGCACTTTCATCGAACACGCGTTCGTTCTACTGTTGTCCACAGGACGCGGACGGTGTGCGCCTGATCCACACAGGGGATCGGGGAGACACCGGATGTCAGTGGTCGGACATAGCCTCGTCTCACGCCCCACAGCCGCTCGGAGAGGGCGGTGGCGAACAGACCAGCCCCTGCACAACAGGCGGGTGAACCGCCCCGACGCGAAGGTGAACTCTCATGGCTGTTTCCGCAGCAGATCGCAATAAGACCGACCGGAGCAAGGCACTTGATGCCGCTTTGGGCCAGATCGACCGGGCCTTCGGCAAGGGGTCGGTGATGCGACTCGGGGACGATACCCGCCCGCCGGTGGAAGTGATCCCCACCGGTTCGATCTCCCTGGACATCGCCCTGGGCGTCGGGGGGCTGCCGCGTGGCCGGATCGTTGAGGTCTACGGCCCGGAGTCCTCCGGTAAGACGACCGTGGCCCTGCACGCCGTGGCGAATGCGCAGAAGGCCGGAGGCATCGCGGCGTTCATCGACGCCGAGCACGCCCTGGATCCGGAGTACGCCAAGAAACTCGGCGTGGACACCGATGCGTTGCTGGTCTCCCAACCGGACACCGGGGAGCAGGCACTGGAGATCATGGACATGTTGATCCGCTCCGGCGCCCTGGACATCGTGGTGATCGACTCGGTGGCCGCGCTGGTTCCCAAGGCGGAGATCGAGGGCGAGATGGGCGACAGCCACGTGGGTCTGCAGGCCCGGCTGATGTCTCAGGCGCTGCGCAAGATCACCGGCGCACTGTCCGCCTCCGGCACCACTGCGATCTTCATCAACCAGCTCCGGGAGAAGATCGGCGTTTTCTTCGGGTCCCCGGAGACCACCACCGGCGGTAAGGCGCTGAAGTTCTACTCCTCGGTCCGTATCGACGTGCGCCGAATCGAAACCCTCAAGGAGGGCACCGATTCGGTGGGTAACCGCACCCGCGCCAAGGTGGTGAAGAACAAGATGGCGCCCCCGTTCAAGCAGGCCGAGTTCGACATCCTGTACGGCATGGGCATCTCCCGGGAGGGCGGCCTGATCGACCTGGGGGTGGAGCACGGCATCGTGCGCAAGTCCGGCGCCTGGTACACCTACGAGGGCGACCAGCTTGGCCAGGGCAAGGAGAACGTGCGCCGGTTCCTCAAGGACAACCCGGAGTTGGCCGAGGAGATCGAATCCAAGATCAAGACCAAACTCGGGATCGGCGCGAAACTCGAAGTGGTACCTGAGGACGCCGAGGCCGTTGACTTCTAACCGCAATGAGTAGACCGCAACGCGTCCGTGGCCGGGTCGGAGAACCGCCGGCCACGGGCGCCGCGGCAGTGGACCGAGAGCCCGATGCGGAATCGGTTGCCCGCACAATCGCTCTGCGAATGCTCAGCCAGGCCCCCCGTTCGCGCGCCCAACTGGCCGAGGCGATGGCGAAGAAGGACGTGCCCGACGACGTCGCGACCCGGGTCCTGGACCGGTTCACCGAGGTCGGCCTCGTCAACGACGCCGACTACGCCGAGATGCTGGTGCGCACTCGGCACTCCGAGCGCGGGTTGGCACGGCGTGCACTGGCCGTTGAACTGCGGCGCAAGGGCATCACCGGCGAGGACGCCGAGGCGGCGCTGGAGGCGGTGCAGCCCGAGGACGAGGAAGCCGCTGCGCGCAAGTTGCTGGAGCGCAAAGCCCGGTCCACCGAGGGGCTGGATCCGATCAAACGCCGTCGCCGGTTGATGGGCATGCTCGCCCGTAAGGGCTACTCGGCCGGACTCGCATACCGCCTCATCAACGAAGTGTTGGATGACGACGGCTTCGAGGGAGACGACGAGGTGCTCGACTGACCACGGTGACGATCTCATAACGATCCCCGAGCCAGGGTCGCTGCGCGTACATCTCTGTGGCTCCCGCGGCCTAACCTGCTGACAGCAATCGCGAACGAATGGGCACCGCCGCCTGAGGCTGGGGCGAAACGCCGAGCCCGTCGACCGAATGAACGATCAAGGAGAATGACGATGAGCATGCGCCGTACTTCCGCCCTGGCGGCATCCGCTGCTGCACTTCTGGTGCTCGCTGCTTGCGGCAACGGAGACACCGATGCAGAAGCCGACGCCGACGTGGAGGTCGGCGACGAGGGTGACTTCGTCACCGACCTGACCTTCGGAACGGGAGGCACGGCGGGCGTTTACTACCCGCTCGGCGGGGAGTACGCCCAGATTTTCGAGGACAACATCGACGGCATCACCGTCGATGCGATCTCCACCGACGCCTCGGTCTACAACATCGGGCAGATCAGCCAGGAGAGCATGCAACTGGGCCTTGCCCAGTCGGACACCTTCATCTCCGCTGTCGCCGGTGAGGGTGACTTCGAGGGCGCCGATATCACCAACGTGGGCTGGATCGCCGGCCTCTATCCCGAGGCCGCACACATCGTGACCCTCGGAGGAACGGGCATCGAATCGGTGGAGGACCTGGAAGGCGCGAACATCGCGGTGGGTGCGCCCGGTTCGGGTACGCGCGCGGTCTCGGATGCCATCCTCGCCGCATACGGGATCGAGGAGGGTGACTACACCCCGTACGAGGAGGAGTTCGCCGACTCTCAGGCCCTGCTCCAGGACGGGCACATCGATGCCTCCATCTTCGTGGTCGGTACCCCCAACGGCTCGCTCAACGAAATGGCGGCCACCTCCGAGGTCACCCTGCTGTCGGTGGACCAGGAGATCGCGGACCAGATTGCCAGCGAGACCTACTTCGACACCTACTCCATCAGCGCCGACGCCTATGAGTTCCTCGACGATGACGTGCTGACCCTGTCGGTCTCGGCGGCAGTGCTTGCCTCCACCACCCAGGTGAGCGAAGACCTCGCTTACGACCTCACCGCCGCAATCTTCGAGCACGCCGACCAGATCACCCTGCCGCAGGGAGACCTGATCAGCCACGATGACGCGCTGCTCGGTATCGGCGACGGGCCGCTGCACCCAGGTGCTGAGCGGTACTACGAGGAGCACGGCGTCGAACGGCCGTGACGACTCGAAACGTCGCGGCGCCTCGTGCCTCCCTCGAGGTCGCCGATGAACAGGCGCAGGAGGTCCTCCGCGAGCACGACGCCGCCAGCCGGTTCCGTACGGATCTTGGCTGGTGGGGTTGGCTCGTCGGGGGACTTTCCATCGCCCTAACGCTGTTTCACCTCTACACCGCCCTCACTGGCTCCCGGCCGACCCTGATCCAGGGTTCCATTCATGTCGGCGGAGCCGTGGCGATCATCTTCCTGCTCTACCCCGCGCGGAAGAAGCCGCTGGGCGCACCAACCGGAGCGGTGTGGAAGGACTTCCTCCTCGGACGGGGCCGCGGAGTGCCGTGGTATGACTTCGTGCTCTCGGTGCTGGGCCTGGCAGCCAACCTGTACATCGTCTACCGGTACGACTTCCTGCGGAGCCCCCAACCCGGGATATTCGGTTACGACACCATCGATTACGTCGTGGCGATCATGGGCATCGTGCTGGTGCTGGAAGCCACTCGACGCTGTGTCGGTCTGCCGATCGTCATCGTCGCGGGCACGGCATTCCTTTATGGGGTCTTCGGCAACTACAGCCCGCTATTCCGCCACAGCGGCAATGACTTCACCGACTACGCCGCCACGACGTTCTTGGAGACTGGGGCAATCTTCGGCACCCCGATCCAGGTGTCCTCGACGTTCATCTACTTGTTCCTGCTGTTCGCCGTGGTGCTGATCCAGACGAACATCGGCACCTACTTCACCGACTTGGCCTTCCGGGCGGCGGGGCGGTACACCGGTGGGCCGGCCAAGGCAGCGGTAGCCGCGTCCGGGCTGCAGGGCATGGTCTCCGGGTCGTCGGTGGCCAACACAGTGGCCTCAGGTTCCTTTACCATCCCGATGATGAAGAAGAGCGGCTTCCGTCCGCACGCTGCCGCAGCGACAGAAGCCACCGCCTCCACCGGCGGGCAACTCATGCCCCCCATCATGGGAGCGGCCGCGTTCATCATGGCCGAGTACACCGGCGTGCCGTATAGCGAGATCATCGTCATCGCGATCATCCCCGCCTTGTTGTACTTCCTCGGCGTGATGATCTCGGTGCATTTCGAAGCCAAGCGGGACGGCCTGGGTGGGATGGCGAAGGAGGACCTGCCTTCGGCAAAGTCGCTACTCACCCGCATCGACCTGATCCTGCCGCTGGTCGTCATCGTGTACATGCTGCTCAGCGGCAGTTCGCCGGCACGGTCGGCGCTCTACGCGATCGCCACAGCGTTCTTGCTCAGTTTCCTGCGCAAGTCCACGCGGTTGGGTCCGCGAGGCATCGTGGAATTGATGATCGCCGGCGCGCGGACTGCGCTACCGGTCATCGCCGCGTGTGCGTCTGCGGGCATCGTTGCCGGCACGGTGACGAACACCCCGTTGGGTCAGCGTCTGGGACGCGGCGTCATCGAACTGGCCGGCGGCAGTCTGCTGCTGATCCTGGTGTTTACCATGATCGCGTGCCTCATCCTCGGGATGGGGCTGCCGACGACGGCAAACTATGTGGTCACTGCAACCGTAGCCGCACCGATTCTGGTCGACTTCGGCATTCCGCTGATCGCCGCGCATATGTTCGTGTTCTTCTTCGGGATCTTGGCCGACGTCACACCGCCGGTGTGTCTGGCGGCGTTCGCGGGCGCGGGTATCGCCCGGGCCAATCCATTACGCACAGGTGTCACGGCCCTTCGACTCGCGGTCGCCGGGTTCCTGATCCCGTACGTCTTCGTCCTCCAGCCCGCGCTAGTGCTGCAGGCTGGCTGGCAGGAACTCCCGGTTCCGCTTCTGACGTTGATCGGCGGAATGATCGCGCTTGCGGCCGGAATGGCCGGTCACGCGCTGATCCCCACCACCGTCGTGGAGCGCGCGCTGTTGATCATCGGCGGTGTCGCGCTGGTGTATCCCAACGTCGTGGTGTCCCTGGCAGGTTTGGCATGTGTTGCGATCGCCCTCGTCACGCAACTATCCCGACGTAAGCGCCAGCCGAGCCGCGACGGTGCAGATCCCAATACGGGGGAGCCCGCTGGGTCGGATGTGCAAGCAGAGTCCACGGATCCTGGCACGGCAACCGCTCCGGCTGCATCTGGTGCCGCGGCCGAGCACGGCAGCGTTGGTGCTGCACCGACGCTGGGTGAGGCCCGCGCCTCGGAGACGGCTACCGATGCCGGTGAGGCAGTTGCTCGTGGCGCCACGGACGGGGGCGATAGCACCCGTCAGGATGCACCGGAGCGGGAACACCCCGACTAGTCCGACCCCGAATAGCGGTAAGAACTCGACCCTCCTGCCCGCTGGACGCGCGAACGGCCGGCGGGCAGGAGGTCGAGCCGCTTGCTCTTAGCGGGTTGGTGCCCTGGCAGGTTTGCTGCCGTGGCGGTTTACGTTCGCCTCAGTGCGTGAGGATCTTGCCGAGGAAGTCTTTCGCGCGAGTCGTCTGCGGGTCTTTGAAGAACGTCTCGGGGTCGGCGACCTCCACGATCTGCCCATCGGACATGAACACGACGCGGTCCCCGGCCTTGCGCGCGAAGCCCATCTCGTGGGTCACCACCACCATGGTCATCCCCTCCTTGGCCAGGGCCACCATCACGTCCAGCACCTCGTTGACCATCTCCGGGTCAAGGGCTGAGGTGGGTTCATCGAAAAGCATCACCTTGGGCCGCATGGCCAACGCGCGGGCTATCGCCACGCGCTGCTGCTGGCCACCGGACAACTGCGCCGGCATCTTGTCGGCCTGATCGGCCACACCGACACGGTCCAACAGTTCCAATGCGGCTTTGCGAGCCTCAGCGGATTTCATCCTCTTCACGCGGATCGGCCCGAGAGTGACGTTCTCCAACACGGTCTTGTGCGCGAAGAGATTGAACGCCTGGAACACCATGCCCACATCGGCGCGGAGCGCAGCCAAGGCTTTGCCCTCCTCCGGAAGTTCCTGACCGTCCAGAGTGATCGATCCGGAGTTGATCGGCTCCAACCGGTTGATAGTCCGGCACAGGGTGGACTTACCGGACCCGGATGGCCCGATGACCACCACGACCTCGCCGCGGTGCACCGTCAGATCGATGTCGCGCAGCACGTGCAGGTCGCCGAAGTACTTCTGCACGCCGCTGAGCACCACCAGGGGCTCCCCGGCAGCAGCGGACATACCCGAGGGTGGTTCGGCCAGAGAGAGATCACTCGGTGGATGGGCCATGGTTGAAAACCTACCCGTTTAGGAACTCAACGGTTGACTCGGGCTCGTTCCAGGCCCGTGCGTGCGAAACCGGCGCGGTGAACCCAACCGTGGGGGAAACCACCGCGTCGAGCCCAACCGTCGCGCAAACCGCCGCGTCGAACCCGCCGGTGGCGGAGACGTAGAATCGGCAACTGTGAGCACCACGACGAGTGATACCCGCACCTACCTGGTGCGCACCCTGGGCTGCCAGATGAACGTGCACGACTCCGAGCGGATGTCAGGGTTGCTGGAGGAAGCCGGATACGTCAGCGCCGGTGAGCCCTCCGGTTCCCTGATGGACCAGGCTTCTCGGGCGGACGTCGTCGTCATCAACACCTGCGCGGTGCGGGAGAACGCCGCCGAACGCCTCTACGGGAACCTGGGCCAACTCGCGTCGATCAAGAAGACCCGCCCGGACTTCCAGATCGCTGTCGGCGGGTGCCTGGCTCAGCAGGACCGCGCCGGCATCGTCGAGCGGGCTCCGTGGGTGGACGTGGTGTTCGGCACCCACAACCTCGATGTGCTGCCGGTGCTGCTCGAGCGCGCCCGGCACAACGAGACTGCCCAGGTGGAGATCGAGGAGTCCCTCAAGGTGTTCCCCTCCACGCTACCCACCCGGCGGGAGAGCGCTTACGCGGCGTGGGTATCCATCTCCGTGGGCTGCAACAACACCTGCACGTTCTGCATCGTGCCAAGCCTGCGCGGGAAGGAACGGGACCGCCGGCCCGGGGAAGTGCTCGCCGAGGTGGCTGCCGTGGTCAGCGAAGGCGCACTGGAAGTGACGTTGCTGGGTCAGAACGTCAACTCCTACGGCGTCGGGTTCGGCGACCGGGGCGCGTTCGCGAAACTGTTGCGGGCCTGCGGCAACATCGAGGGTTTGGAGCGGGTGCGGTTCACCTCCCCGCACCCGGCGGCGTTCACCGACGACGTCATCGAGGCGATGGCCACCACCCATAACGTGATGCCCTCGCTGCACATGCCGCTGCAGTCGGGATCGGACCGGATCCTGCGCGCGATGCGCCGGTCATACCGCAGTGAGCGTTTCCTGGGCATCCTGGACCGGGTGCGCGCGCAACTGCCCGACGCCGCGATCACCACCGACATCATCGTCGGCTTCCCCGGTGAGACCGAGGAGGACTTCCAGGACACTCTGCGCGTGGTGGAAGCCTCCCGGTTCTCCAGCGCCTTCACCTTCCAGTACTCCCCGCGCCCCGGAACGCCCGCGGCGTCCATGCCCGACCAGGTTCCTGCCGACGTCGTCGCGGAGCGCTACCAGCGCCTGATCGAATTGCAGGACCGGATCTCCGCCGAGGAGAACGCCAAACAGGTCGGCCGGACCCTAGAGGTGCTCGTCGCGGAGAGCGAAGGCCGCAAGGACACCGCCACCAAGCGTCTGTCCGGCCGTGCTCCGGATAACCGGCTCGTGCATGTGGGCCTTCCTGAGGTGCCCGACGACGACGCCCCCCGCCCGGGCGACATGGTCACCGTGGAGGTGACATCCGCTGCACCGCATTATTTGATCGCTGATTCCGGGCTTCGCGGGGGCACCTTCGATGTGCGCCGGACCCGCTCCGGAGACGCGTGGCAGGCCCGTCGGGAGGCGAAAGCCGCGGGAGGTGTGCCGTCCGGACCCCGCCCGGTGGGCCTGGGCATGCCCACGGTGCGCGCCGCCACCTAGGGCTCAGTCGCCACCTAGGGCTGAGCCGCCACGTAGGGCTCAGCCACCACCTAGGGCTCGACCGACGTCGTCAGCCCGCTTGATCGCCGCGCGGCTGCACCGCTGCCCCCAACACCTCACCGGCCCGGCCCCGCACCACCAGATCGGCGAACCGGTCCAACGGCGTCGGCTCATTGTTGATGATGGCCAATCGCGCTCCGGCCTCGAGTGCTTCCAGCGGCAGGCTCGCAGCCGGCTGGACCTGCAACGAAGAGCCCGCGGTGATCAGCAGATCAGCGGACGCCGCCAGCGCGAGTGCCGCGTCGATGACGTCCGGTTGCAAGATCTGGCCGAAGGAAACGGTCGCGGACTTCACCAAACCTGCGCACTGCGGGCAGCGGGGATCGGTGTCGCCGGCGTCGACCTGTGTCATGGCCCACTCATGGGTATCACGCCACCCGCAGCCCTCTGGCACGCCGTGCTGCGGTGCAGCGCCGATGCACATGACCTCACGGGCGGTTCCGTGCAACTCGATGACCGTGCGGGAGCCGGCGTCCTGGTGCAAGCCGTCGATGTTCTGAGTGATGACGCCCGGGCTCTTACCCCTGCGCTCCAACTCCGCCAACGCGAAGTGAGCGGGGTTGGGCCGGGCGCCGGCCGTGAAGAACTCCTTGCGCATCTGCCAGCTCTCGGCGCGCACGCGCGGATCGGCAACGAAGTTGGCGAAGTCGAAGGTGGCCGGGTCATACCGGGTCCACACCCCTCCGGGCGAACGGAAGTCGGGGATGCCGGACTCGGTCGATACTCCAGCCCCGGTGAAACCGATCACGCGCTCGCTCTGGTCGATCAGGTCCCGCAACTCCTGCGGGCCGGCGGCATCGGGGCCGGTGCTGGTCATCCCACCTCCGAACCGTCGCCCTTGGTCAGCGCGTCCCGGGCACTGCCCAAACCCCGGGCAGTGACGGAGATGCCTAGTTTGATCGCAGTGCTCAACTGTTCGTCGGTCGCGCCCGCCGTGACGTCCACCGTGTACACGCTGCGCAGGGCCAACGCGCCGTCCTTGGCGGGGGTCCACATCAACGTGGGCCAGGTGCGTTCGCGGTGCCAGTTATTGGCGAACGTCGCCAGGGCGGATTGCTGCTCCATCGGCACCGTAGTGCCGGCCAGGCCGAGCACCCGCAGGATCGTGTTCTTCCCGGAAGCCACTGAGATCTCCACCAGGTTGTCCTCCACCCGGGCGGTCAGGCGTTCGGACTCGGTAGGCGTCACCGTGATCCCGGCGGCCGCGATCACCTGTTGCAGCCGCTCGTAGGTCACCGGCGCCGGCCATGCCGACACCCCGGGAAGATCGGTCGGGTCACTCATACTGCTCCTGCGGACATCAACGGGTCGGGGAACTGCTGGTCAAGTTTGGCGTACAGGGACAGCCCCGCGCCGATACCCAACCGCATCGCCCTGGTCAGTTGCTGATCGGACAGCCCGTGGGCGATCGGTGTGTCGATCTCGGTGGTGAACCGCATCGAGCCGTCGTCCATCACTTGCAGCAGACACTTGGGCCAAGGGTTGCGGATGTGCACGTTGTTGATGACGGTCATGAACTCCCCGCGCCGTTCGATGGTGATGGTGCGGTTCCACTGGCCCCGGATCTGTAACACGTGGGAAGTCACGGTGAACGTGAACAGGGCCCCGTTCCACACCCCGGCGGGTTGACCGTTGGGCCGCAACAGGTAGTTGTGCCCGTTGGACTCCAGCCATTCGCGGATCCGTTCCGGTGTGACCGGATGCACCTCAGCGGCTGCGATGTCCTCCTCGGACAGTTCCCAGTCGGCGCTGTTATCCGGTTCCTCGGCGGGGGAGGGGTGGTCGTCGGTTTGATCATCGGGACTGGTCATCACCAGCCAGCATAAGCCCGCCGCCACGACACGCCCGGTGTCCGGTACCGCCGCGGGTGTCAAGTGCGACCGGTGTGGTCGTGACGGCTATCGGCGCGCGGGCGCGGGTGCGGGTGCCCACGGCGGGTCCACCGCCCGGCCCCGTCAGCCGTGCCTCCCGTGTCCAGGTGCCATCCGAAGCGGTAGGTTGCCATGCGTGTCTGCCTCCGTGATCGCCGTCGTCGGAGCCACCGCGACGGGCAAGTCCGATCTCGCTTTGGACCTTGCCGATGCCATCGGCGCCGAGATCGTGAATGCGGACGCGATGCAGTTGTACCGGGGCATGGATATCGGGACCGCCAAAGTCCCGGTCGATCAACGGCGGGGTATCCCGCACCACCAGATCGATGTGCTCCGGGTAGATCAGGAAGCCTCGGTCGCGGCTTACCAACACCACGGTCGCGAAGACCTGAACCGGATCGCAAGTCGCGGCCGAACTGCGATCGTGGTCGGCGGGTCCGGCCTGTATGTCCGCGCACTGCTGGATCGGATGAGTTTCCCCGGCACCGACCCGGCCCTGCGGACGGAACTGGAGGAGCGGGCCGTCCGGGAGGGTGCAAGCAACTTGCACCGCGAACTGGCCCGACTCGACCCCGAGGCCGCCCAACGGATTGACCCGCGCAACCAGCGGCGCGTGATCAGGGCCTTGGAAGTGATCCACCTGACGGGCTCACCCTTCAGCGCGAACCTGCCGGACTACCGGTATGAGGTCCCAGCGGTGCAGATCGGGTTGGCGATGCCCGCCGCTCAACTGGACGCACGGATCGATACCAGGGCACGGCAGATGTTCGACGGCGGGCTGGTGGAGGAGACCGAACGGTTGCTGGAGGAGGGGCTGGAGTGGGGGCGCACCGCAAACCGCGCCGTGGGGTACGTCCAGGCGCTCGCCGTCCTTCGTGGGCGAATGAACAAAGCGGAGGCAGTCGCCGAGACCGCTCTGGCCACGCGCCAGTTGGCGCGGCGGCAACGCAAATGGTTCCGGCGCGACCCCCGGGTGCACTGGATCGACGCCGGCGAGGACGCCTTCGACCAAGCCATCGCCCACATCCGGCGCAGCGCTGCGGATTGATCTCCTCCCACGCGCCTTGGATTGACCCCTCCCGCGCGCCGGGGAGGGAACGCCTTCCGCGCCGCGCTGCAGGTTGCACCTCCCGGGAGCGGCGCCGTGCCGGGGCCGCTCCCGCATCGGGTCGAGTTCCTACGCCTACCCTGCGGGTTGCGCGCGTTGACACGGGCCCCCGTTAGGCTCACAGCATGAGTTCTACGGCGTTCCCGGCGTTTGTCAAAGGTCACGGCACCGGCAATGACTTCCTGGTTTACGCCGACCCCGAGGGGCACCACCCGCTGACGGCGGAGCAGGTACAGGAGGTCACGGCCCGGGGGACCGGCGTGGGAGCCGACGGCGTGCTGCGCGCGATCGCGGTGGACGCGGCGGTGCGGACGGGGCTGACCGAGCACCAGCGCACCGGGGAGGCGACCTGGTTCATGGACCACCGCAACGCGGACGGGGCCCCGGCGCAGATGTGCGGCAACGGCATCCGGGTGTTCGCGGCTTTTCTCATTGCCGAGGGGCTGGTGGACCTCGGTGACGGCCACGTGCTGCCGGTGGCGACTCGGGCCGGACAGGTGATGGTGCGCCGAGAGGGATCGGAGTTTTCGGTCGAACTGGGTCCGTGGTCCGCGCCCGGAGGCACCGAGGCGTTGCGGGCCGGCTCCGATGTCCAGGTGCAGATCGCCGGTATGCCCGCGCCGCGCCCCGGACTGCGACTCGCACTGCCCAACCCGCATACCGTGATCGCACTGACCGACCAGGCCGAACTGGAGCAGGCCAACCTGTCCGTGCCACCGTCTGTGGACCCCGCGCCGCCCGAGGGCACGAACGTGGAACTGGTAGTGCCCCTGGGGGAGCAGGACCAGGACATCGTCGACGAGGCCGGCGAGGTGATCGGCACCGAGTCGGTGGGCGTGGCCAAGATGCGGGTGTTCGAACGGGGGGTGGGGGAGACCCTGTCGTGCGGTACCGGTGCCGTTGCGGCGGCGTTGGCGGTACGCACGTGGTTCGGAGCAGGCGCTCCTGCTACCTGGTACGTGCTGGTGCCCGGGGGGCGGTTGCGAGTCACCGTCTTCGACGATCATTACGTGGAGTTGACCGGACCGGCGCAACTCGTGGCCCGGGTGCAGCCGTTCTGATCGGGTCTGCGCGCTCGGGTGCCGGGTCCCGCCGCCAGACCGCTACGGGGCCGGCACCTCATCCGCGGGCGGGGCGACATTCTGCACAGTCAGCACCCGGAAGCCTTTGGAACTCGCGCTGCGCCTCGTGGGCATTCCGAGTTCGGTCTCGAGCCAACGGTGTAGGGAGTCGGCCCCCAGGTTCTTCTGTACCACTAAGCGCGCCGATGCCCCTTCCTCCAGGCGAGGCAGCCAGGCGCCCAGCAACTCGTGCAGGACGGATTTCCCCACTCTGATCGGCGGGTTGGACCAAAGTTCGGATATCGCCAGATCGGGTTCGGCCGCTAGCAAATCCTGCGGGTTCCAGGTCTCCACGTTGCCGAGCCCGAGCCGTTTGGCGTTGGCGGCGGTTAGGTGCAGGGCCCGTTCGTTGACGTCCAGGGCCAGGACCCGGGCTTTCGGAGCGGCCAGAGCCATGGCCAACGCGATCGGCCCCCATCCGCACCCCAGATCCACCAGGGTGCCGGTGCTCGGTGGGTCCGCGACAGTACGCAGCAGCACCGCGGTGCCAAGGTCCAGGCGGTCGGCGGAGAACACGTTCCGATCGGTCAGAACCTCCACCTGCGTGCCGCGCAGGGATACCCGGATGGTGCGCTGCCGACTTTCCCGACCCGGTCGGGCATCAAAATAGTGGGACACGCACCCGAGAATATCCGTCGCGGTTCCGGCTGTGGATAAACCCGACATTCCCCAAGCGCTGAGCGAAATCGGTTGGCGTCCGCATCCCTGCGTGGGACAGTGGTATCAAGTACTTTCCCGTCGGGCACGTATCCGCCGGGAGCCCCGACCACAGGACGAGATGACCCGACCCATATCCGCAGATCGACCCTCTGCCACCCCCGACACCGCGCGCAGTGCGGGCAATGATGCCCGTATTGATGACGACGTCCACCAAGACCCGGTTGTTGAGGACCGGGCGCAGGCGATGGTGGAGCGCATCCTCGCCCGGCACGGAACGGCCATCCAAGCCGGCGCCGCTGAGCCGCTGGCGCATGACGGTGACCAGTTGGACGCGGAAGAACGCGCGGCCCTGCGCCGGATCTCCGGGCTGTCCACCGAACTCGACGACGTCACCGACGTGGAGTATCGGGCGCTACGCCTGGAGCGCGTGATCTTGGTGGGGATGTGGAACGAGGGCACGCTGGAGGACGCTGAGAATTCTCTGCGGGAGTTGGCGGCGCTGGCCGAGACCGCGGGTTCCCAGGTCCTTGACGGCGTGCTGCAACGGCGTCGCCACCCTGATCCGGGCACCTATCTGGGTTCGGGCAAGGCCGCTGAACTGGCCGACCTGGTGGAGCGAACCGGGGCGGATACCGTCATCGTCGACTCCGAACTGGGGCCGTCCCAGCGCCGAGGTTTGGAGGACGTGGTCCAGGTCAAGGTGATCGACCGCACCGCGCTGATCCTGGACATCTTCGCCCAGCACGCCAAGTCCCGTGAGGGTAAGGCCCAAGTGGAGCTGGCGCAGTTGGAGTACCTGCTGCCGCGCTTGCGCGGGTGGGGTGAATCGATGTCCCGGCAGGCCGGTGGCCAGGTAGCCGGCGGGGCCGGTATCGGCTCGCGCGGTCCCGGTGAAACGAAGATCGAACTGGACCGGCGCCGGATCCGCACCCGGATGTCGAAGTTGCGGCGCCAGATCGCACAGATGGCACCGGCCCGAGCCGGCCGGCGGCGCTCCCGGCGCGTCGGTGCGGTGCCCTCGGTGGCGATCGTGGGCTACACCAACGCGGGCAAGTCCTCCCTGTTGAACCGCCTCACCGGCGCCGGTGTGCTGGTGCAGAACCAACTCTTCGCCACGCTGGATCCCACCGTGCGGCGCGCAGAGACACCCGACGGGCGTGCCTACACCCTGGCCGATACGGTCGGGTTCGTGCGCAACCTGCCCACGCAGCTCGTCGAAGCCTTCCGCTCCACCCTGGAGGAGGTGGCCGAGGCCGATGTGATCGTGCACGTGGTGGACGCCGCCCACGCCGACCCCGCCGGCCAGATCGCGGCAGTGCGCGACGTGCTCCGGGAGATCGAGGGCGCCGGCGCCATCCCGGAGATCGTGGCCTTGAACAAGGCCGACATCGCCGACCCCGGCGCGATCGCCGCCCTACGCACCCGCGAGCCGGGCGCTGTGGCTGTCTCCGCACGTACCGGCGCGGGGATCGAGGACCTGCGGGAAGCGGTCGCCGAGAACCTGCCGCGGCCGGACGTGGAGGTGGACGTGGTGGTGCCCTACGACCGGGGCGACCTGGTCCACCGAGCGCACGTTGCCGGTGAGGTCCTCAGCCAGGAGCACACGGCAGCGGGAACCCGGCTGCGAGCTCTGGTCGATGGAGGTTTGGCGGCAGACCTGGACGCAGCCGTCACCAGATGACGATGCACGACGGCGCAGGTACCCCGTCCGAGCACGCGGCGCCTGCCGATCCAGGCCGCCCGGCGGACACTGATCGTGTGCCGCAAACGGGCGCAGCGACGACGACCACCCCGGAGAGGGACGCTGCCGCGACGCCCGACGTGGACGCGGTGCTGGACGAAGTCGTCTCTGCGATGGGGGGTGCGCGCCGGGAGGGCCAGCACCAGATGGCCGGCGAGGTGGCCCGCGCGTTGCAGAACGATGAGCATCTACTCATCCAGGCGGGCACGGGTACCGGTAAGTCGCTGGCGTACCTGATCCCGGCCCTGCTGCACACCGTGCAGCACAGTGAGCGCGCGGTGGTGTCCACCGCCACCCTGGCGCTCCAACGACAGATCTTGGGCCACGACCTGCCCTTGGCCGCTTCGGCCCTGCGCCGGCACCTGCCGCGAGAGCCCGAAGTGGCACTGCTCAAGGGATGGCACAACTACCTGTGCTTGCACAAGGTGTCCGGCGGCTACCCGGCCGATGAGGAGTACACCCTCTTCGAGGAGATGAGCCCCGCGGAGGTGCCGGCGACTGCTTCGGCCGCGGCGCCGTCGTCCGCTGAGGACCATCCAGCCTCCGATGAGCACTCGCTGGGCGCCCAGGTGCTCCGACTGCGGCAGTGGGCTGAGGAGACCGAGACCGGCGACCGCGACGACCTCACGCCGGGAGTGAGTGACCGCGCCTGGCGGCAGGTGTCGCTGACGTCCCTGGAGTGCTTGGGCCAGCGGTGCCCGATGCTTGCCGACTGCTTCCCGGAGCAGGCCCGGCACCGGGCACGGGAAGCCGACCTGGTGGTCACCAACCACGCGATGCTGGGGATCGCCGCCTCGGGCTCACCGAAGGTGCTGCCCGAGCACGACGCTCTCATCGTGGACGAGGCCCACGAACTGGCCGACCGGGTCACCGCACAAGCCACTGTGGAACTGTCCGCCGCATCGGTCCAACGCACCGCCCGGCTCGCCAGACGCCACGCCGGTATGGTCCTCGCCGACCTGGACGATGCCGCCGAAGAACTGCGCACCGCCCTGGCGTTGTTGCCCGAAGGGCGCCTGCCCGAGGGGCTGCCGGCCGATCTGATCCCGGTGGTACGCGCGATCGCCGACGCCTGCCGGCAAGCGCAAACCGCGATCCGGACCGAAGGACAGGGCAAAACAGAGGAGGCCGGCGGACGGATGATGGCCACCTCCGCGCTCCTGGTGCTGTTCGAGATCGCCGACCGATTGCTGTCGGACCGGGTCCAGGAGCGCGTCGACGTGCTCTGGTGCGAGCAGCCCCGCCGGCCCGGGGAAGGTCCGAGGCTGAAGGTCGCCCCGCTGGACGTGGCCGGCCCGATCGCCGGGGAACTGCTGAGCGAACGCGCAGCGATCCTGACCTCCGCCACCCTGGCGCTGGGCGGCAAGTTCGATCACGCCGCCCGGAGCGTGGGCATGGCTCGTGACGGTCACCGCGCGGTGCACGTCTCCTCACCTTTCGATTACGGCAAGCAAGGCATCCTGTATGTCGCCTCGCATCTACCGGCGCCGGGCCGCGACGGCACCGCCGAGGAGATGATGGACGAACTGGCCGGACTGATCGAAGCAGCCGGCGGGCGGACCCTTGGGCTGTTCTCCTCCCGGCGCGGCGCCATCCAGGCCGCCGAAGCGATGCGCGAGCGGCTCGGCACCGAGATCCTGCTGCAGGGGGAGGACTCGATCCCGTCCCTGGTACACCGCTTCGCGGCCGAGCCATCGGCTTCATTGTTCGGGACCTTGTCGCTCTGGCAGGGCGTGGACGTGCCCGGAGACACGTGCCAACTGGTGGTCATCGATCGGATTCCGTTCCCGCGCCCCGACGACCCCATCCGCCAGGCGCGCCAGGAGGCCATTGCCGCTGCAGGAGGCAACGGATTCATGTCTGTTGCGGCAACCCACGCGGCGCTGTTGCTCGCACAGGGGGCCGGGCGGCTGGTCCGCGGTGTGCACGACCGTGGTGTCGTGGCCGTGCTCGATCCACGGCTGCGCACCGCCCGGTACGGAAGTTTCCTCTCCGCATCCCTCCCGCCCCTTTGGCCCACCACCAACGGGCAAGTGGTCCGCGAGGCGCTGCGCAGGCTGGCCGCAACGGCCGACGGGTCCGCCCGGGACATGCCCGAGGCCGCGCATGCGCCGAGCGCCCGATGAATCACATCCGTGTGCCGCCCTATTTGCACGCCCCGAGCAGCACCGGGATGACCATCATCTGGTTCTCCCACGCGAGGGAGCCGGGCACGCTCACCGTCAGCGGCCCAGGGGCGCCCGGCCCGATCACCTCCACACCCGAGGACTTGCAGGAGTTGCAGTACTCCGCCGCAGAACGCGCTGAACGTATCCGCGGACTGCCTCCCGGGTCCTGGCTGGCAGCAGGTCTGAACGTGCGCCACCGCGTAGTCCTGGAGGGCCTGCGACCGGGGACGGAGTATTCCTACAGCGTTACCCAGGGCGAAAGGCAGGAGCGGGCCAGTTTCCGCACCGCACCAACCGCGGACGACTGGACGCACCTGCGGGTCATCGCGTGGGCCGATTCCGAGACCGCCCCCGCCGGGCGATTCCGCCGGCGCTCCTGGCTGCCGGGGTCCGGGGGAGAGCACCGCCCCGATCCAGGTGGGATCTGGCAGGAGAAATTCGGCGTCAACGTGCGCCCTGGGCCCGAAGGTCGGCAACGACCGGTGCTGCGCTACCCCTTGACCGAGGGGCAGGGGTACCGGGCCGTGGTGGACCTGGCCGCACAGGACGAGCCCGACCTCTTGCTGCATCCGGGAGACCTGGTCGCCGGCGGCGGTTATCAGCCGGCGTGGGACGAGTACTTCGCCGTCACCTCCCGCCACGGACTGCTCGCAACCACGCCGCTGCTCCCGGCGATGGGCAACTGGGAGAATTTCGGAGCGCTCAACGGCGGTTACGGCACGGCGCAGGATCGCGGCCCTGTGGTCCGAGCGCGGGCGAAATACCACGCCTACTTCCCCGGGCCGGATGGAACGCCACCCGCTGCGCCGGGGGAGACGTCATCCGGCTGGCAGGGTGTCACGCCACCCACTGGACAGGGCGCCACGCCACCCGCTGCGCCGCGCGGCTTCTACCGGGTGGACTACGGGCCGCTGACGATCCTCACCTTGGACTCCTCCAACGGAGAGCCGGACGACCAGCCCTCCAACTATCCGCAGCCGTTACAAGGACGGGAGTATCGCGGTCCCGGAACGGATACCCAGCAACACTTCACCCGAACCGAATACGAGCGCTCCGGGGGCAAGGATCTCAGTGACATTCATCCCGGGGGTGCGCAGTGGCGGTGGGTGGAGGAGAACCTTCGCGAGGCCCGGTCCGAGGGTCGGATCATTGTGGTCCAGTTCCACCACATCCCCTATTCCAGTGGAACCCACGGGCTTCCGATGGACCACGCACTCACCACCGGCCAGGGTGGCACTCCGATGCGTCGCTTCCACCCGTTGTTCCGCAATTACGGGGTAGCAGCGGTGATCTGCGGGCACAGCGAACTGTTCGAGCGCAGCGTGGTGGGCCATGACGCGAGCGGAGCGGACTACGACAGCAGCGTGCTGACCCGCGACGAGAGCGGAGCGGACCACGACAGCAGCGTGGCGCTGGACACCGGCGATGACGCGCGCTCGCCCGCCGGCCGCAGCGATACGGGAAGCCAAGCCGCCGGCGTGCTGTACTACGACGTGGGCATAGCCGGGGACAGTCTGGGCGGGGAACTCAGGACCGAGTCGGGTCAGTTGCTGCGATATAACCCTTATCGGGTGTGGACCGCTGATCAGGACGAACCTGAACAGTGGCGACTAGCCGCCAACGGAAATTCGGTATTGCACAGCGGCGGCAAGCACTACGGATACCTGTGCATCGATCTGCGGCGCACCGCCGGCGGAGCCCGGATGAGGTTCGAGCCGGTGCACGCCTTCCCCGTGATGGATGAGACCTACCGGGTCGTGCGGATCCAACGCCGCAGTTACAGCGACGTCGTTGAACTTGCCATCGGCCCCGATGGACGACCCGGCTGAAAGCGCCCGGTAGACGAACTGTAGGAGCGTGCTCTCACAGTGATCGCAGCACGCTGACCACCCGGCCCAGGATCTGTGCTTCATCGCCCCGGATAGGTTCATAAGCCTGGTTGGCCGGCAGTAGCCAGAGCGCGTCATCGGTGCGCTTCAAAGTCTTGACCGTAGCCTCTCCTTCGATCATGGCGGCGACGATCTCGCCATTCTCGGCAACCGGCTGCTGGCGCACCACGACGAAATCACCATCGCAGATCGCGGCCTCGATCATCGAATCGCCGGTAACTTTCAGCAGGAACAATTCACCATCGCCCACCAATTGGCGGGGTAACGGAAAGACGTCCTCGACCGCCTGCTCGGCGAGTACCGGCCCACCAGCTGCGATGCGGCCCACCACCGGCACGTAACTGGGGGAGGCGTCGACCTGTTCCTCCGTGCCCACGGAGAACAACTCTCGCGGCCCGCGGGCGGCCGCGGGCTCCGTCCCGTCCACGTCCTTGTTCGGACTCTCCGGATCGAGCACCTCGATCGCACGGGTCGAGACCGGGTCGCGCCTGAGGTACCCCTTGTCCTCCAGCACCTGCAATTGGTACTTCACCGAGGACGGGCTGGCCAGCCCCACTGCCGCGCCGATCTCGCGCATCGTGGGCGGGTAGCCCTTGGTCTCGATGCTGGTGCGGATCGAATCCATGATCAGACGTTGCCGGTCAGTCAAGTCCCGACGCCGAGCGGCAGCGCCCTCCGTTGCTTCCGAGTTCTCCCTGAGTGCCTCGGGCATCGCTTCCTCCATGTCGGTGCGGGTGCGAGTGGGTCTGTCATAGCCCCTTGCGCCGGTGGTGTCAGTGGTCGGTGCTGGGATCGTCTCCATGACGGTTATCAGCCTACGCAATCGGCGAGCAATTGGGAAACATCTGTTCGACTGGCGTGTCGACCTCATCGAACAGATGTGTTACTGTGCCAACATCCGTTCGCAGAACGTCTGTTCGATACCCGTATGGGTCGAGAGGAGAGCGCAATGAGCGCCCTGGCGATTCACCCCAGTCCAACCGCCCGGAAGATCCATGATCGGCGACGGCGGGGAGCGGGTTGCGCGCACTACGGCCTGCGGTCCCTCGCTTGCGCTCCGGCTGAGTTTCGCAGTGCAGCCGCACCTAGTGGGATGCGCGGGGGGTCGGGCCCGGTTCTGCCGCCGTCGCCGACCGCGCTGAGCACGGGAACCACCGCGCCGCTCAGGGAGTTCAGTCGCGGGGACGTCTCGAAGCCTCCGGCGAAGGGTGCGCCAGTGGTGGTGCTGCCCGATCTACCGGCCCGTGCGGATCAGCACATCGCGCACGCGGGCGCTCGCGTCGCGCGCTCGCGGGGCTCGGAGATGACGACGAATGCCTCTCGCCCGGAGGCGGTTCGGATGCGGTTGACTGCCAGGGGGAGGCGGGTTGTGGTTGCACTTGGGTTTGCGCTGGCGATCGCTCTCGGCGGGGGCGTGGGAGCGCTGGCCCAACAGCAGGACAGCGCGCCGGCGCACGTGGAGACGGTCGTGGTGCAACCGGGGGAGAGCCTGTGGGCGATTGCCGTCGGGGTCAGCGGTCCGGACGAGGATGTGCGGGACGTAGTGGAGCAGATCCGGAACCTCAACGGCTTGCACGGGGCCACCCTGCAGGCCGGGCAGGAACTGACGATCCCGGTGCAGTGAGACTACGCTGACCTCGCGGTTTCGCCGGTGGCCGCGGCGGTATTCACGGCAGCGCTGTGGCTGCCGTTAACCGCTTCTCATTCACGTGCGTGGAGGTGCTGCTTGCACGGTATTCTTTGTGCGCGCATCGCCGAGTGAAACCGGGAGGTGAGGCGACGATGCATTGCCCCTATTGCCGTAATCCTGATTCTCGGGTGGTCGATTCACGCACGGCCGACGACGGCGGTAGCATCCGGCGTCGGCGGCAGTGTTCAGAATGCTCCCGTCGATTCACCACCTTGGAAACCACGAGCCTGTCGGTCCTGAAGCGCTCCGGTGCGGTTGAGCCGTTCAGTCGGGAGAAGGTGGCATCCGGAGTCTTGAAGGCGTGCCAAGGCCGGCCGGTGTCGCAGGACGACCTGGCCCTATTGGCGCAACAGGTGGAGGAGACTATCCGCGCGATGGGAGTCGCGGAGGTCGACGCCCACGAGGTCGGTCTGGCGATCCTAGGGCCGCTGCGGGACCTCGACGAGGTGGCTTACCTGCGGTTCGCGAGCGTGTATCAGAATTTCTCTTCGTTGGAGGACTTCGAAGCGGCGATCGCTGCCTTGAAGTTGGATCGGGAGTCCGCCTCCGAACAATTCGCCTAGGCGGCGAAGATGACGCCGACTGGCGTGGGCTCACTGCCCCAGGCACAGTGGGAAGTCCAACCGGTAGTGATCGCGACGCGGTCCGGGACCGAGGAGGTACCGCTGATGACCACTGACGAGCAATCCGGCCGGACAGAACCGGAGCAGAACACTGAACAGGCCTCGAATACCGACGCAACAGAGCGCGCTAAAGAGCAGATGCGCGAAGCGTTGAATCGCAAAGAGGACGCCGACCACCCCAATCCCGATGGGCCACGAGACACCGGCCCGGTGCCGAACACCGGCCCGATCACCGGCACGGACGCAGCCGACGAAGCCAAACGCGCCTTCATCCCGCGCAAGACCTAGGCGCCGGTCAGGAGTCGCCTGCCAAAACTGAGGCCCAAGGCCTAACAGCCTCGCGCTTGGGTGCGGCAGTCAAGCACGCTCGGGTGTGACACTCAGGCCCCGGCGGGTCAGGCGCCCGGCGCGTCGAGTTCCCGCACCCGGATGGTGGCCTCGATGTCGCGCAGGTGCTTGCGCGCGTGATCGGGCAGCGCCCCGGTGATATCGGTCACCACATAGCCGATATGACCGCTCGTCGCGAGCATCTGGCTGTCGATGTTCGCCCCTCCGGAGGAGAGCGCCTGGTTCACCGCGGCCAACACCCCGGGCACGTTCCGGTGCAGATGGGTGATGCGCTGTTGCCCTGGTTTGGGCGGCTCCAATGTGAGGGTCGGCATGTTGACGCTCAGTCCGGTCGATCCGGCGAGTAGGTAGTCGCGGAGTTTGCCCGCCACGAACACTCCGATGTCCTGCTGGGCTTCCTCGGTGGAGCCACCGACGTGCGGAGTGAGGATCACGTTGGGCAGTCCGCGTAGTTCGGAGTCGAACCTGGCTCCGTTGGACTTCGGCTCCTCGGGGAACACGTCGACCGCGGCGCCGGACAGCGCCCCGGAACTGATCGCAGACCGCAGATAGGAGTAGTCCACCAGGAACCCGCGGGAGAGATTGAGGAAGATCGCCCCGGGCTTCATCTTCTTGAACTGCTCCGGGCCGAACATGCCGGCGTTGCCTGCGCGGCCGTCCACGTGCAGGGTCACCGCGTCGGATACTTCCAGCAGTGAATCCAAGTCCGGCATCCGGCGGGCGTTGCCCAACGCCAACTTCTCCGCGGTGTCGTAGAACACCACCCGCATGCCCAGGGCCTCGGCGAGTACCGACAACTGCGTACCGATATTGCCGTAGCCGACGATCCCGAGTGTGCGTCCGCGAACCTCGTGCGCACCGGTTGCGGATTTGTCCCAGATGCCGGCGTGCATCGCCTTGTCCTTCTCCGTCAGCCGCCGGGTCAGCGCGATGATCTCGGCCAACGCCAGTTCCACCACCGACCGGGTATTGGAGAAGGGCGCGTTGAAGACGGCCACTCCACGCTCGATGGCCGCGTCCAGGTCCACCTGGTTCGTCCCGATCGCGAACACCCCGATGCCCTGCAACTGCGGACTGTGCTGCAACACCCGCTCGCTGACGGTGGTCTTGGAGCGGATCCCCAGGAGGGTCACGCCGTCGAGCGCTTCGATGAGCTCGTCCTCATCCAGGGAGCCGGCGGCAGTCGTCACCTCGATGCCCTTGCCGCCCAGCAGTTCGGCAGCCAGGGGGTGGATGTTCTCCAGAAGCAGTGCCTTGACCACGGTACCTATCGTCCTCAATCAGCCCTTACTTGGGCGAGTCGTCTCACCTAGTGGACGCCCTGGCTGTCCACAGAACTGTCCGACCGCAAGGCGGTGGGAATGTCGGCGGGGTCCGGGAAGCCCTCGGGTAAGTCTTCGGCGTGAACGACATCGAGCCGTTGCGTGGGCCGCGTCATCGCCACGTACAGGTCTGCGGCGTGGGCGCCGGACAGGATCTCACCTGGTTCGACCAGGATGACGCGGTCGAACTCCAGCCCCTTGGCGCCGGCCGGGTCGAGGAGCACCACCGGTGCAGTCAGATCGACCGGCCCGGCAGGTAGATCGAGCGATTGACTCAATTCCTGCTGCCGCGCCGGCGCGGCGATGATCGCCACCGTGCCCTGCTCCTGGTCCGCCGGCGCCGCGTCCAGCACGCGTTGCACTCCTTGTGCCGGATCGTCCACGGTCGTGATCGTCAACGCATCCGGAAGGTCGCGGGCGGACTGCAGGGACGCAGGCGGATGCTCGGGGTCGGCCGCCGTGGCGACAGCCCGGGCCACCCGCATGATCTCCGCAGGCGTGCGATAGTTGACGGTCAGTTCAGCCACTCGCCAGTTGCTGCGCACCATCGTGCCCAGCCGCTCGGCCCAGTCGCGGGTGCCACCGGCTGCGGATGTCTGGGCCACGTCACCCACCACGGTCATCGAACGGGTGGGGCAGCGCCGCAGTAGCGCTCGCCAGGCCATCTCCGACAATTCCTGGGCCTCGTCGATGACGACGTGACCATAGGTCCACGATCGGTCCCGGTAGGCGCGTTCGGCCGTGGTCAACTGCGGACCGGTCTCCGCGAACCGCTCGGCGAATGCCTCGGCGGAGATCAGGTCCTGAGCGGTGATCGGATCGTCCCCTTCAGAGGCGGAGGTGAGCACTTCCTGGGCATAGGCGACTTCCCGTTCCCGTTGGACCGCTTCGGCCCGTGCCCGGATACGTTCCGTCTCATCATCGGTACCGATGAGTTCGGCGGCCTCATCGATCAAGGGGATGTCCGCCGTCGTCCATTCCGATCCAGCCGGGCGGTAGAGCGCGGCCTGATCCGCGGCTGACATGCGCCCAGCCACAGCAGCCAACTTGTGAGGTTTGGCGAATAGTTCCTCGATCAGCCCGGTCGCGGTGAGCGGCATCCAGGACAGATTCAACGCCACCCGGACGTCACGGGCCGAGCGGATGTCCTCGACCACTTGCGCGGGGTGCACGCCGGCGCCCTCGATCTGCTCCAGATACTGATGTGCCAACGACGTGAGCATCGCCCGCACGAACGTCACCCGGGCTCGGTTATGGGGGTGCCCGGTGCGGCGGGCGCGGGCCTGTGCCTCCCGGACCTCCTCGGGGCGCAGTTGCAGCACCACCCCGTCCACGTGCAGATCCTGCTGGGGCAGCACCCGCTGCTTGGCTTTGACCGCGCGGGAGATAATCCCGGCCCAGGCGCGCCTGCCCTTGATCCGAGCGACGTCGGGGCTGTCTTCGGCCGTGGCGCTCATACCCGGGATCAACTCGCCGAGCGTAGTGGAAACCACACCGGTCTCACCGAGGGAGGGCAGCACCTGCTCGATGTAGCGCAAGAAGACGCGGCTTGGGCCCACCAGCAGGACCCCGGAGCGTTCCAGCCGCTCCCGGTGCGAGTAGAGCAGATAAGCGGCGCGGTGCAGCGCCACAGCGGTCTTACCCGTCCCCGGGCCGCCCTGGACCACGAGCACGCCCTCCAGCGGGGAGCGGATGATCGCATCCTGCTCGGCCTGGATTGTGGCCACGATGTCGCTCATGCGCCCGGTGCGCGATGCGTTCAGCGCGGCCATCAACGCGCCCTCGCCGGCGAGGTTGACCTGGGTATCCTCGTCCAGCGCATCCAAATCCAGCACGTCGTCCTCAACCCCCACCACCTGCCGGTGTCGGGTTTGCAGGTGCCGGCGCAGGACTACGTCTCCGGGGGAGTGGGCAGTCGCCTGGTAGAAAGCCTGTGCCGCCGGGGCCCGCCAGTCGGTCAGGATCGAGGCATGCTCGGCGTCGGACAGGCCGATCCGGCCCACGTACCGGCGTTCTCCATCACGCAGATCGAGCCGGCCGAAGACCAGCCGATCTTCGACCGCATCAAGCGCTGCGATGCGGTTTTCGTACAGCGTGGCGAACGCATCCCGCTCCGACCGGTTCTGCGGGGACCCACTGGGGCCTTCACGGCGTACTTTGGCAAGCCGTTGGCGGGCCTGGGCCCGCAACTCGTCCAAACGGGCATAAACGTCGTCCACATATGACTGTTCCTGCGCCAGGGCGTGCTGTGTGCCTTCGCGGTTGGTCACGGTAGGTTAGATACTCCGATGCGGTGAGGAGGCCGGGATACCCACGGGATTGATGGGTTGCCGCGGCCAAGCGACCGTCCATTATGCCCTTACCCTGAGGGGTGATGCACCCTCCTTCGCAGGTAGATGGCGGGAATGTGACGCTCACCGCAAGCGTTGACCCTGAGGCGAGACTTGCGTGTGGCGAGTAGAGGAAGGACGTCCATGGCTGCTGATCCGCGTGCGCTGTACACCACCGAGGTGGAGTTTTCGGACCTGCCGGTCCGGCGCGTGCCGGTCCTGGTGCATGCCCTCCAGGGTTCGGTCGACGCCGGCAACGCCGGCGCGCTGCTCGCCGAGCACCTCACCACCAAACTCACCAGGCGGCGCGTGGTCACCTTCGATGTGGACGCGCTCCTGGACTACCGTTCTCGCCGTCCGGTGATGACCTATGAGGATGGCGCGTGGACCGGCTACGAGGAGCCCAGCCTCGCGTTGGATCTGGTGCGTGATGACGACGGACAGGCGCTGTTGCTGCTGCACGGGCTCGAACCGGACCTGCGCTGGGAACAGTTCATCGAGGCCGTGATCGGGTTGATCGATGACTTCGATGTGCAGACCACCGTGGGCGTCCACGGGATTCCCATGGGCGTGCCGCATACCCGGCCCATCACCTTCACCGCGCACGCGACGCGACCGGAACTTGTGGAGGATTACCCCAACTACATCTCCTCGGTGCGGGTGCCCGGCTCCGCGTCAGCACTGCTGGAGTACCGCCTGGGACAGAATGGGCATGACGCGTTGGGCTTCGCCGCGCACGTGCCGCACTACCTGGCGCAGTCCGACTACCCCCAAGCGGCCGCCGAACTGCTACGTCAGATCAGCCGGGTGACCGGACTGCAGTTGCCGATCGGCGACCTCGAGGCCGAAGGGGTTCGGATCCAAACCGAGATCGACCGCCAGGTGAGCGCCTCGGAGGAGGTTGCGGCCGTGGTGCGGGCGCTGGAGGAACAGTTCGACTCCTTCGCCGAGGCGACGGGTGACGACGCGCTGCGACCCCCGGTGCAACATCCCGACGACGTGCCCAGCGCGGAAGAGATCGCGGCCAAGTTTTCCGAGTATCTGGCCGGCCAGGACAACGACAAGTCTTGAACCAGGCCCGAGGGCGGCCGGCGCGCACGCGCCGCGTCACGCGGCCGGGTTGCCCGCGGCGGCGGTAGCGCGTGTGCGGTGCGCCATGTTCTGCGGCGTGTCGGGCCCGATGGTGGCGCCGCCACCGGAAGCCTGGCATGCTGGGCCTCGTTACAGTTTCACTTACGTTCAACCCGGGTGGGCACACCTGTGCACAATCCCAGTGTTCCGAGCCGGACTCCGGTCCGGTTCGGAGGGCGAAAAGCGTGGGGCGAAGCATGTGGCACGACCGAGGTCGGCACAGGGCCGGCCTCACCAACGTCCCCGGAAGGACAAGCACAACATGGCACAGGGAACCGTCAAGTGGTTCAACTCTGAAAAGGGCTATGGTTTCATCGCCCAAGACGGCGGCGGAGACGACGTCTTCGTCCACTACTCGGCTATCCAGTCCGATGGCTACCGCACCCTCGACGAGGCCCAGCGGGTTGAGTTCGACATCACACAGGGACCGAAGGGTCCGCAGGCGGAGAGCGTTCGCCCCGTCTGATTGATCTCCCAGTGGGCCCGGGCAGCGCTTCGGCGTCGCCCGGGCCCACTGCTGTGTCCGGGACGGGCCCACTGCGGTGTCCGCGACCGGGCGTGCCAGGCACCACGGACCCCCGCGCCTAGTGGG
>DATGSR010000124.1:0-35325 GCA_035302405.1 Beutenbergiaceae bacterium
CCGGCCCCGCACCGGGTCCATCCCCGCGACCGCGCGGGTGCCCGAGCCCCGGGCCAGGGCCAGCAACACGGTCTCGGCCTGGTCATCCAAGGTGTGCCCGAGCAGCACCGCCACCGCCCCGGTGCGTTCAGCGGCCCGCGCCAACGCCGGGTAGCGCACCTCTCGTGCGGCGGCCTCCGGGCCCAGGCCGCTCGGGGGCGGCCCGGTGGGACGCACCACGAACGCCGGTTCCAGCCCGAGTGCGTGGCATTGGTCGATCGCGGTGTGGGAGACGCGCGCCGATCCCGGTTGCATGCCGTGATCGACGTTCACCGCCCCAGCGCGCAGCCCGATGCGGGGTGCCACGAAGGCGGTGGCGGCGGCAAGGGCCAGGGAGTCCGCCCCTCCTGAGCAGGCGACCAATACCAATTGTCCGGTGCTGATCGCCCCCGCCTGCATCCGGTCCCGCAGCATGCCTCGCACCGCGCCGCGGAGCGCGGCGGTGGCCGGAGGCATCGTGGGCATGGATGGCTACGGGGTCAGCCGTGCACGCGCGCCAGCCAGGCGGCGGGGTCTGCGATCTCCTCGGCGGCCGGTAGGTTCTGGGCGTCCTGCCACACCGCGTTCAGGCCCTCGTGGCCCACGCGCTCCACCACCGTGCGCACGAAAACGGCGCCGTTACGGTACTGGGCGAGTTTGGCGTCCATGCCCATCAACCGGCGCACGAGTGCTTCGACCAAGCCGGGGGCGTTGCGGCGTTTGTCGAAGGCGGCGCGGATGCGCCGGACGGTAGGCACCGCCTCCGGGCCGACGGCGTCCATCACCACATCGGCATGCCCTTCGAGCAGGGACATCACCGCCACGGTGCGGCCCATCATCTCTCGTTCCCGCTCGCTCATCACCGAGCCCAGCAGCGCCCCGGCCGGTTCGTCGCTGTCACCGGTCACGATCCGCGGGAGTGCGCTGATGAGGTCGCGAAGCCGGTCGGCGGGGCTTTCCTCGGCGAGCATGGAGCCCAACAGGTCGCGCATCAACCCGCGCAGGTGCTCGGCCAGCCAGGGGGCGGCGGCGAACTGCAACGCGTGGGTCTGTTCGTGCAGACCCACCCACAGGTGGAAGTCCGCCGGCTCCAGGTTCAGTTCCCGTTGCACGTGGAGCACGTTGGGGGCCACCAGCAGCAACCGGCCCGCGCCCTTGGCGGCCGGGGCGAACGGGTCGTACTGTCCCAGCACGCGGCTGGCCAGCAGCGGCAGTACCAGGCCGAGTTCCTCCCCCGCCATCCGGGCCGATGCGCGGTTCGGCGCCTCCGGGAGTAACCCGTCGGTGACGTGGGCGAAAGTGGCGATGTTGGAGTCGATCCAGCGACCGCGGTCGATCACGAACAGCGGCTGGTTGGCGATGCGTTCGGCGGCCTCGGTCAGCCCGGTGACCTCGCCGACCAGGGCGGGGGCGTCGGTGGCACCGGCGCGCAGCGACTCCACCAGCAACGCCGCCTCGGCCCGCTCGGTGTGCGGCCCGGGTCGCACCAGGGACCTGGCACGGCGGGCGGCTGCCTGCCAATCGACGGCAGGGTCGGCCTTGGGTGCGGAAGTCGATGCGCTCATGGGCTCAAGCCTACGGTCGCAGCCACCGGGGTGGCATTCCCCTGGGCTATGAGCAGCCGCATTCGGCGATGCGGGCGGCCCAGTCGTCCACGGCCAACCGAGCCAAATAGGCGGCGCCGCGTTCGAAGTCGCCGGTGAGCACCGTGAAGGCCAACACCCGGCCGTCGGCGGTGTGCACCAGCCCGGTGAGGGAGACCACTTGGGGCAGCGTGCCGGTCTTCGCGGCCACCTGCCCAGCGGCCGCGGTGCCGCCGAGACGGTCGCGCAAGGTGCCCTCCAGCGCCCCCACCGGTAATCCCCGGACCGCGGCGGTCAGGTGGGGCCGCTGGGCGGCTACCTGCACCGTCTCGGTGAGCATGCGGGCGTGCACCTGGCTGTGGGAACTCAGGCCGGAGGTGTCCACCACCTCGGCTCCCTCCACGTCTACGCCCAGATCCTGGAGCACCTGCAGCACGGCTTGCCCGGCGCCTTCGAAACTCGCTTCGAGGCCCAGTTCCTGGGCGGTGATCCGGCCCAGCACTTCGGCCAACGGGTTGTCGGAGACCTGCAGGGTGTAGGCCACCAGGTCGGCGAGTGGGGCGGAGGTGACCTCACCGAGCACCTCCTCCCCCGGCGCGGTGCCGCGCTCGACGCCGGTCACGGTGATGCCCCGGTCCTCCAACTGCTCGGCGAACGTGTCCGCTGCGGCCAGGGCCGGGTCCTCCTGGCGGGCGTTGGTGCCCTCCTGTCGGCCCAAGTCCACCGCCAGCGGCATGATCGGCATCGCCCAGCCGCCCACCCGGTCACCCTCGGTCCAGTTCGGCCCCATCAGCGGCCCGGTGAACGCGGTGTCGTCCACGCTGAGGGACACCTCGGCCACCCCGTCGGCCGTCAACTCCTCCGCGACCTGATCCGCCAGGTCGCCCAGGCCGCCGTGATGCAACGGGCCGGAACCGTTGCCCTCCTCCGCGGCCAGGGTGATGTCCCCACCGCCGACGAGCACGATCTGGCCCGCCCCGCCGTCCACCACCTTGGTGCTCAGCCGGTGGCCCGGACCCAGCGCTTCTAGGGCCGCCACCGCTGAGAGCAGTTTCAGCGCCGAGGCCGGTGCGCGTAACCGGTCGCCCGCTTCGTCGAGCAGCACCTCACCGGTGAGCAGGTCGCTGACCGTCACCGAAGGGTCGGGGCCGACTCGGTCGTCCTGCAACAGGGCACTGGAGATCGACGCCAGCGACTCCGAGGCGGGCACCGGGGCGGACTCATCGGGAGCCGACGCCGCACCGTTGAGGTTCACCGGCGGAACTTGGGCGGTGGGGAACGGGTCCGCGTCCGGCCACGGCGCCTCGGTGGTCAGCACTCCGGGAACCACATCCCGGGCATCGAGGTAGAGGTATCCGCTCAGCAGCACCAGCACGGCGAGCAGTGGGAACAACCGACGGCGACGGCGTTGCCGGGCACGGGCGCGCGCAGCAGCCGAGGCTGGTCGTCGGGGCGCATGGTGGTTTCCGCGGTTGCGGGGCGGACCTCCGGACGGTGAGCGGCGGACGGGTTGGCCCGGGCGCGGCTGGCCGGATCGCGGCTGGCCGGATCGCGGCTGCGCGGAACTTGCCCGGGAGCCGGTGCTCCGGGCGGAACCGGCACCACCGCCGGGACTACGGGAGGAACCGGCTGCAGCGCGCGGACCACCCGACGTCGCCCCCCGCTGGATCATCCCTCGCTGGGTCGCCCCCCGCTGGCGCGGCCGTGCCCCAGGGTGATGATCGGTCATCACCAGCCTCCATAATTTGTCTCAGCCAGTCGCACCCGAATACCGGATGTGCGCACGTACCAGCAGGCTAGGCCACACTAGTGTCAGATCACCGCAACGATTCAGGAGAGCCGGCAGTGGAATTCGACGTCACCATCGAGATCCCCAAGGGACACCGCAACAAGTACGAGGTCGACCACGAAACCGGCCGGATTCGTCTGGACCGGATGCTGTTCACCTCCACCCGCTACCCCGACGACTACGGGTTCATCGAAGGCACCCTCGGCGAGGACGGTGATCCGCTGGACGCCCTGGTGCTCCTGGAGGAGCCGACCTTCCCCGGCTGCCTGATCCGCTGCCGGGCGCTGGGGATGTTCCGGATGCGCGATGAGGCCGGCGGTGATGACAAGGTGCTGTGCGTGCCCAAAGCGGACCAGCGGGCCAGTTGGCGCAACGACATCGACGACGTCTCAGAGTTCCACCGCCTGGAGATTCAGCACTTCTTCGAGGTGTACAAGGACCTGGAGCCGGGCAAGTCGGTGGAAGGTGCGCACTGGGTGGGCCGGGAGGAGGCCGAGGCGGAGATCGTCCGGTCCTTCCAGCGGGCGCGCGAGGCCGGTCAGGACCACCCGGCGATCAAGCACTGAACGCCCCATCGACTACTAGGCCGTGCCCGCGCCCTGATGGGCGTGCCCTGCGCTAAGAAACGGGCGCGCTCTGCGGCAATGGGTGGGCGTGGTCTGCACTAAAGGGTGGGCGCGCCCTGCGCCCGGGCGTGACCGTCAAAGGCCGCCCGGGAACCGTCAGGGTCAGTCGACGACCGTCCGGCCGCCCGGCGACCTTGAGGGGCGGCTGGCGACCGTCAGGGCCGGCCGGCGCCGATGACGTTGGGCCACCACACCGGCACGTGCTCGACCGTGGCACCCGGGCGGGGCGCGTGCACCCGCATTCCGTTTCCTGCGTAGATCGACACGTGGTTGATGCCGCTGGCGTGTCCGTTGCCGGAGTAGAAGATCAGGTCACCGGGCCGCAGGTTGTTCAGCGAGACCCTGGTGGTCGCGGCGTACTGCTGGCGCGTGGTGCGGGGCAGCGATATGCCGACGCTGCGGTAGGCCTGCTGGGTCAAACCCGAGCAGTCGAATCCGTTGGGGCCGTTGCCGCCCCACACGTAGGGCTTACCCAGTTGCTGCATCGCCCAATTCACTGCCCCCTGGTGCGCACCGGTACTCGGTGGCGGGCTGGGCGCCGGTGGGGGGCTGGGGCTTGGCGACGGCGAAGGGCTCGGCGACGGCGACGGACTCGGCGACGGTGACGGACTCGGTGAAGGACTCGGCGACGGCGAGGGGCTCGGAGAAGGGGATGGACTCGGCGACGGCGAAGGGCTCGGCGACGGTGACGGACTCGGTGAAGGCCGAGGTGAGGAGCCCGAGTCCGGTGAGCCGTCAGATTGCTCCGCCCCCGAACCGGAATCACCTGAGCCGCCTGAGCCGTTCGACCCGCCGGACCCGTTCGAGCCACTAGAGCCGCTGGAGTTCTCGGCTTCCGGCGATGGTGCAGAGACGTTCAACGCCGCGGCCGCCGCGGCGTTCTCACGTTCTCTGCGCTGTTGCTCCAGGGCGTTCTGGCGTTCTTCTTCCAGTTCGTACGAGGTCTGGCGCAACTGCGCCAACTGCCCGATCAGAACGCTGCGCTCTTCTTCGGTGGCCCGCTGGATCTCTTCCGCTTCGGCCCACGCCTGCTCGGTCTCTCGTTGACGCTCGCGGAGATCCTCGGCCGCCTGCGTCTTCTCCTCCACCGCCTCTTCCGCCCGCAGGTGCATCAGGGCGGCAACGATCTCGGCGGCTTCCAGGCGCTGGAAGGCGTCATCGGCCCCGCTTCCCAAGCGTTCGAAGGTCGCGGCGCGGTAGAGCATGTCGCCCACCCCATTGGCGGTAACGAACATCTCCAGGTGCCCCAGGCCGGCGTTGTCGCGGTAAGCCGCCGTGGCGAGTCGGGCGACTTCCTGGCTGGCGGCAAGAACCTCGGCATCGGCGCGCTCAGCATCGGCCGCAGCCGTTTCTGCTTCGGCTTCCGCCTCCTCCAGGTCCACGGCGGCCTGGTTGTACAGGTCGGTGGCGATCGCGGCGTCTTGCTGTGCCACTTCCACGTCCGCGGCGTTGGACGCCAGTTGCACCTCGAGGTGGGCGATCTGTCCGGCGGTGTCATCAACGCGCTGCCAGGACCGTTCGATCTCCTCCTCGCTCGGCGCCTCCGGCGCGGCGACCGCCGCACCGACGCCGGCGCTGCTGGCGAGCAGGAACGCGGAGATGATGGCAACACCTCGACGTGAGTGCCGCGCTAAACCCATACCCGCTCCATCCCCGAAGACCTGACGATCTACACGTCGGCGTGTCGTGTTGACCTACCGCCGTCCACACCGTAGTGCACTCCTGGCTACTTTGTGAACAGTTTCATCGATATTCACAGTGGTCACATTCGTCCCACTGGTCACGATAACTCGGGTCGCTGGCAGCGGCGAGCCAGGCGGGCAGCGGCGAGGAGCGACGCGGCCCGTTGCGACGAACCAAGGGCCTATGGAGACGAGTTGCGCGGCACGTGGCGACGAACCAAGGGCCTATGGCGACGAGTTGCGCGGCACGTGGGGACGAAGCGGGCGGGCCAGAGCCCCGACCGAGTGCCCACAAGCAGTAGACGGAGCACCTTCAAGCGTGGGATCCGAGGGTCCATTCCATGACATGGCTCACAGTCGGGGCGGGCTCGGGGCGGGCTCGACGCCAAGGTTCCACTCGTTGGCCAACCGGGCGTTATCGCAGCACAGGGCCACAAGAAGACGCTTCCACGGAAGCGCGGCCGGATCGCCATGACCGCCGTCCGCATGATGAGACTGTTTGTCCACCGCCGAGGTTGCGCCTTATGGTGAGGGCATGTTCGGTCGAATGTGCACCTCAGTTGCGCATCCGGCCTGCCCAAAAACAGCCTGATGCGGCGTTGCGCCCTTCTTTCGCGCCACCCCGCTGCCGGCCAGATGCGCCCCAACCCTGGGATGGGTTGGCCGCGCACGGTTGGCCGCTCATCCCTCCATTCACCCACAGGAGAAAAAGATGAGCGACAACTGGAACTTCGAAACCCGTCAGATCCATGCCGGGCAGACCGTCGATAGCGCCACCGGTGCCCGGGCCCTGCCGATCTACCAGACCACGTCCTACGTGTTCGAGGACACCGACCAGGCCGCGGCCCGGTTCGGTCTGGCCGAACTCGGCCCGATCTACACCCGCATCACCAACCCCACCCAAGAAGCCGTCGAGGACCGCATCGCTTCCTTGGAAGGCGGCGTCGGCGGCCTCCTGGTCGCCTCCGGGCAGGCCGCTGAGACGCTGGCGATCCTGAACATCGCCGAAGCCGGCGATCACGTCGTCGCCAGCCCCAGCCTGTACGGCGGCACCTACAACCTGCTGAAGCACACCCTGCCCAAGTACGGCGTCACCACCACCTTCGTGGAGGACCCCCGCGACCTCGAGGCTTGGCGCAACGCGGCACAGGAGAACACCAAACTCTTCTTCGGTGAGTCCATCCCCAACCCCCAGGGCGACATCCTCGACATCGAGGGAGTCGCCGGCGTTGCCCACGACATCGGCGTGCCCCTGGTGGTGGACAACACCGTGGCCACCCCCTACCTGCTGCGGCCCCTGGAGTGGGGCGCGGACGTCGTCGTGCACTCGGCCACCAAGTACCTGGGCGGACACGGCACCTCCATCGCCGGGGTGATCGTGGACGGCGGGTCCTTCGACTACGCCCAGCACCCCGAGCGGTTCCCGAACTTCAACGAACCCGACCCCAGCTACGACGGCCTCGTCTACGCCCGCGACCTGGGCGTGGGCGGCAAGTTCGGCGTGAACCTGTCCTTCATCCTCAAGGCCCGCGTGCAACTGCTGCGTGACCTTGGCCCGGCGATCTCCCCGTTCAACGCCTTCCTCATCGCCCAAGGCCTGGAGACCCTCTCCCTACGGCTGGAGCGACACGTGCAGAACACCCACAAGGTGGCCGAGTACCTCTCCGGCCAGGGCCAGGTGGAGCGCGTGCACTGGGCGTCCCTGCCCACCAGCCCGCACTACGACCTGGCCCGCAAGTACACCCCGGCCGGCGCCGGTGCGGTCATCTCCTTCGACATCGCCGGCGGGCTGGAGGCCGGTAAGGCGTTCGTGGATGCCCTCGAACTGCACTCCCTGGTCGCCAACATCGGCGACGTGCGTTCGCTGGTGATCCATCCCGCCTCCACCACCCACTCCCAACTCACCCCGGAGCAGCAGGCCGCGAGCGCCGTTGGTCCCGGCCTGGTACGCCTGGCCGTGGGCGTGGAGCACATCGATGACATCCTGGCGGACCTGGACAAGGGCTTCGCCGCTGCGGCTCAGGCCCGGCAGACGGTCGGGGCCACGACGGGGGACGCATGAGACCGGCCCACTTCGATGACCCCAGCACGAGTTCGCTCCCGCCGCTGCCCACGCGGCTGCCGGCACCGGTGCGCACGGCCCGCGCCCGTCGTCGTCCGTTGACCGGCCCGGTGCCTGCTACCGGCGCCTGGCGGCCGGGAGACCCGGTGGGTCGGCGCAAGTTCGCTGACCTCGGGCCCCTGCACCTGGAAGCCGGCGGCAAATTGCCGCATGTGCGCCTGGCCTATGAAACCTGGGGCACCTTGAACGAGCGCGGGGACAACGCCATTCTCATCCTGCACGCGCTGACCGGGGACTCCCATGTCACCGGCGCGGCCGGGCCGGGCCACCCCACCGACGGGTGGTGGTCCGGTCTGGTGGGCCCGGGTAAGGCGATCGACACCGACTCCTACTTCGTGGTCGCACCGAATGTGCTGGGCGGCTGTCAGGGATCCACCGGCCCCTCGAGCAGTGCCCCGGACGGCACCCCGTGGGGCAGCCGGTTCCCGTACCTGACGGTGCGGGACCAGGTGGCCGCCGAGATCGAGTTGGCCGACCACCTGGGGATCGGGACGTGGGCTGCCGTCGTCGGTGGTTCGGTGGGCGGGCACCGGGTGCTGGAGTGGGCGGTGTGCGCACCGGAGCGAGTGCGCACCGCGATCGCGATCGCCACCAACGCACAGACCCCCGGGGACCAGATCGCCTGGGCGCACGCCCAACTGGGTGCCATCCGGACCGACCCGCGGTTCCGCGGCGGTGACTACTATCAAGCGGCCGACGACGACGGACCTCACCACGGTCTGGGCGTGGCCCGCCAGATCGCGCACACCACGTACCGCAGCGCCAAGGAACTCGACCAGCGGTTCGGGCGCATCCCCCAGGGCGGTGAGGAGCCGTTGGGCCGGGGCGGCCGGTTCGCGGTGCAGTCCTATCTGGATCACCATGCCGGAAAACTCGCCCGCCGGTTCGACGCCAACTCCTATGTGGTGCTCACCGAGTCGATGCTCACCCACGACTTGGGTCGGGACCGCGGCGGGGTTACGGCGGCGCTCGGGGAGATCGCGGCGCCGACCTTGGCCGTGGCGGTCGACTCCGACCGGTTGTTCCTGCCGGAGCAGTCGCTGCAGATCGCCGATCACGTCCGCCACGGCACCTTGCGGATGATCAATTCCGATCACGGCCACGACGGGTTCTTGATCGAGACGGAGCAACTGGCCCGGCACATCACCGAGTTCCTCGCCCACCAACTCGCCTAGGAGCCGCACCGGAGTACCTACGACCGGGCAGGTGGGCGCACGAAGAGGGCAGCGACGATCACGATCGCCGGAATCACCGCCAGCACGGTGGCGGCAGCACCGTAGGAACCCAACGCCTGCTGCCCGAGCGAGAGCGCGAGGGGTCCCACAGCCGTGGAACTCACGCTGATGGTGGTGACCAGGCCCCGGATCGCGCCCAGATGGGTGGTGCCGAAGTAGTGAGCGAAGGCGGCGGCCTCCACGGTACGAACAGCACCCCCGGAGGCTCCGAGCAGGATGCCGTATCCCATCGCGGTCCACGCGTCGGACACCAACGACAGCGACAGCAGCGCACCGCCCAGCAGGACCATGGCGAATACCAGGCCGAACTTCGGCGCGATCCGGTCCGTCAGCGCGCCGACGCCGATAGTGATGGTCATCGTGGCGATGGCTTGGGGTACGAAGTTCAACGCCGCCTGCGCCGGGCTCAGCCCTTGTTCGCCCAGGGCAGCGATCTGATGGAAGTTCAGTGCGGTGCTCAGCATGCCCGAGGCAGCCACGGCGGCGGCGATGGCCCAGAACATCGGGGTGCCTACCGCTGCGGCAACGGTCCACGGGCGGTGGCCATCAGCCGAGTGCGCGGGAGGCTGCCCAGGGCCGGCGTTGGTCTTCGCCTCGGACTGCGAGGCCCGCGTCTTCTCGGTTTCTGACCCCGGCTCCGCTCCTTCGTCCGACGCCTCCCCTTCCTCCGACTCCGCTCCTTCGTCCGACGCCTCCCCTTCCTCCGCGTCCGCCAGCGCCTCTGCATCCGCCTGCGCATTTGCCCCGGCCTCTGCGCGCAGCATTCGGCGGGGCGGTTGGGTGCGGCTGAACACCAGCAGCGCAAGCGGGAGTACCACCGCCCAGACCAGCAGACCTTCCACGAGCCAAACGGTGTCCATCCCCCAGGCGCTGATCAACCGTTCCAGCACCACGGGTGCAAGTGATATCCCGGCTGAGCCAACGGCGCTGGTGATGCCCAGCGCCAGGCCGCGGCGATGAGTGACGTGCACGGCCACCGCTGTGGTGGCGGCCAGGCCGAGTGCTCCTTGGCCGGCCATGCGGATTCCGATGAATCCGGCAGTCAGGCCGAGGATGCCGGTGACGAAACTGAGCCCGATCAGCACGGCACCGAACACGGCCGCGATGACGGTCATGGTGCGTCCGACCCCGAAGCGGTCCAGCGCTCGGCCCACCAGCGGCATCGCGCCTGCCCCGCCCAGTGTGCCGATGAGGTAACTGGTGGACAGCGCATTGCGGCTGATGCCCAACTCGGCGATCAGCGGGTCGGTGAACACCGAGATCGCTGCGGTCTGACCCGGGGCGGTCATGACCGTCGCCACAGTCGCAGCGGTGACGATCAGCCAGGGTTTGGTCCGAGCCCGAGCGGGCTCAGGCGCGCCAGAAGCAGGCACACGATCCTTTCAGTTAGACCTACCGGCGCAGGCCTGTGACACGGTCGACCCGGCTCCGAGCCGGTGGAGGGCGAAGAGTCAACTCCTCAGCCGCCCATTGGCCGTGGTCCCGTTAGGTCGGGCGCGTTCGCGGTCCCGATACCGGATCGCCTCCGCGCGAGCCTCGGCCAGAGCGAAGTTGCCGTCGACGAAGCGCCAGGCGAGCCACGGGTCGGGGTGGTCCGCGCCGATCAGTGTGGCGCAGGCTCGGCGCAGGTCGGTGTACCGGGCGCCGTCGGGCAGCACCACCACTCCGCCTGCTTGCAGCGTGGCCGGCTGCCGGATGTGGTCATGGCGCAATTCGATCGACGCCGGTGCTTGCACCAATTTGGCCACCAGTTCCAAGGCTTCGCGATCGCCCGGATCGTCCGGGCTGGGCACCGTGGTGGGCGTGGGCGCTTCGACCGGTGCAGCAGCACGGCGTGAGGCCGGCCGGGTAGGCGGACGGCGGTCCTGGATGTCCGAGGCAGGCCGGCTCGCCAGTGGGTCGCCCTGGGCGGGCACCGGTGCCGGCTCGGCAGGTCCCGACGACTGGTCGACCGGCACCTGCCAGTGGTGAGCCGATACCCCGCGGGCGGAGGCCGCGGGGTCGAGGTCGAGCAGGTGTCTGCCTTGTTGATCGCGGCGCACGCGTGCCCGGATGATCCGCACTTGGTCCAGTAACGACATGGACCAACTGACCTCCTCCGATACGGCGCCGGTCACCACGGTGAGTGTGGGCAGGGGGCCGGCCGGGCGGGAGAGGTTCTCGCGGAACGCGTTCCAGTCTCGACGGAACGCGGCCGCTCCGCGTGGGTATCGCTCGGCCACCTGCGCCCATGAGGAGACCAGCGCACGCCCCGATCGTGCGATCAATTCGGCCAGTGTCACCAGGTCGAGGCGCGGCACGACGGCGGCGGTGAGCACCTGTCCGTGCGGGGTGACTGCGGTGAGCAGCGGGGGACGCGCGTCGTCCCAGGCCACGGCGAACGCCGCGGTCTCGGTCAATTCCAATACCTGGGGTCGCACCAGCGCACACCATTGTTCGCAGAATCCGTCCGGGACGACGTCCTGGTGTGCCACCGGCTCGAGACGACCCGAATCGAGCATGTACGTGGGCATGAACCTTCCGTCAGAGCAGTACGTGAACCCTTGACTCTATCGTGCCAGGTTCTTGACCGCGTTGAGGAGCTTCGCGCCCTCCCGGGGCACTGGTGACCGGATGGTGATTCACGTGAGGAGCCGCTGGCGGACGGGGTTTAACAGATTCTTTATCGCACGCCTTTACCGTCAAGAGCACCGACAGACGGGTGCCTGAGGGGGCGCCGGCATAACGGAGGGATACGTATGGCACGCACAAGGGGACGGATGCTGGTCGCCGTATCGGCCGGGGCAATGCTGCTGGCATCCGGCTGCGGATTCCTGCCCGGGGGCTCGGGGGGCCCCGGGCAGGAGGAAGACCGCGATGACCAACTCGTCGGCTCAATGGACGACGACCAGAGTGAAGACGACCAGGACAAAGCAGCAGTCGAGGCCGAACCCGCCGGCGGCGACCTCGACGCACTACCGGTGACCGCTCAGCAAGTCGGCGCCACCGTGCACATGACCGGGATCGAATACACGATCGAGGCGATGGACGTCGTCGACCTCGATGCCGAGGCCGACCGAGACATCCGCATGGAGGGCGCGGAGGTCACCTTCAGCGCAAGTGCCGCCAACCCCGCGACGGAGAGCCGCGCCGCGAACACCAGCGTGGCGCTGCAGTGGGAGGACACCGCCAGCGGCCACTCGTTCGAAGCGGCCGGGCAGGCAGCCAGCGACCCGATACCCGCCGGCGCCTCCAGTCCGGTGGACTTCGGGATTGCTCTGCGTCCGGAGCAACTGGAGACCTTCGACCAGAGCACGGCCATGCTCATCGTGGGCCGCCCCGGCTTCAGTGCGGCTCAGATCCCGCTGGGCGACACCGGTGAACTGATCGACCGGATCCCGGTACCGCAGACCGACCTGATCGGCCAGAGTTTCGACATCGACGGCCGGGTCCGGGTCACCGTTGAGGAAGCGGACCTGCGCTGGAACGTCGGCTCCGACCCCACCGAGGACGGATTCGCGGTGCTGGAAATCGCCGTGAACCTGAATAACAGTTCCGATGGGCAACGCTGTTGGGCCCGGGGCACCGGCAACAACTTCGCTCTCGTGGCCGCCGACGGCACCGGCAGCACCGACATGAGCATGAGCGATCGGGGCTGCACGCCGTCGGGAGACTCCACCACCTCATGGACCGGGATTCAGGTCGCAGCGGACTACGCCGGTGACTACACCCTGACCCACAGTCACCAGATCGACTTCGACGACTTCGAGGACTCGGTGGGATTCACCATGGTCGATGGTCCGGGCGTGTTGATGTCCGAGCGCTGAGCACCGCAGTTTCGGGGCGCACCCCGGCGATGCGGGCCACGACGGCTGCCGCCGATCGGGTGGCACCGACCGTCATCTCCTCGGCCAGATGCTCCGCACCGAGCGTCTCTTCGAGGTAGGCGCGCACCTCCGGCAGGTCGGGGACCGTCGCCGCATCGACACCATGGCCGCTGCGGTCACGATGGCGCGCTGCCACACCCAGCAGTTGCGCGGTCTGCTCGGGGTGCTCGGCCGCCGTCAGCGCCGCCTCTGTCTCGATCAACCCGGGCACCCACCAGGCATCCAGCAGTTCATCGGCGACCACCGCGCGGGCCACTTCCTGGACCAGGTCCCTGGCTCGGTCATGTTCACCCAGCGCCCGGTGCCGCAGCGCCCGTTGCCAGCGCAGCCGAGCCTTCTGCTCCGGGGTGCCGTGGTCGGTGTACGCGGCCTCCGCCAACCGGGTGAGGACCATCGCCTCCCGGCGCTCCCCGCGTTCTTCCTTGATCGCGGCGAGGCGTTCCAGGGCGATGGCCTCCATCTGTTCGTTGCCGAGGCCCCGGTAGTCGGCACGTGCCAGTTCCAGGTGGCGCACCGCGTCGTCATGCCGGCCGAGTTTGTGCGCGGCGATCCCACTGTTCAGTTGGGTCGCTGCCGCACCCGGGCGATGTTCAGCGGCACGGAACAGGGCATGGGCCCGGCCCCACGTCTCATAGGCCCCGGCATGATCGCCCTCGTCCGATGCCAACCCGGCCAGGTTGTTCAAGGTCAGCGCCTGCCCGGCGGGGTCGTCCAACGCGTGCCGGATCCGCCAGGCTCGGTTCAGCAACGTACGGGCGGCGGCTTGGTCGCCGTCGTCCCACGCCAGGCCTCCGGCCGCGTGCAGCGCGGCCGCTTGAATTGCGGGGTCGACGCCGTCACTCACCTCCAGCAGGTCACGCAGCCACCGGCGGCCCTCACCGTTCATCCGGCGCCGCAGCCACAGCGGCGCCAAGGCCGTTGCCATCTCCAGGCCCCGGTGCGGATCGTCGTCGATCGCATATCGCAGCGCGGCAGGCACGTCGGCGAGCATCCCGTCCAGAGCAGCGAGCGCTTCCTGCTCCCCCGGGCCGCCTACGCCCGCCGCAGCATCCTCGGCCTTCCGGCGCAGGTAGGTCAGGTGACGGTCCGCCAGGTCCGGCGGAGCATGGCCCAGCCGCACCAGGACGTGCGGGACTGATCTGCGGACTGGGGGAAGAATCCGGTACGTGCCGCGCGCACCGCTGACATCGGCGGCGATGACGGCGGCGTGCGCCAACTCCGCCAGCAACGCCGGCACATCCTCGGCCGGCACGCCGTCATCGACACAGACCGCCTCGACGGCTTCGAGGCCCACCGGGCCGCGGAACACCGTCATGCGAGCCAGCAACTCCCGGGCCCGCGGAGCCAGGTGCTCGAGAGTTCCGGTGAGCGCGGCCTCCATCGAGTGGTGGCGGGCGGGGCGGTCACGCTCGGTGGCCCCCGCTGCCATATGCCGGTTCATCTGGTCGAGTACGTCCGCCACGGTAAGCACGCCGCACTGTGCGGCGGCCAGTTCGATCGCCAGCGGGATGCCGCCGAGGAGCGTGGCGACCTCCAGCAACTTCGGATCGTCCACCGGTGGCAGGGCGGCACGCGGCCCGGCGTGGCCGGCCCGCTCCAGGAACAGGTGGATCGCTTCCGGGACTGCGCCTTCGGGGGCGGACATGTCCAAGGCCGGTGTCACCCACACCTTCTCCCCGACGACGTTCAACGGGACCCTGCTGGTGGCAAGGATGCTCACCCCTGGGCAATTGCGCAGGAACGCCGACGCCACGTCCGCCACAGCGGCACTCAGGTGTTCGCAGTTGTCCAACACCAGGAGCAGGCGCCGCTCACCCACTGCCGCGGTGAGGTCCTCGACCCGATCGGCCGTGGTCCCCGAGGCGGCGGCGATCACGGCCGGCACCAAGGCGGGATCCTCCACCGGTTCCAGGGCCACAAAGGTCACTCCGTGCTGGAAGCGACCGGCGGCCGCCTCGGCGGCGGCCACGCTCAATCGGGTCTTGCCCACTCCGCCGAGGCCGGTGAGCGTGACCAGGCGATGCTGCCCGAGCAGGTCCACCAGTTCACCGACCTCGGCTCGCCGGCCCACGAACGAGGTGGCGAATACCGGCAACGCGACGTTGGCCGCGGCCGGCGGGTCCAGCACGGGGTCCTGGCGCAGAATCTGCTCTTGTAGTCGCCGCAGTTCGGCGGTGGGTTCCACGCCGAGTTCCTCGTCGAGTGCTGCCACCGCCCGGTGGTAGGTCGCCAGCGCATCGGCTTGCCGGCCGGTCCAGTAGTGGGCGGTGATGAGCAGCCGCCAGACCCGTTCGTCGAAGGGACGTTCCACCGTCAACGCGGCCAGGTCACCGGTGTCCGCGTTGACCCCCTGGCTGCGCAGTCGGCACTCGGCGAGGTCCACGTTGAGTTCGCTGCGCTGGGTCAGCAAACGTTCCACGTCGGTGGCCGCACCGGAGCGGACGTCGGCCAGCGGCGTGCCTCGCCACAGGTCCTTCGCCGCCTGCAGATGCCTGCCGGCTCGCTCCAGGTCGCCCTCGCGGAGTGCTTGCCGGCCGGCCTTGATGTGCTGGCCGAACTCGGTCACGTCGACGTGCGCGGGATCGATGGTGAGCCGGTATCCGGTGCCTACCCGCTGCAGTAGCTCGCCTCGGCCGAGCATCTTGCGCAGTTGCGACACGTGCACGCGCAGCGCCCCGTGGGCGGTGGGCGGGGGGTCACCGTCCCAGACCAGATCACACAGCAGGTCCTCACCGAGCACTTCGCCCGGACGTTGCGCGAGGACCGCCAGCAGCGCCCGCCGGACGGGACCGGTGATGGGACGGTCCTGCCCGCCGATCCGCACCTGTAGGGGCCCCAGGAGCCCGATGTGCACTTCCCCCCGAACCCCGCTCATGGTCGCATTGAAGCACGCAAGGGACATCCGCGGAGGCCTCTCGGGGGACGATTCATCCCTTCGGGGTGATCACTACCCTTGCCGGCATGCCCCACCGCCTGCCGCACCGCCGTCGAGCCCTGCTTCTCGGCGTTATCGTCCCCGCGCTGATCTATTCCGCCAGTGCCGCCGTCGTCCTCGCGGTCTGGGAGCGGGTACCGGCCGAGGTGGTGGTGCACGTCGGCCCCTCCGGGGTGCGGATGGGTTCACCGGAGCAAGTGCTGACCGTCCTCGGTGTGCTGGGCGGGGCCGGCTCCGCGGTCATGGCCGGGTTGGCCCTGATCATCGGGCGCACCTCGATGAGCCGCCGGATGGTCTTGGGGATCGCCACCGGCTGGGCGGCGCTGATGGCCGGGATCCTGCTGGCTTTCCTGCTGCCGCAGTTGGGAGCGCAAAGCGCCTCCTTCGAAGGCCCGCTCGCCATCGCGTGCGTGCTGGCGGTGGCCGCCGGAGCGATGGCGGCGGCTTTCGCCGGGGACGACCCGCCGTTGCCGGCAACAACACCGGTTCCCAAGGACGCTGCCCGCGCCCCGCACGGGGCGGAACAGATGTGGCAGCAGCGCATCAGCGTGCCGCAGCGGGCCCGACCGTGGCTGGTGCTGGCGGGCGCTACTTGGGTTGGGATCGCCGTGGCGGTAGGGGCTGGCACCGGTAGTTGGCTGTTCTGCGCGCTGCTGCTCGCGGCTGCGGTTCCTCCGGCCACGATGCTGCACTGGCGCGTGCGGGTGGATACCGACGGGCTCACCGCCGCTGCCGGCCTGCCCGGCGCGTTGGCGTGGCCGCGTCAGCACGTACCCGCCGATGAGGTGCTGCGTGCCGACGTGGTCGAAGTGAACCCGTTCCAGGACTTCGGCGGATGGGGTTTGCGCCTCGCGCCGGACCAGCACGGCACGGTCGGGGTGGTCGTGCGCAAGGGCCCGGGAATAGCGGTGCGCCGCACCGGTGGGCGCCGATTCGTGATCAGCGTCCAGGACGCCGAGACTGGCGCCGGACTGCTGAACACGATGGCCGACCGGGCCCGTGAGAGGGCCACGGTCACGTAACTACCCGGCGCATCCGTCCTGTTGCTGAACCGTGTACCGGCCCGTGCCGTAGCCGCCCGATGTCCTAGCCGGCCCCTGCCGTAGCCGGCCGATGTCCTAGCCGGCCCCTGCCGTAGCCGGCTAGGTGCGGGCCAGGGGGTAGGTGGTCAGGGCCGAGCGAGCAGTTGCGCCAGGTGCACCCCCTGGATACCGGCGAGATCGTCCGCCTGGGTTCGGCAGGAGAACCCGTCGGCGAGGAAGACCGTCTCGGCCTGTGCCCGGCGCAGCGCGGGCAGCAACTCGTGTTCGGCCACCGCCACCGAGACGTCGTAGTGGCCCTTCTCCATCCCGAAGTTGCCGGCCAACCCGCAGCAGGTGTTCATCGTCGTCACGTGCGCGCCCGCCTTGGTGAGCAGTTCCTTGTCGGCGTGATAGCCGATCACGGCGTGCTGGTGGCAGTGCGGTTGGGCGATGATGGTGCGTCCCTGCAACGACGGCGGTCGCCAGTTCGAGGGGCCCACCGGTTCTTCGGCGGTGAGCAGTTCGGCCAGGGTGTACACCCCGGCGGCGATGGCGTGGGCGCGCGGGTCGTCGGCGAACAGGTCCGGCAGGTCCGAGCGCAGCGCCGCGGTGCAGGAGGGTTCGATGCCCACCACCGGCACCCCGGCCTGCACGATCGGGGCCAGCACGTCCATGGTGCGCCGCAACCGGGCCCGGGCGGCATCCAATTGCCCGGTGGAGATGTAGGTCAGGCCGCAGCACGCCCCGGGGCCCACTACGTCCACGGTGTAGCCGGCCTGCTCCAGGACCTTGACCGTGGCACGCGCGCCGGCGCCGTCGAGGTGTTCGGAGAAGGAGTCCACCCACACCTTGACCACCGGGCGGGTACCCGTGCGGGCATCGCCGGTTCCGCTCACGGCCGCGCTAGTCGGTGCCGCAGCAGGCGCATCTTCGGCTGGGTCGCCCGAGAGGGGGGCGAACTTCTGTTCGGAGGCCTTCAGGCGCCTGCGCCACCAGCGTGACGTGCGCTCGGTGGTGAACGCGGGCATCGACCGGCGGGTGTCCATCCCTCCGCCGCGTTGCACCAATCTGGCCAGCGGCCCGATCCGCAGCGCGGCGTTGACCAGGTGCGTCACCGGCGGGAGTGCGGTGATCGCCCGGGCCCATCGCGGCAGCCACCCCAGCGCGTAGTGGCTCATCGGACGGCGCTTGCCCTTGTATGTACGGTGCAGCACCTCGGACTTGTACTGCGCCATGTCCACCCCCACGGGGCAGTCGCTCGAGCAGGCTTTGCAGGACAGGCACAGGTCCAGGGACTCATGCACCTCCGGGGCGGACCAGTCGCCGTACAACTCCCCGGTAGCCATCTCCTGCAACACCCGGGCTCGCCCGCGGGTGGAGTCCTTCTCGTTGCGGGTGGCCAGGTAGGAGGGGCACATGAACGAACCGGGTAGGTCCGCCCGGCATTTGGCCACCCCGACGCACCGGTGCACCGCCGTGGTGAAGTCCCCGCCGTCGTGGGCGAAGGAGAACCCCGAACCCTGCAGCAGCGGCAGCGGGCGGGCGGTGGGGCGGCGCAGGTCCGCTTCCACCGGCTCGGGGCGCACGATGATGCCCGGGTTGAGGTGGTCCTCGGGGTCGAACAGGGCCTTCATCCCGGCGAACATCCCGATCGCCTCCGCCGAATACATCAGCGGCAGCAACTCCCCGCGGGCGCGCCCATCGCCGTGCTCACCGGAGAACGACCCGCCGTGGGAGGCCACCAACGCGGCGGCATCCAGCATGAAGGACCGGAAGATCTCCGGCCCCCTGGGCTCATGCAGGGGCAGGTCGATCCGGGCGTGGATGCACCCGTCGCCGAAGTGCCCGTAGGGAATCGCACTGGCGCCGTACTGCTCCAGCAACGAGTCGAACTCCCGCAAATAGGTCCCCAGCCGTTCGGGCGGGACGGCCGCGTCCTCCCACCCCGGCCAGGCCGGCTCACCGGCCGCGGTGCGCGTGGCAAGCCCCGCGCCGTCGGCCCGGATCTGCCACAACGCCTGCGCCTGGGCCCCCGCCGGCACCACCTGCACCTGCTCGGTGCCCGCATCGGCTGCCAACGCCTCGGCATTCGCCCGGGCCTCTTCGGCATCGGCCCCGCCCACCAGGGCCATCAACCACCCGTTGCCCTTCGGCAGCGGCGGAATGGATTCCGGGCCCCGGTGCGCCCGCAGGATGTCAACCAGCCTGGAATCCAACCCCTCCACGGCCAGCGGGTTGTGCGCCAGCAACGCCGGCACCGCATCGGCCGCGGCCGCCATGTCCTCATACCCCAGCGCCAGCAGCACCGGGTCCTTGGGCAGGGGCGCCAGATCCACCGTCGCCTCCAGCACGGTCACCAGCGTGCCCTCGGTGCCCACCAGGAACTTGGCCAGGTCCCGCCCGTTCTCCGGCAGCAGGTGCTCAGCGGAGTACCCCGAGACTTGCCGGAACAGCCGGCCGAACTCGGTGCGGATCAACGCCAGATGTTGGGCCACCAGTGCGTCCAGGCCCGGCACCTGCGCCATCGCATCGGCGCCCGAGCCGGCCTCGAACACCCGGCCGGTGCCGTCCACCACCTTCAGCGACCTGGTGTTATCGGCGGTGCGGCCCATGGACAACGCGTGCGGGCCGCAGGCGTTGTTGCCGATCATGCCCCCGAGCGTGGCCCGGGCCTGACTGGAGGGGTCCGGCCCGAAGCGCAACCCGTGCGGAGCCGCCGCGCGCTGCAGGGAGGTCATGATCACCCCGGGCTGCACCCGGGCGGTGCGCGCCTCGGGGTCCAGCTCCAGGATCTGGTTCAGATGCTGGGAGAAGTCGATCACCATTCCCGGGCCCACCGCGTTGCCCGCGATCGAGGTGCCACCGCCCCGGGAGGTGATCGGCACCCGGTTGGCTCGCGCGACCTCCAGCGCCGCCAGCACCTCATCGGTATGCCTGGGGAACACCAATACCTGGGGCACCACCCGGTAGTTGGAGGCGTCGGTGGAATACTCCGCACGCACCCGGGCCGAGTCATCCACCACGGGCACCGTGCCGTGCGGCACGTCCTCGGCGCGCAGTGCGTTGCGCAACTCTGCTGTGAAATCCCGTACCTGTGTCACCACACCACGCAGTGTGACACGGCCCACGGCCTCGGTGGCCGAGGTTTCCGAAAGATGGACGAACCAGCGGGCAGTGAAGAAGTCCGCCTCAGGGAGCGGTGAAGTCCATAGCGTCCTCGGCCACGGCGATCACCGGCCACGAACGACCCTGGTCATCGACGATGTCCCACATCGGCACCATCAGCATGGTGCCATCGGGCTGTTCGTAACCGCCGACGGTGAGTGCGGCACTGACGAGACGGATCTGCTCCACCGGCCAGGTGAGGGGGGCGCCGGGTTCGAGGGCGGCAGGCTCGCGGTCCGGCCCCGCTTCGGTGACGGCCTGCAGCCGGGACCACACCTCGCCGTTGAAGCGCGGATCTGCCAACCGATCCACGGCCTGAGCCGCGGAGATCACCGGGTACTCACCCAGAAGAACAGGGTCGGCCTGCTCACCGTGCGGGCCGGTGGTGTCGACCAGCCACGCATCGGCCTGCCGGGCCTCTGTCGGCAGCCCGGCATCAACGAACTCCACCGGCAGCACCCGAGGATCGTCGTCGGCGATCGGCCCCGGTACTGCTGGCAGGTCCTGGTCGCTTGCGCCGTCCTGCGCGGAGTCCGTCGGTGCGGCGCTTTCCGGCATTGTGTCCTCGGAGCGTTCCGGCGGTGGGTGAGCGGCACTCTCGTCGGTCATCTGCACGCTCTCCGGAGCGGAATGGTCGGCCGCGGAATCGAATGTCGGGCCTGTTTGGCTGCCTGCGATGTACCCGCCGGTTCCTACCGCGAGCATGGTGGCCACTGCGGCTGCCACCACCCAACCCCGTCGAGTTCCGGTCCGGCCCGCCCGGGCCGCTGCGCCGTCGTCCTCCTGCGGGTGTTTCTTCGCGCCGGGGGGATCGACCGACCCGGCCTCAGCGTCGCCGTCACCGGCGGCGGAGGCATCTGCGATCCGCCGGTCTACCGCGGCCCGCAGCGCCGCCATGTCCACCTGGGCGTCCCGGGCCGGGTCCGCACCGCGCAGTCGTTCCAGGGCAGCCTCGTCCGCGGCATCCTCCGGGGACGCACCGTGGTGGTCCTCCGGGGTGCCGTGGCCCTCCGGGGTGCCCGGGGTCATCGCTGCGATCCTTCCCTCACTGATGGTCTATGTGCCGAGGGGTGCTGGTGTTTCATTCCATCTCCCCCCAGACCTGCCGCAACTTGGCCCGCGCACGGCTCAGCGCCGCGGCCGCACCGCCCCTGCTCAACCCCAACGCCTCGGCGAGTTGTGCGCCGTCGAGCCCCTCCCACGCGTGCAACATCAGCACCTCCCGCTCCCGGGGGCGCAACTGGGCCAGCACCGCCTGCACCATCTGGGTATCGGTGGCCTGCGCCGCTGGGTCGGCTCCGGCGTCGGTGAGAGGGGTTTCGGTCACATCCACCGGTTCGGGCCGGTGCTTGCGCCGGTGGTTGGCCAGCACGAACCCGGCGGTGCGGTACAGCCACGGCAGTTCATGGCCACGGGGCACGTCCTCCCGGCGGCGCCAGGCGGTAGCCAGCACATCGGCGGTGAGGTCCTCGGCATCCTGCGCGGGCGCGCGGCGCAGGAAGTACCGGTGCACCGCAGTCGCATGCGCGGTGAAGACGGCGTCGAACCACTGTTCGTCGGTGACGTCAGGTGGCATCGGCTGCTTTCGGTGGCACAGGTGCGAAGGGGTACAGACGGACGGGCCGGCGAGGACGCCGGCTCAGGTGACCTTATTGCACCGGCAAGGCCGGGCTGTTCAGGTAGCGGGGTGCGGTTCGACCGGGAGGTCGCGGATGCGGTCGGCGGGTCGTCCCACATCCGCCCGCGGTCCGATGTGGGCGGGCGTTGATAGACACTGGAGTGGCCATCACCACTGCAGGAGGCGGGACGGGTGTTCCTACTGGACCAGGGCGCGGCGGCGCCGGACTTGATCATCACCGCCAGCGACGTCGTACTCGCCGCGCGCTGTGAGTACCAGTTGCTGCGCATCCTCGATGAGAAACTCGGCCGCGCACCGAAGGCCGAATTCCCCGAGGATGAGATGCTGCGGCGCGCCGCGGACCTGGGCGATGAGCACGAACGCCAGGTGCTGCAGGATCTACGCACCCGGTACCCCGATGTGGCCGAGATTCCCCCGGTACCCCTGCCATTCACCCGCGCCGGGCTGCAAGCCGCCCACGACCACACCCTGCAGGTGCTGGCCCAAGGCTCCGACGTGGTGTTCCAGGCGACATTCTTCGACGGGCTCTTCCACGGCCGCTCGGACTTCCTGGTGCGCACCGACGACGGAGCGTACGCGGTGTGGGACTCCAAACTCGCGCGGCGCGCCAAGACCGAGGCGCTACTGCAACTGGCCGCCTACGCCGATCAGTTACACGCCGCCGGGGTGCCGGTGGCCCCTGAGGCCACCCTGGTGCTCGGGGACCGCACCCACGCCAGTTTCGACCTGGCCGAGTTGCTGCCGGTATTCACCGAGCGGCGCAACCGGGTACTGGACCTCACCGAGGCCCACCGGGGCCAACCGGACGCGGTGGACTGGAACCAGGACAACCTGGTGATCTGCGGGCGGTGTGACTACTGCGCCGAGCAGGTCGGGCTGCACGACGATGTGCTGGGCGTGCACCGGGTGAGCGTGCCGCGCCGGCGCAAACTGCGCGCTCAGGGCATTCGCACCATCACCGACCTGGCCCGGTCCGAGGCCGAGCCAGGCACGGTGGCTTACCGCTTGCGTGACCAGGCCCGGATGCAGGCGGGGCTGGTCGAGCCGGACGGGCAGGTGCAGGTGCCCGACGACGGTGCTCCCGGTGGTGTGCGCACGCTCGCCTACCGGGTGCTCCCCGAACACACCTTGGGCAGCCTGCCCGAACCCAGCCCGGGGGATGTGTTCTTCGACTTCGAGGGCGACCCGCTGTGGCAGGACGAGCAGGGGGTGTGGGGCCTGGAGTACCTGTTCGGGGTGCTGGAGGCTCCGGTGGGCGGCGCAGCGCCGGTGTTCCGCACGTTCCTGGCCCACAGCCGGGCCGAAGAGGGGCAGGCGCTGCTGGAGTTCCTGGACTACATCGCCCGGCGCCGGGCGACCTACCCGGACATGCGCATCTATCACTACGCCGCCTATGAGAAGTCGGCGCTGCGCCGGCTGTCCCTGCAGCACACCCTGGGCGAGGACGCCGTCGACGAGTTGTTGCGCGAGGGTGTGCTGGTGGACCTGTACGAGGTGGTGCAGACCTCGCTGCGGCTGTCCTCGAAGTCCTACGGGCTGAAGGCCCTGGAACCGCTGTACATGGGCGATGAACTACGCAGCGGGGACGTCACCGAAGGCGGAGCCTCCACCGTGGCCTATGCCAACTACTGCCTGGCTCGCGACACCGGCCAGATCGGCCAGGCCGAGGAACTGCTCGCCTCGATCGTGGACTACAACCACTACGACTGCCGCTCCACCCTGGGCCTGCGGAACTGGTTACTGGCCCGAGCCGGTGAGCGCGGCGTGGCGTTGGGGCAGCAGCCGGAGGAGGAGCCGGAGGAACTGCGCGAGGTGGAGCCGCTCCCCCAGGAGCAGGCGATCGAAGACCTGGTCCATGCCCGTGCCGCGCAGGCCAAACGCGAGGGGCGGGACCTCAGCGCCGAGGAACAGGCACTGGCAATGGTCGCCGCGGCGGTGGGGTACCACCGGCGGGAGGACAAACAGTTCTGGTGGGCCCACTTCGACCGGTTGAACGTCCCGCCGGCGGACTGGGCCCAGACCCGTGATGTGTTCATCACCGAATCGGGCCGAGTGTTGAGCGACTGGGAAGCAGAACCGCGCCAGCAGCCCCGCCGCGTGGTCGAGTTGCACGGCACGTTGGCCGACGGGTCGCTGATCCGCCCGGGGCAGAAGATGTACCGGATGTTCGACCGGCCTCTCCCGGAGGGCATGCCCGACCGGGGCGGCAACCGCCGTGGCGGGGTGTTCGGCGGGGAGGTGCTGCAGGTGCACGTGGGGGCGGAGTCGGCCACGATCACCTACGCCGAATCCCTGCCCACAGGGATGCACCCCTATGACCAATTGCCGATGGCCCTGACCCCCGATGCGCCGGTGAACACCAAGTCCTTACAGGAGGCGCTGGCGGATCTGGCGACCGATGTCGCCGAGGCCCTCCCCCAGGTGCCCGCGCACCCGGGGTTGGATGTGTTGTGCCGCCGGCCCCCGCGCCTAGCCAGCCTGGGCGCGTTGCCACTGGTCCGCGAGGACGACTACGTGGCGGCAATCACCCGGGCAACCGCAGACCTGGACCGCTCCTACCTGGCGGTGCAGGGCCCGCCGGGGTCGGGCAAGACCTATGTAGGCGCCCGGGTCATCGCCGCGCTCATCGAGCAGGGCTGGAAGATCGGGGTGGTGGCCCAGTCCCACGCGGTGGTGGAGAACTTGCTCGCCGCCGCGATCGACGCCGGGGTGCCCCCGGAGCGGGTGGCCAAACCGGTCCGCGGCAGGCGGCAGGTGCCATGGCGCGGGGGCACCAGCAACGAGCATGTGGCCGCCGCGCTCGCCGAGTCCGGGGGCATCCTCATCGGCGGCACGGCGTGGACCATGACGGGCAAAGCCGTGGCGCCGGGTGCGTTGGACCTGCTGGTGATTGATGAAGCGGGGCAGTTCTCCTTGGCCAACACCCTGGCGGTGACCCGGGCCACCAGCCGGTTGTTACTGCTGGGCGACCCGCAGCAGCTGCCCCAGGTCAGCCAGGGCACCCATCCCCAGCCGGTGGACGTCTCGGCGCTTGGTTGGTTGTCCCAGCACGCCTCGGTGCTGCCGGCGCACCTGGGCTACTTCCTGGCCCGTACTTGGCGCATGCATCCGGCGTTGTGCGAGGCGGTCTCCCACCTGGCCTACGCGGGCCGGTTGCAGCCCGCGCCGGTGACCGCTCAGCGGCACTTGGAGGGCTCGCCGCCGGGGGTGGAGTGCCGGTACGTCACCCACAGCGGCAACACCACGTCCTCGGTGGAGGAGGCTCGGGAGGTCCTGGCCGTGGTGCGTGCACATCTGGGGTTGCCGTGGCAGGAGTCGGCCGGCCGCCCGCCGCGGCCGCTGGGTCAGCGGGACGTGCTGGTGGTGGCCCCCTACAACGCCCAGGTCCAGTTGATCCGGGACACCTTGGATGCGGCCGGGTTGGACCAGGTGCCGGTGGGCACGGTGGACAAGTTCCAGGGTCAACAGGCCCCGGTGGCGATCCTGTCCACGACCGTCTCGGCGGTCCAGGAGGCCCCGCGAGGGATGGAGTTCGTGCTCAACCGCAACCGGGTAAACGTGGCAATCTCCCGCGGGCTGTGGCGGGCGGTGATCGTGCGCTCCCCGGACCTGACCGACACGCTGCCGTACCGGCCGGAGCAACTCGCCGATCTGGGCGCCTTCATCCGCCTGTGCGGTCCGGCACCCACCCATGTGGACCAAGCGCAGCCCGAACCCACCTCGGTGGGCTGATCGAGCGAGCGGCGGCGCGGTGTGCGCCGGGTGCGCCAGCGCAGTGTGCGCCGGTGCGCCAGCGCGGTGTGCGCCGGTGCGCCAGCGGGGTGTGCGCCGGTGAATGGACCGACCCCTCCGTGCACATCAGGGGCCGACTTGCGCGTGCGCGCAACGCCGATGGCCGCACATGGAAAGGGCCGGTGACGCGCCCTCCCGCATCACCGGCCCTGAGAACTCGGGGGCTTAGCGCCTGTCCGTGGCGTCCCTGGCGGCGTCCTTCACGTTCTCGCCGGCCTGCTTGACGTCCGCGGCGGCCTGGTCCTTCTTGCCCTCGGCCTCCAGGTCACGGTTGTCGGTTGCCTCGCCGACGCTTTCCTTCACCTTGCCCTTGGCCTCCTGGGCCTTGTTGCTGATCTTGTCGCCGATTCCCATCGATGTCTTCCTCTCTCGTGGCTGCCTGATTTCAGAGTAAGCGCGCTGCTGCGATCCCGCTCGTTGAGCCGTAAAGCGGGCGCCTGCCTGACTAGCGCGCAGGGGCCGCAGTGGCAGGATCGATGCGGGTGCAGCGGGCAAGAACGTGACGGCAGCCGGAGGGAGTAGACGATGACTGAACGTACGATCTTGATCACCGGGGCCACCAGCGGCTTGGGGTATGGGTTGGCACGCGCCCTCAGCACGTCTCCGGGACGGTTGATCCTGCACGGGCGGGACCGGGGCAAGTTGGAGGAGTTCCGCACCGACTTGGCGGGGGCAGCCGCGATTATCGACACGGTGCACGCTGACCTGGCGGATCTGTCCCAGGTACGCGGGCTGGCCCGCCAGGTGGCGGACATGGCCGATCACCTGAGCGTGCTAGTCAACAACGCCGGGATTGGCAAGGGTGCCACGGGCCGGCGGGAGGTCTCCGCCGATGGCAATGAGTTGCGCCTGGCCGTCAACCACCTCGCGCCCTTCGCTCTCAGCCTGGACCTGCTGCCCCTGCTGCGCGCCGGCGCGCCCAGCCGGATTGTCCATGTGGCCTCGGGCGCCCAGCAACCGATCGACCGCACCGACTTGCAACTGGAACAGGGTTACACCGGTTCCCGCGCCTACGCCCAGAGCAAGTTTGCGATGATCACCTGCGGTTTCGTGCTGGCGCAGCGGCTACCGGCCGAGCAGGTCACCGTGAACAGCCTCCACCCGGCCACGTTGATGCCCACCCGGATGGTCAAGGAGGGCTACGGGCACATCGTGGATGACCTGGCCACCGGGGTGGCCGCAACACAGCGCCTCATCGAGGCCGACGATGTGGCCGGGGTGACCGGCGCGTACTTCTCCGGAACCGAACCGACCCGCGCGTTGTCCCAGGCTTATGACGACGATTTCCAACGGTGGCTCTGGCGGGTCAGTGCACAACTCACCGGTGCCGATCTGTAAGTCCGGCGCTCCCTGACGAACGCCCCGGAGCCGGTGCGGGCATGCGCCGAGCGGCATCGGAGTCGAGTTCGAGGACCCGCCTGCGCCAATGTTCCAACAGTTTGATCAGTTCGGGCGAGGGGACCGCATCGACATCCTCGCTGTCCGGCGGATCGAAGTTGTATCTGGCTTCGATGACGCCATCGTTCAACAACAGGTGGGTGGTGTTGCCGGAGGCGATGACCGCTTCGCGGGGCCCGGCCGGTGGCGTGTGCAGCCGAGCCAGCGCTCGGTCGATCCAATAGGTCGAGGGACCATCCTGCGGGGCGCCCTTGGGTGGCCGTGTGCCCACGCTGTCCGCGAGGGCATCGGCGAGGACCTGCGCGTCGCCGGCTACCTCGACCGTGACCACGCCGCCGGCTGTCTCAACGAAGGAGTACTCCAACGCCGCTGGTTGCTCTCCCTGGTCACCGGGCGAGTCAAACCTGGAGTTGCCCGGGATGCCCACTTCGCTGGCCGTCCTACTCGATTGAGGTTCGATATGTCGCCGACCACATCGGCGCGTCCATAGGAGCGCGTTCATAAGAGCGTAGTCGGCTAGCGTCGGTGAGGCGCGCATTGGTGGCACTACACTGCGGTGTTAGTCGCACCGAGACTCTGGCTGATCGGCACGCGACTCGCGAGGACCAATGCCGCTTACTGCGCAGAACTGCCAGTGAATTCGATCTGAAGTACGTCCCGCATGTCGCAGCGCTTCTCGTCGCGTTGGCTGCCCGAGTAACTCGGGCCACGCACCGTGTGTCGGAAACTGGGCTATGAAGCGCAAGACCGAAAACTGTTCGCGCTTATATAGGAACCCGAGTCCTAGCCCGCTGCCAAGGATGCGGAGCCGCGCGACTTATACGGCTCGCACGCCAAGGGAGACGTGTTAATGTGCGTGTACTACATCCCCCACGCCTCTCAACGATGCGCACTTGGGGGATTTTCTCTGCCAGGACTCGTCAGGAGCACCGATGCCCCGACCACAGTGGCCACGCGGCTCGCTCCACTACGACAAGCCTCCGCTGAGTCTCGACGCCCTCGTGGACCGCCTCATCGAGCGCGGCCTCGAAGTTCCCGACCGGGACCGAGCTCGCCGGTACCTACAGCACGTCGGGTACTACCGGCTCTCCCCGTACACGATCCCCTTCCAACGGAGCCGGCCCGATCATCTCCTGCGGGAGGGGACCACATTCGATGATGTGCTCGATCTCTACGTCTTCGACCGTGCACTACGGCTACTAATCATGGATTCCGTCGAGCGCTTTGAAGTCGCCCTCCGTGCAGCATTGACCGACCACATGTCGACGACGTATCACGACCCGCACTGGTACGTAAACGCTTCGCACTTCGTCCATGCCGGTAAGCACGACGGGCTCCTTCGGACAGTCCGGGGCCTCTGTGTAGGGCGGCTGCGTGGAACGCCGGACGCCGGGGAGGACTCGTTGGTTCATCGCTCGGCCCTCGAGCACTACCTCACGACCTACGGCACGCCCGAATTGCCGCCCTCATGGCTCATGGTCGAAATGCTGACCATCGGCCAACTGTCCAGCGCCTACCGGAACCTGAAGCGGCGGGCTGACAGAACCGCAATCGCCCGAAGCATCGGCTTGACCGCGCCGGTGCTCGCGTCGTGGGCGCAGACATATGTCCGCGTGCGCAACATCTGCGCCCACCACGGCCGACTGTGGAACGTCGGCCTGGGCGTCTACCCAGCGATCCCTAATTCCTCGACAATTCCCTGGCTGAAGCGCGAGCAAAGTCTCCCCGAGCGGTCGAGGAAACGTCTCTATCCTGTGCTGGTCTCATTGCAGTCAGTATTGGACTCAGTGTCGCCCCACAGTAGTTGGGCACGACGACTCAACGAACTCCTCAGCACGCGCCCGCCCATGAATCTTCGGGGCATGGGAGTACCGGAAGATTGGGCCGCTGACGAGTTCTGGCAGCGACACCTTGGCGAGCGTTGACGTGCGAGTGCGTGGGGAGACGGTGAACCGCTGCTCCAAGCGTTTTACCGGCTCATGACACGCTACATATTCCTGGTCTCGCGCACGACCTCGGCCCTGGCATGGGCTGCCAACGTCCCCGACGCTGAACTCACACAGAACACCCTGACTCGCGACACCGTATGTCAACGGTGTCGCGACCCAAGACAGGAGAGCCGCCTGTGGGAATCGAACCCACGACCTATTCATTACGAGTGAATCGCTCTGCCGACTGAGCTAAGGCGGCTAGCGCCCCGGTCTGTGCCGAATCGGGGCGGTCCCACTGTACCCGCCCACTCCGGGCGGATTCAAAACGATCGGCGCCCGTTCGCCGTCGGGCGCATCACACCCGATGCATCAGCATTGCGTGCCGTGGTCCGGCACCTGGCCTTCCAACAAGAACGCGTCCACCAGATCGTGCACGCAGGAGTTGCCCGTTCCATAGGCTCCGTGCCCGTCGCCGTCATACGACAACAGCACACCGGACTCCAACTGATCGGCCAACGCCTCGGCCCACTCATACGGCGTTGCCGGGTCGCGCGTCACGCCGATCACCAGGATGGGCGGCGTGCCCGCAGCAGCGATGGGGGCGCGGGTGGCGTCGGTCTCCACCGGCCAGGTGCCGCATCCCACCTCACCGAACGCCTGATAGGGCCCGAAAAGTTCGGACACCCCCTCCAGGTGCTCGGCCTCCTCGACCAGTTCCTGCTGGTCGGGCTCCGTCATCGGGTAGTCCAAGCAGTTGATGGCCTGGAACGCGCCCTCATCGGGCGGGTACTGCCCGTCCTCATCGCGTTCCATCGCGAAGTCCGACAACGTCCGGGTCAGGGACGGATCGTCCTGGTCCACCAGTAAGGAGATCGCCTCGGTGAGCAGCGGCCAGGTGTCCACGCTGTACAGGGAGATGATGATCGCGTTGAACAGGTCGGCGTCGGTCAGCGGGCGGTCCGGGTCGTCGGTGTCGACCGGGTCGGAACTGAGCGCGGTGAGCAGATCCTGGGTATCTTGCATCGCCTCGTCCACGCCACCATCGAACGGGCACCCCGCCCCGGCGAGGCAGTCCTGCAGATAGGAGCGGTACGCCAGGTCGAATCCCCCCACTTGCCCGCGGACGACCTCGGTGTAACTGAGAGAGGGGTCCATCGCGGAATCGAGCACGAACGTGCCCACGTTGCCAGGGAACAACTCGGCATACACCGCGCCCAGGTAGGTGCCATAGGAATACCCGAGATAGGTCAGGGTCTGTTCCCCGAGCAGGGCTCGCAGCACGTCCATGTCGCGGGCGGTGCTGGCGGTGTCCACGTGGCCCAACAGCGGGCCGGTGCGCTCCAGGCAGGCCTCACCGTAGGCGGTCTGCTCCTCCAGGAGGGTCTGCCATCCGGAGTTGCTGTAGGGGTCGATCAACGTCGCGTAGTACTCGTCCAGTTCCGCGGAATCGAAGCAGCGCACCGCGTCGGACTCCCCCACCCCGCGCGGGTCGAAGCCCACCACGTCGAAGTTCTCCAGCACCGCGGCAGAGAACATCGAATCAGCTGCGTCCACGTGCTCCAACCCCGACCCGCCCGGCCCGCCGGGGTTGCTCACCAGCGCGCCCCGGGACTCTCCGGTTGCGCGAGCAACCTTGACCGCGATCTGCACGGTCGCCCCGTCGGGGTCGGCATAGTCCATCGGAACGGTCATCTCCGTGCACTCATGACGAGGCCCGCATTCGCTCCAGTCCAGTTCCTGTTCGTAGAACTGCTGCAGGTTCGACGGCGGCGCCAGCGGCGGAGCGGTGAGTTCCGGCTGGGCGACCTCGGGTGGTTGCAGCATCGGAGCGGGCGCGCAACCGGCAAGCATCAGCAGGCCCGCGAGCAGCACGAGCACCCGGGTGCGGGCGCGCAGGGAGTAGGGCACCTGATGAGCCTACGGGACCGGCGCATGGCGCAATGGCCTCAGTAACGGAAGTGGAGTGACGGTCGCGACGCACCAACCGGTCGCGATGCACCCACCGGTCGCGACTGCCCCACCGGGCGCACCGGGCCCCACCGGGCGCACCGGAATCACTGGGCGGCCGGTTCGGCTTGCGGGCGAAGCGCCACCGCCATCGCCTCGACCGTCAACAACGGTGCCGCGTTGCTACTCAGGCGGTTGCGGGCGTGGTTCACGGCATCCAGCCGGTGCAGCGTCACCTCCGGGGTGCTGGCCGCTGCTACCTGCCGCACCATCGGACCCGCGGCGGCGTTGATGAGCGCGACCTCCGCGCCGAACTGCACCACGAGCACGTCCCGGTAGAAGGACAGCAGGTCCACCAGGGCTCGGTCGAGCACGTCCAGCAGCGCCCGCCGCGACCGGCGCTTCTGCTCCTCCTCCAACTGCCGCAGTTGGGAACGCACCGCCGGCGGCAACCGGCCGCCCGCTTCCTCGGCGCCCAAGGAGCGCAGCAGTTCCCCCTTCTCCTGCGCGTCGCGCTCGGCGGTGGCCTCCTGGGCCTGCTCGGTGGCGGCGTCCACGAGCCGGCCGGCGGCGAGCACCGCATCGCCCACGCCGCGGATCTGGGAGGCGAGTTCCAGTACCGAGCGGCGAAACTGTCGCGCCGGCGGGTGGGTCGCAAGCCGCCGGGCGACGCCCACGTGGCTCTGCGCCTCGTGGGCGCACTCCAGGGCCGTCTCGGGGTCGATGCCGTCTCGGCGCACGAGCAAGTCAGCCACCGCCTGTGCCGGTGGGATGCGCAGGTTCACCGAACGGCACCGGGACCGGATCGTCACGAGCACGTCCTGCGGGCTGGGGGCACACAGCAGCCACACCGTGCGCGGTGGCGGTTCCTCGATGGCCTTCAGCAGCACATTGCCCGTCTGCTCGCCCATCCGGTCGGCGTCCTCGATGATGATCACCCGCCACCGGCCCTGGGAAGGGGCGCGCTGGGCAAGGGACACCAGTTCCCGGGCCTCCTTGATGGAGATCACAACTTTGTCGGTGGCCAGTACGCGCACGTCCGGGTGTGTGCCGGCCTGCACTTGGCCGGCCGCCTCGGGGTCGTCCTGCCCGTCGGGCCCGCCCTGCAGCGCCGCCGCGAACGCACGCGCGGCAACCGAGCGTCCCGAGCCGGGCGGCCCGGTGATCAGCCACGCGTGGGTCATCGCCGAGGTTCTTCCGGCGGCGCCGCGCAGCACGTCCACCACACGGTCCTGACCCACCAGGGAGTCCCAGATGCTCACCGCTCCTCCCCCGCCCGGTGGTTACCTGCCCCGCCGACCTGCCCCGGCGCTGCGATGCCGCCGCCAGTGCCGGCAGGCCCTGCTGCGGCGGCCGCGGAAGGCTGGTCCAGCAACGGCTCGACGGCGGTGCGCACCTGTGAGGCGATCTGTGCCCGCGACAACGTGGCATCCACGACCAGCCACCGGCCCGGGTCGGCCCCCGCGCGGTCCAGGAACGCCTGGCGGGTGCGGCGATGGAATTCCATCCCGGCACGCTCCATCCGGTCGATCTGGTCCCCCAGCCGGTGCGCAAGGTGCTCCGGGGGCAGATCCAGCAACACGGTGAGTTCCGGCAGCAGGCCATTGGTGCCCCACAGGGATAGCCGTTCGACGTCGTCGGCCGGCAGTTCCCTACCTGCCGCCTGGTACGCGACGGAGGAATCCAGGTACCGGTCGGTCAGCACAACCGCGCCCGCTGCCAGGGCCGGACGGATCACCGTGGCCACGTGGTGGGCGCGGTCGGCGGCGAACAGCAACGCCTCGGTGCGAGCGTCCAGATCCTGGCCGTGTAAGAGTTGTTCCCGCAGTATCCGGCCCAGCCTGGTGCCGCCGGGCTCTCGGGTGGAGATCACCTCTCGCTGGTGCACGCGACGCAACCATTCGGCCAGCATCTGCACCTGGGTACTCTTGCCGGCGCCGTCGCCACCTTCGAAGGAGATGAACAGTCCGCTCACCCTCCTGAGGGTATCCCGCTGCACCGACAGTTCCGTCCTGGGTCAATACTCCCCGGGCAGGTCGGCTCCGAGTTGGCGGCGAACCTGGTCCATGGTTCGCAGCACGGCCAGGGTCTCTTCCCAGGGCAGCACCGGGGACTCGGTCAATCCCGCCCGGATGCAGCGGGCGGCCTCCGCCGCCTGATACTCGAACCCGGAGCCGGCAGGCGGGTCGATGGTCCGGTGCGCGCCATCTACCGGGTAGACGGTCAGCGTGGAAGGGCTGAAGAAGTCCGGGGCGATCTCGACCCGGCCCTCGGTGCCGGTGATGACCGCATCGTTGCGGGGTTTGGCCAACATGGTGGTGGTCACGGTTGCCAGCGCCCCGGGGTAGGTCAGGATCACCGCTTCGGCGGCGTCCACACCGGTTTCGGTGAGGTGCCCCACCGCGGTGACCGTCTCCGGGCTGCCGAGGATGTCGTGCACCAGGGAAACCGGATAGACCCCCAGATCCAGCATCGCCCCGCCGGCCAGGTTGGGGTTCTTCAACCGGTGCGCGGGTGGCACGTCGAACCGTTGCCCGTGATGGGCGGTCACGGACAGCACCCGGCCGATATCACCAGAGTCCAGCAGGTGCCGCAGGATCACCATGTGCGGCAGGAACCGGGTCCACATCGCTTCCATCGCGAACAACCCGGCCGCCTCCGCCGCGGCGAACACCTCCCGGGCCTCACCGGTGTTCCTGGTGAAGGCCTTCTCCACCAGCACCGGTTTACCCGCGCCGAGCGCCAGCAGGGCATGTTCGCGGTGCTCGGAGTGCGGGGTGGCGATGTACACCGCCTCCACCCGGTCGTCCTCCACCAGGGAGCGGTAGTCACCATGAGCGGCGTCGATCCCGAAGCGGCCCGCGAAGGCCTCCGCACGGGTGTGGTCCCGGGATCCGACTGCGGCCACGGTGCCGGAGGAGTGGGTGGGCACGTCGGTGGCAAACCGGGCCGCGATCCGGCCTGGGCCGAGAATGCCCCACGCCAACGGCGGAGCGTGGTGCGGATCGGCCGGGCCGGGCAACCTCACCCCGTCGTCATTCCCCAATGTGGGCTCCTTACCGCCGCCGCCAGTTCCATCTGGATCGGACGGCGCGTGCGACCTACTTCTTCGCCGCGGGTTTCTTCGCGGTGGACTTCGACCCCGACTTCGCAGCGGGCTTCTTCGCCGTCGAGCGCCGGGCGGGCTTCTTGGCCGGCCCCTTGGCGCGTTTCTCCGCGAGCAGTTCGTAGGCGCGCTCGGGGGTGACGGTTTCGACCTCATCGCCCTTGCGCAAGGTGGCGTTGGTGGTGCCGTCGGTGACGTAGGGGCCGAACCGGCCGTCCTTGACCACCACCGGCTTGCCGGAGGCCGGGTCCTCGCCCAGCTCCCGCAGCGGCGCCGCGGCCGCCCGACCACGCCGTTTGGGTTGGGCGAACAGTTCCTGAGCCTTCTCGACGGTGACGTCGAACAACTGGTACTCATCGTCCAGGGAGCGGGAGTCGGTGCCCTTCTTCAGGTACGGGCCGTACCGACCGTTGTGGGCGTAGATCTCCTCCCCGGACTCCGGATCGGTGCCCACCAACCGCGGCAGGGACAGCAACTTCACCGCGGTGTCCAGGTCGATGGTGGCCAGGTCCATGTCCTTGAACAACGACGACGTGCGCGGCCGGACCTTCTTGCCGCCCTTGGTCTTGGGGGCGTCCTCCGGCAGTTCCTCGACGACGTAGGGGCCGAACCGTCCTGATTTGGCTACGATCGTCCGTCCGGTCTCCGGGTGAACGCCCAGTTCCCGGTCCCCGTCGGAGGCCGTCTCGAGGATCTCCTTGGCCTTCTCGACGGTGAGTTCATCGGGTGCCACGTCGTCGGGAACGCTGGCCCGCAACGGTTTGGCCGCCTGCGCCGATGCGTCCTTTTCAGAGGCGCCACCGGTGGAGGTGCCGCTACCGCCCTCGGCGGCCTCGCCGTCGGCCGGCGCGCTGCGCTCCAGGTACGGGCCGTACCTGCCCACCCGCAGCGTGATCCCCTCGCCGATGTCGATGGAGTTGATCTCCCGGGCGTCGATATCACCCAGATCTTCCACCAGTGCCTTGAGGCCCTCATCGCCGTTGCGGCCGAAGTAGAACCCGGTGAGCCAATCCACCCGGTCCTCCTCGCCGGCGGCGATCCGGTCCAGGTCCGCCTCCATCCCGGCGGTGAAGTCGTAGTCCACCAACCGTTCGAAGTGTGCCTCCAGCAGCCGCACCACCGAGAACGCCAACCAACTGGGCACCAGCGCCTGACCGCGGCGCAGCACGTACCCGCGATCGGTGATCACCGAAATGGTGGAGGCGTAGGTGGAGGGCCGGCCGATGCCGCGCTCCTCCAGGGCCTTGACCAGGCTCGCCTCGGTGTACCGGGGCGGCGGGGTGGTCTCGTGACCGTCGGCGAGAAGTTCCTGCGCGGTGAGCCCGTCTCCGGTGGCCACCTGCGGCAGACGGTCGGTGCCGCCGTCCTTGTCCTCATAGCGGGCGGCGTCGCGGCCCTCCTCGTAGGCGGCGAGGAACCCGCGGAAGGTGATGACGGTGCCGGAGGCGGAGAACTCGGCGTCCTGCCCG